>CAZOEF010000001.1:0-176271 GCA_964578845.1 Candidatus Woesearchaeota archaeon
ATCCATTCCATAACACTTTCTCAAAACTTAATTGTGAAGTGTGCAATAAGGAAGTCAATGAAATAATATTATGCAATTCAAGCCACTTGACATGCAGGGAATGCGGAGAGTACTGCGATTACTGCAAGGAAATAGTCTGCAAGAGATGCACTAAGAACACTTGCTCTGACTGCGGGAAAAATATCTGCAATTCCTGCAATGTAAGATGCAATAAATGCGGGAAGAATTATTGCAATATCCATATCCCTAAAACTACTGGAAAGACCTGCAAGAATTGTTCAATCACGTGTGAAGGATGCTTCAAGATGTTCACTAAAGATATGATTAGTAAATCTAACGGAAAGAATATGTGCGGAAACTGCAGGTCGAAGACTGTCTCGCAGAATATATTGAATCGGATTAGGGAATAATATCTTTAAGATCTAATTTTATGATGTTCTTTATGCCAATCATAAGTATTATTTGCTAATTCTGAAGCTGTCAGACTGAATGCAGGAATAGATGAGATATGATTTTCCCCTTTATTCTTGCGAGTGTTTTTGAGATAAGGGATGAACATAATAGAGTAAATTATACTTTTTCGAGAAGTTTAGATTATATTAAACCAAAGCCTTAGAATCAACCTCTTAAGGTTCCCTGCTTATGTTCTAAAATATGCATCACTAGGTCAGCTAGAGTCTTAAGGGACAAGAAAAACAATAATGAGTATGTGCTCTGTACAAAGAATATTCCAAGAACTATTGAGAAATGTAATGGAAAGATTCTGGCGTAAGGATAGAACATAACCTTGCCGATATTTGGCTTTTTGGCAGTTACTTTAGCAATATCCCTTTTCCTATTGTAGAAATAAGAGAATGTATGGTCAACTAAAAATATTCCAATACCTGTAAAAATAGCCATTAATTCAAGTGGTTTTCCGGAGTTAAGCAGGAATTGAAAATAAAAAAAATGAAATAATCCATAATGGAATAAGAAGAAATATGCTGTAAAATATTTAACAAATTTTTTAGAGTATTGTTCTGCAGGCTTATGGTTAATACTGAAATTTTTAACAGAAAAATCCTTTAGATTAAGAATTTTCCTAAAATTAAAGAATCCGATTATTATGCTTTGCCCCCAATAGACAAAGGCAATTGTCAGGATATTCCAGTTATTTGTAATAGCAAAATAAATTACAATAATATTTGAGATTAATAGGATTAAAGAAGATAATACCAAAGGGAATCTTTTCATATCCATAAAATAAATTTATAGTTTAAATATTTATCAATCTAAGTGCGCATAAATATTTAAGATTGGAAAGTGATCGTATTATGTGGATGATATACTGAGTAATGGAGGGTGGAAAATCCTCAAAAGAAGAACAGTTTATGAGAACAGATTTGGCTTAAAGGTTTTTGAAGATGAGGTTGTAACACCAAATGGAGAAGAAGGCATTTATGGATGGGTAAAATTAAATTCCGGAGTTTCAGTCCTTCCAGTTGACAAAAATAGACAAGTTTATCTCGGAAAGGAATTCCAATTGCAACTAGAGAAGTCAGTATAGAAAGTGTTGGCGGAGGATTGAAGCCTGGAGAAGATCATTTAAGTGCTGCCAAAAGAGAATCTAAAGAAGAATTAGGCCTTGTTGGTGGGAAGTGGACTTACTTAGGCTATATAAGAGAAATCTCAGGAGTAATTTCAATGAAACAACACCTTTATCTTGTGACAGGAAATTTTGCTTTCGAAGAGAATAAAAACTCTAACGAAAATATCAGACGAGTTTGCATGCCTTTTGATGAAGCTATAGAGAAATCAATCAAAGGAGAAATATCTGGTGCGCCCACTATAGCTAGCATCTTTAGAGCAGACAGATATTTGAGAGAGCATCCTGATATTCTAAAATAATTTAATCCAAATAACTCTCAAAATCTATCATAATGTCTTCCCAGATATCGTAGAGGTTCTGCATATCTTCATCACCAGGAGGATAGAGCTTAGCCATTTTTCCAAAGATATTGTCCAGTTCATCTCCATATTCAAAGCTGATAAAATCTGAAAATACTGCTAAGCGGTCAAACATCCTTTTCTTCTCCAGTGGAGTCTCTTTCATTATCTGCAAGCATATCCTTGCTATCCTGTTCTTTATGTCCTGCTCATTGATAAGAGGATATTTTCCTTCCTCAGTCGATAACTTTGCTAATTTGGAATGTATCTCCCTAAGTTCTCTTACCTTTTCCTTGTCCCAATCTTCTTTCTCTTCCTCTGCAGGATTCATATCACTAGTCACATCCCTAAAGCCAGAAGTGTCTAGAGTCTTTCTTGGGTCAGTTGGATCTATTTCCCTTTTGATTATTTCTTCATCTGCCATGAATGAGAAGAAAGATTGCTTAACATATATATTGGTTGTAGAGAAAATACTAATCTTAAATCCTTGAGGAAGAATTCTTTTCATAAAGCTTTTAAGGTTGTTTACATTTTTATTGTCGTGGAATCAAAAGTTCATAATATATTGAGTTTAGCAGATATTAGGGTGAATGGGAATAGGCCATGGGATATTAAAGTGAATGACCAAAATTTCTACAGCAGGGTATTGGCTGGAGGCTCCCTGGCGCTGGGCGAGACCTATATGGATGGGCTATGGGAGTGCAAAAGGCCTGATGAATTGATTTATAGAATATTAAGATCGAACCTGGATAAAAAAATAAAAATTTCCCCTGATATAATCTGGAATATTATAAAGGCCTCATTGTTTAACATGCAGTCAAGAAACAGGGCATTTGAGGTCGGCGAAAGGCATTACGATATAGGGAATGACCTTTACGAGGCAATGCTAGACAAGAGAATGATCTATACATGCGGATATTGGAAAAATGCCAAAACACTAAACAAGGCGCAGGAAGATAAACTGGATTTGGTATGCAGGAAGATCGGCCTGAAAAAAGGAATGAGTGTTCTTGATATAGGCTGTGGGTGGGGAGGCTTTGCGAAATTTGCTGCTGAAAAATACAAAGCCAATGTTGTAGGAATAACTATCTCAAGAGAGCAAGCTAAATTGGCTGAGAGAAGATGCAAAGGGCTGCCTGTGAAAATACTCCTAAAAGATTATAGGAGCATGAATGGAAAATTCGACAGGATAGTCTCTCTTGGAATGTTCGAGCATGTTGGAGCGAAGAACTACAGGGAGTATATGAAAGTAGCAAATCGGTGTCTTAAAGAAGACGGGCTATTTATTCTTCATACGATAGGAAGAAACAAGAGAGGATATGATGACCCCTGGATAACAAAATATATTTTCCCTAATGGGGAAATCCCAACTGCAAGCCAGATTGCAAAAGCATATGAACAGATTTTTGTTATGGAAGACTGGCATAATTTTGGGCAATATTATGACAAGACGTTACTGGCATGGGAGAGCAATTTCAGGAAAAACTGGGACAATATCAAAAGCAATTATTCTGAAAGATTCCGCAGAATGTGGAGATATTACCTGCTAAGCTGTGCAGGGGCATTCAGGGCAAGGAGAACGCAGCTGTGGCAAATAGTCTTCTCCAAAAAAGGTGTTTTAAAAGAATATAATTCAATAAGGTGATACTAACTTCTCATTATTCTTTTTAGTTCACTTGATTTGTAAGCTGCGAATTTTCCTGTAGGTGTCAAAACTCCATTATCATTAGAGAATATCTCTATCTTTACAGCTGGGTCGTCCTCTGTGCCTATGACTTCTTCATCGACGTCAGGCACAGGCCTATTTGTTACAATTTCTACTACTCTGGCAGGTATGATCTCATTAGTATTTTTATTCAATTCCCTTCTTATCTCAATAATATCCCCTTGGGTCAGATCTAATTTATACGCCATATAATGTGAGTATTACCCTTTATTTATATCTTACGGAAGAAAAATACATAATTTTTTATAAATGATTATCATTGGTTTTATTATGAAAGCAATTCTTGATTCAAGCTTTATAATAGCGTGCATGAGAAAAAGGATAGATTTTTTAAACGAACTTGAGAGCCAGGGGTTTAGGGTTTCTGTTCCAAGGGAAGTTGTTCAGGAGATAAAAGATTTTAAATTTGAGGATTCCTCTTCAATTGAGGATAAGGTGATAGTTGAGAGGATGCTTGAACTAATGGCTGGCAAATACTTGGAGAAAGAGCCAATAGGGAGGCAGAAAATAGAGGACTGGTTTATCCAAAAGGGAAAGGAAGGCTTCTACATAGGGACAAGGAAGACTAGGATAAAGAACATAGTGCCTAAAAGCTTAGATATACTGGATTCGGGCAAGATAGCGGTGAGTGACTGATGAAAGCAAATCCAAAAGTAATCGTGTATTCGATCATAGGACTAGCATGTTTAGCATTGACTTATTTAGTCCACTGGGCATTTATATTGCCAGTTCTTGTTATAATTTATCTAAATCAGAGAGAGCTTATGAGAAAGAAATAACAACAATCCTTATAATATCCAAGAAAGGACTTCCTTAATGGACAGATTTGTTGTTTTTCCAGAAGCTAGAGAAAAGTTAAGATCTTCTGGCCTGCAGGATAGAATAGATTTAGTTATAAAGAACAATCAATTTTCTCATTTGGGATTTGTGTCTTTTCGCGATATACCTGGATTGACTAAAGAGCTTCAAACAGAGGGATTCCTTAAAACTCTTCCGGATGAAGAAAAGAAACATTTCATGACAAGCCTTCAAAAAATATTTCAGGAAAGAGACTCTACACACTGGCAAATTTTTAGAGAAGACGGGCCTGAGCTAGTCAATCTAGAACCAGAAGATTTCTATGTGCTGACTGGATTTATGTCAACCTACGTTATGAGACCTGAAGAAATCTGGGACTATAAGAAATTTGGATTTGACTCTATTTTTGAGTTCGTAGGGACACTTGGCGCAGCAATGCTGTCTGATAGAAATGAAGATCCTTATGATAAAGGATATAAATGGGAGCACAGAAGAAGCGATAGGATATTTAGGAATAATATTACAGGAACGTCACATCTTGACCTGCTTATTGAAAGGAAAGAAGACACTCCGCATAGAACAATAGATCCGCTGGGAAATGAAGTCCATTATAGACCACGAACTAGAAAAGATTTACAGTATCTGGGCGCTTATCATTCAACAGAAAGAGAACTGCTAGTGACTCTCCTGAGATATATAGAACAATTGAACCTGAAGATTCCTGAATTGAAGGACGATGCTAAGCATTTCATTGAATGGACAAGAAAGTTAGGTCAAATAAAAGGAAATGCGGCAGACGCAGGTTGCGACATAGGGATATCTTCAGACCCTGCAACTTGGTTTGTGAACGGGCTTTCCCTTCCAACACTTAATGAAAATTTTGAGGCAAGCACACATTCTAATTACGGAGTAAGCGCCCAGAAGGGTGCATTCATGGCGTATGTAGGGTCGGAGAAGGAGCTTGTATTCTCTTACGTTGGCAGGTCAGGAATTGATGCAAAAGTAAGAAGAAAACCAAGTATATCATTCTATCCTGAAGAAGCGCAACATCTTATTAAAGGAGTTTTTGTGCAGGCTTCTAACGGTTTGGGAAGGACGTCAGTCTCTCAGCTTAGGAGAGTAATGGAATTTAGATTTAGTGAAGAATATGATAAGTACATTGAGGAATATGGAATAAGGCTCTAAATGTTCTTTAACTAGGATATCTGAGGTTTTAATCTGCGTGAGCTAATATTAGGACTATCTCATTTCTTAGACTCTGATTAATAAATCTCTTCTTATTGTTGCCAATAAGGAGGAAGGCAGAAAGTTTAAATAATATCAATTGATATGATTAATATGCTAAAGAAATCAGGGTACGCGAGATCCCCTACATTGCAGACGGTATTTATGGTTGAGAAGACAATTGATAAGCATAGCGGAGAGTTCAAGAAAACAGAGCTTTTCAATAATCTTCCAAGAAAAGTGATGTGGCAGACATTCCAGGCAATAATGGAATATTTGGAAAGCATTGCCAAAATAGCATACGACAGAGATGGATATATAGTATATATCTGGAATCCTGAGTTTTTTGAGAAGATAAAAGACAGGCCTGCAATTAAATTGTGAAACCTGAGAAGGTAGTTTTTGTAGATGCTGATCTTGAGAAAGTCTTTAACCAAATGTCTGATAAAGATCCTATAAAGAAAGGGATAAAGAGAGCCATAGGATTCATACAAGATAATTTTTCTTGCGGCAGGAATGTAAGGAAGGACCTTATCCCGAAAAAGCTGATTGATAAGTACTTAATCAATAATCTCTGGATTTATGATCTGCCGAATGGCTGGAGGCTTATTTATTCTGTCACAAGAGATGAGATCGAGATCATCACAGTTATTCTCGACTGGATGAACCATAAAGATTATGAGAAACTGTTTGGATATTAATCCTTAACCAGACTAGCTATCCCGATCATCACTCCCATAAAGATAGCGAAGCTTAAGAATACAAACTTGAAAGGCAATACTATCAATAATAAAGCGGGTATTACTTTTGATATGAACTGGCTGACATCTTTGGCTGTTGCATAAGGCCCGAAGAAATGCGCTGCCTCGTCCCGTTTGATGACTCTAAGGAAATATGCCTCTGTTGTAGGTTCGAGCATCGCTATTCCAGTGCTGGCTAATATCAAGAAAGCCACTTGAAGATAGAAAGAGCTTACAAAGAAAGCAGCCAAAGCGCAGAAAGCAGGAATGGTAAATCCTAGCATGAATATCTTCTTGAAACCTATTATCTGGCTGACCTTGCTAAACCTATGCTCTAGCATTATCAAAGGCAACGCTATTGCCAAAAGAAGGTAACCTAATTTCTGGGTTGTTAAGTTGAAAGTTATGGCATATAATGGCAAATATACATAAATCAACATCCACCACATATGGCATCCTCCTGTCAGAGTGTAAGCCAAAGCCCTTCTTTTATCCTGGAACAGTCTTTTGAAATTCCTTACAGGATTAATCCGTTCTCCCTGATAATACCTCTCTTTTCGGAATTTAGTCATATGGAAGACCATGAAAGCCAAAAGACTTAGGGAAGCGCATAAAATGAACACTGACTGCACATTGAACTTATTCGCTATGTAACCTGCTAGCAGTGGGCCTATGACCCAGCCGAGATTTACAAAAGTCCAGTTCAATCCTTCTTTTTCTGTCAGCTCCTTATTTGTTGAATTATTCTTTAGCATTACACCAAAGCTTGAGACCCTTACTGTCTGCATGGTTGTCAATAATAAGGCGATAATGATCACAGTGTAGATATCATTAGCAAAGAACATCATCAAGTAAAAGATGATGAACAATACTAATGAAGCTGAGAAGAGTTTTCTTTTGTCTTTATGGTTTAGCAATGGTATGAATACAAAATATGAGATGAATGAGACTAAGCTCAATAAACCTGATATTAGACCAGTGATTGAAGAATTATTTACAAAGCTGTTTATGAACAATGCCCAGATAGTTGTTAAACAGGCCAAGGACAAGGATATTATGAAATTTATATGGGCTAAAGCTACAGGGCCTTTCCCTACTATATATCTACCGATTGTTTTTTTAAGCAACACCTTATCTCTTCTTTATGGGAGGGTAAGTCTGCCCCATATTTATTTTCTTTTTGGATAAAACAACTATCCACTTATGGTATTTTTTATCCCATCTTTTAAGGAATTTGTTTACATTCAAAGTAAACCTTTTCCCGTTCCATGGATCATCCAGGATGATCTTATGCTTATTATGCCCTACAACAACTGAATAATGCCCTTCTTCTGAAGAAGGCTCTCTGTAATTTATTATGACTGGCAAGTCCCTTTCTATGAAGTATCTTATCTCATTGATACAGGAGTTCTCGTGGACGTGGCAATAAAAACCATTCCTCCTTGCTGTCCTTACTAAATCCTTATGGGCAGTTCCGTTCTTATGGGTGTTAGCTTCTTTTGATAATGTAGTTTCCTTCTTATGTATCCCGAAGAAATCAAATGCCATTTTTAATGAAGCCGGCCCGCAGGTATAATCCTTGTGCTGCCGGAAAAAACGCAAATGTTTCAGAACAGTCATTTTACGCTTTTTCCTCTTTGATTAAATTGATATGAATGAGATTTATAAATCTAGCTGACATTAGTATTATCCCTCGATAAAAGTAACATTTAAATACGTTAAGTTAGCTCAGTTTATATGTTTAACAAGGCAAGATGGCTTACATTCATCCTTGCAGTGATCCTCTTAACTGGTTCTGCTTATGCTTTAAGGATCAATGAAGTTGAATTGAATCCTGAAGGTGATGGGGATCCTTGGGTAGAATTATATTCTGAATTAGCTGACCTTAGAGTGAGTTACCTAGAAAACTCCGATGGCGATAGGCATTATATCCAGGGGGCTAATCCCGGATATTCAATAGTGCATTTAGATGAGCAGTTCATGAATTCCGGAGAGGATAAATTATATTTAAAACATTTTTATACGGACCAGATAATTGATGAGACTCCGGTTATTGAAGATAATCAGGGCGATGATTTTGCTTGGAGCAGATGTCTAACTGGTAGTTGGAAGTTTAGGCAGTCCACTATAGGGCTAGAAAATATTTGTGAAATTGTTACAGATTTAAGGATTAAAATTAATGGAAAAGAAATGGATAAAGAGGGGACAGCTACATTATATAATGGAGAAGCTAACCCAATAGAAGTTACATTCACATCAATAAGAGATATGGAAAATGTGCAAGTAATTGCGAGAGTCATTGGTGAATCTGAAATTTATGATGTAACTAAAAGACTCAATATTGTGAACGGAAACACATATTCTGAGATTCTTGAATTAAATATACCTGCTGACCAACCCACTGCTGATTCATATATTCTGGAAATAGAAATAGAAACACCTTTTGAAAAAATAGGATATAGAAGCATACCTTCTATTATGAGAATTCCTATCTATGGCTGCCAAGAACTAAATACCAAAGGAGGGAATTATGAATTGAGGAAGGATATTATAGATGCTCAAGATTTTGCTTGTTTGCAAATAACAAATGATAATATCTCTTTAGACGGAAAAAATTATTTGATAAATGCAGACACCTCAGTTCAACCAACAGATGGAGACATTTTCCCAGATAATGGAGGAATAATAGGAATTTCTGTCTATAACGCAGAAAAGTCTATTGGCAATATAATCGTGGAGAACATAACCTTGTCAGAGTGGTACAGTGAGGCAATATCCGTAGAGAGTGCTAATAAAGTACTCTTAGAAGACTTAAATGTGAGATCAACATATAGTACTGGTATTGATGTGAGAGATTCAGAAGAGGTTACAATAAAGAGTTCTCAAATTTCTCCAGATGGAAGAGATGAAGGTCTCTATGGAATAATTCTAATCAACTCACACAACTCATTAATAGATGATAATGTATTAACTGGGCACAATGGAAGAGGAATATTAGCTAGGGGAAATCAAAACACGATCTCAAATAATTTGATAACCCTCGGCCAGACAGGAATATTTCTTTCTAATTCAAATAATAATCACATTTTTAACAATGATATAATCAACAATGGAGATAATGCAATAGTTATCACTCTATCAAATGATCAAGACCAATCATCCCACAACACTGTAGAGAATAACAACATTGTAAATAATTACAGAGGAATTGAAATGATTTCTTCATCATTTAATCTAATAAGAGAAAATCTGATAGAAGACAACGTAGAGAGAGGGATTATTATCAGAGATTTTTTTAGATTTCCGCAGAACAATAGCAATTTAGTTGAGGGAAACATTATAAGGAATAATGGTTGGCAAGGAATTAATATTATGACTATCAATAACAAGATTATTGACAACGAAATTTTGAATAACGGGCGTGAGGGAATAGAAGTTGAAGAAAGCAGTGGAAACATCATAGAAAGAAATAATGTCGTAGACAACGAACAGGATGGGATTGATTTAAACGATGCAACAAATAATGAGATAAAAAATAATTTGATTAATGAAAATGCTATTGACGGAATAAATTTGGATGAATCAATAAATAACAGTATAGAAAACAATCAATTAATTGACAATGGACAAAATGGGATTGATTTAAGAGAGTCAACCAATAACTTAATCAAGAACAATCAAATTGAAGGCAACGGTTTTGGAGGGTTGGCACACTTAGACTACTCTGGAATAGAATTAGATGATGAATCTGCAGAAAATATACTAGAAGATAACAAAATATTTGGGAATAAACTTTCAGGCATATTCACATTGCAGGGTGCTTCTGATAATTTGATATATAACAACCTTCTCAACAACACCATTAATTATTATTCCTGGCCAACAAGTCCTGGTGGGGAAAACTCATGGAATTTTACAAAGACCAAGGGAACAAATATAGTTGGAGGAAGGTTTATAGGAGGAAACTATTGGGCTAAACCTGATGGAACAGGATTTAGCCAAACTTGTAATGACTCGGATAATAATGGGATCTGTGACGATCCTTATGTTTTAGGCGATAATAATATAGATTATCTTCCTCTTACTATGATTGAACCTCCTCCTGTAAATACTGATTTGTCTTTAGAGATAGTGAGGTCTTTAACGAGGAACCAAAGCGGAATATTATCTATTGAAAATAATGGAAATATTCCTCTAAATAACATAATGCTGTCTTCAACAGGAGATCTAGTTGATTTGTCTATTGATTCATTAGATGTATTGAATGATTCTTTAGATGAATGGCCGCAGGTTGAAGTCTCAATACCTAATCCTGATAATCTAAACTTCGGAAATAATGAAGTGACAATAACTGCTGAATCTGATGAAGGAGCTAGTGATTCAGAAACGTTCAATGTCCAGAAGACTTTCTGTGATGCTGGAACTGTGAATGCTAGTGATATTGAGTTATCCATTGATATCAATAATAATGGGGAGGGCGATGACGAGTCCTGGAGAACATTAGATGATATTGAAATAACGGTTGAAGTGCAGAACGAAGGAAGCGAAGAATGGGAAGATGTAATAATAGAACTGGGGCTTATAGATGAAGACGGAAACGATGTTTCAGAAGATCTTGACTTTGAGAATGATGACGAGGAAAAAATAGACTTGGGCAATGTAGATGAAGACAGCTCAGAAGAAGGAGTATTTGAGTTCAGAGTAAATTCTGATATAGAAAAAGGAAATTATAAACTTGCCATAAAAGCCTATAGTGATGACCTAGGAGAGGAGAATTCCTGCATAGACTCTTCAGATGATCTTGAAGAAAATATTTACGAACCGATCGAGATTGAAAGTGTAGAAGATGAAGGAAAGTTTGTTGTGATTGATGACATAATAATGCCTGAAGAATTGATGTGTGGAGAATCAATAACAGGATCATTGACTTTGCTTAATGTGGGAGATGAAGACCAGGATAAAGTCAGAATAAATATAGAGAGTGATGACTTAAACATAGATACTTATTATGAAATTGCAAACTTAGATGAGGGAGATGAGAAAGACATTGATTTCAATATACCTTTGCCTTCAAACATAGAAGGAAGCTATGACCTAGAGTTCACAACAGAATATGATTATGATGATGGAGATTATGATGAAAGCTCTGAAGAAACATGGGAGAGTGAATTAAGAGTAGAATGTGACACTCAAGTCATATTCACTGAACTATCAAATGATATTCAACCTGAACAGAGGATCATAAGATTGAACAGCGCTTCCAGGCAGCCAAAATCATTCCTGGAAGTATTAATAGACTGGCTAAACAACCTATTTGCGTGATTTCCTGAACAATGAAGGATTATCCTTTACAAATCTCTTCATTATTCCAGTGAAGATAAAAGCTTCTTTCTTTTTCAAATATAAGAATCCTCCTAATGAGACTAATAATGCTCCTGCGGCATCGACTATCAAGTCCCACATTGTGTCTATTAAACCAGATCTCTGCATGTTGAAGCCGAAAACCTGGTCCATTGCAAACTCAAATATCTCCCATAATGCGCCTATGCCTAAAGCGAAGAAGAACGAGAAAACTGCAAGGAGGAATGGCTTAGCTTCAACTTTTTTTCCTTTATATAATATGTAAAGAATAGAGAAACCCAAAAAACCTATAGCTATTGCTGAACCAGCGTGCAAGACTAAATCCCACCACCAATATTTAGTATAATATCCGTGAGCCTCTCCTAAGAACAGCGCTCCATAAATAAATGCCACTGAAATAAACTCAAATTCTATCGGGATATTGATATTATACCTTCTTTCAACTATATACGGCAAATAAGTCAAAATAAAAGTAAACACTGCAACAAACAAGATAATCCACTCTTCAGAGAAGATTGCCCCAAAAAATGCTATAATCAGGCTTATCCTGATCAGATTAAGTATTATGAAGTATATTCTTTCAATAAGCTCTGCATCCTCTTTTAGGAACATCCTTAGATCCATAAAAAAACATAGATTTTTTGTTTAAATATTAATCCATTTGCATAATTCTTTTAAAGCTTAGTTTTTATGAGTGAAGATGAAGAGGTTGAGCTTTGATTCGCAGGGGAAATTAGTCGAGATTGACGGCGAATACGTGAGCGGGAGCTTATCAAATAACCAAAAACAGGTCCTTCAGCTGAAGACCTCTGATTCACTTGATTTCCTAAAAGAGGAGAAAACCAAGCTAAATAATATCTTCGATAAATCATACTGGAGCTTATATGAAAATAACGCTCCGTTAGAGCCATTAAAATTCTCAAACGGAAAAACACAGGAAGATGTGGTCAAAGAGATATATTCACTGATAAAACAAGGAGAAAAAATAATATTCCTCCATGGGGCGTGCGGGACAGGGAAAAGCGCTATTGCACTAAACCTTGCAAGGCTTCTAGGGAAAACATCCATAGTAGTTCCTGTTAAGACTTTGCAGAGCCAGTATGAGAAAGATTATGTAGAAAAAAAATACTTATTAAAAAAAACAGGAAGTAAATTAAAGATAGCTATGATCACTGGCAGGGATAACCATGACTCTATAATCAAGCCAGGGATTTCCTGCGCAGACCCTTTCCTGCCAGACACGATAAAGATAACTGAGAAGAACTTCAGGCAATTAAAAGAATATTATTCAGAAAACCCTTTCATGCAGAACAAAGAGTTAAACGACATAGAGAAACTAAGGAGGATGTCAATAGCTCCGGCCAATCCTTACTGGAGCCCGATAATCCCTGCTGAATTTGAGGCAAACCAATTGACTGATGCGAAAAAACACGAATATTTAGGATGTGACGGGAAAAAATATATTTTCTACCACAGAAAACAAGGATGCTCTTATTATGACCAGTACTTATCATACAAACAGTCTGACGTGATAATATTCAATTCGGCAAAATACAATACTGAGATGGCTTTAGGAAGAAAGCCGTTGACAGAGTTAGATGTAATAGATGAAGCAGATGTATACCTAGATAATTTCTTTGAGCAGTCCGAGCTCAATCTGACCTGGCTGAACAATTCATTAAAAAACCTTTCAGTAGAAAACAAATCAAGTGAAGACTGCATAAAGAAGATGAGGGAATTGATAGACCTAGAAGAGAAGAACAAGAACGCTTTAGGGATTGACGAGAACAAGATTTTCAAGATAGAAGACACAAAGATAAAAGAATTGATACAATTGATGAATGCTAACCAGGAGCTGCAGGCAGAGATATTGATAGATGAGCAGAACTATGCTAATAACTTGTTAGAGATAGCGAGGGATTTTTCCTCATACTTAGCAGAAGTCTTTGTCACATTCAGGAGAGAGGAAGATAATCTTTATGCAAGAGTTGTCAGCACTAACTTATCCTATAAAATGAAGGATCTGCTTACTAAAACAAAAGCATTAGTATTGATGTCAGGAACACTTCATTCAAAAGAGGTTTTAGAGCATATCTTCCAGATAAAGAACTACAAAGTGGTGGAAGCTGAGACATTAAGCCCTGGAAATATGGAGATAGTCATGACAGGAAAAGAGTTTGACTGCAAATACTCTAATTTCAGCTCTGGAAAATATTCAAGGGAGGATTATCTAAAAGCATTGCATTTAGCAATAGAAAAATCAAAAGAGCCTACATTAGTCCATGTGCATGCTTACCAGGACCTGCCTAGCAAAGAGGAAAAAATAAAACTGAATCTTTCAGGAGTCACTGCAAGAGAAGACCTTTTTATCAAGCAGAGAATGGATTCTAAAGGAAAAGATATAGAAGACTTCAAGAAAGGCAAGTTTACAAAGTTGTTTTCCACAAAATGCTCAAGAGGCGTAGACTTTCCAGGCAAGACCTGCAATTCAATAGTGTTTACTAAATATCCTAACCCTAATGTGCAGGATATATTCTGGAAAGTCATCCAGCAGACTCACCCTGCTTATTACTGGGAATTCTATCGTGATAAGGCTAAAAGAGAATTCCTGCAGAAACTCTACAGGGCGATAAGGTCAAAAGATGATCACGTGTATGTATTATCCCCTGACAAGAGAGTTCTGGAAGAAGTGCAGAAACTGCAGAATAATGCAGTAAATAGAATACAACAGAAATAGTAAAATTCATTATTTTTATTTGAATAATGGCTATAGCAGTAAGTATTCTCATCGGAATGATATTGACATTGCAAGTCATTGTAATCATGGCATTCTCATTTATTGACTTAAGAAAGAAACTTCCAGCTTTAAGGGATCATTCATTTGTAAGCTTCATAATACCTGTTTATAATGACGGAAATTATATTGTAAGGTGCATAGAGAGCATATATAGTTCGTGCGAGAAGGATTTTGAAGTCATAGTAATAAATGACCATAGCACTGACAATACTTATGAAGAGCTGAAAATGCTCAAAAAAAGGCATAAGTTCAGATTATTCAATAATGATCTCAATAAAGGCAAAGTCATCTCAATTAATGAAGCTTCTGAAAATGCAAAGGGAGATATATTATTTGTCCTTGATTCTGACACTATCCTCAACAGGACAGCTTTTGAAGATGTGATGAGGAGGTTCCAGTCAGATTCCAGGATTGCTGGCGTGAGCTGCGGGACAGTGCCTTCAAGAAAAGGATTCATGCAGGAAATGCAGGCAATAGAACATAATTTCATAACACTCTTCCAGGCAGCCATGAATGTATATTCAACAATAGGAATGAGAGGGGCGTGCATGGCCGTGAGAAAGGACGCCTTTGAAAAAGTAGGAAGATTCTCAGTAAACGCATTAACAGAGGATTCAGACATGGCTATCAAATTAAATAAAGCAAATTACAAAGTCCATCAGAGCCTTGCAATTGTGAAAAGCAATGTGCCTAACTCGATAGTTTCATGGGTTAAACAGAAGATAAGGTGGGGCGCTGGATATATGCAGCAGTTCATGAAATATCCTGAAGTTTATTTAACTAACCCTGTATTTGTATTATTCGTGCTCCTTGCAATACTTCCAATAATCATTAATCTATTAGTGGGTTCGGCATTCAATATATTCCCATGGGTGAACGAATTCTCCTTAATGAACAGCCTTTTAGTGGCGTTCCTGCTATATCCATTAATAACAATACCCTATTACTTGTTCAAAAAAGAGATCTCTGCAAAAGAATTCTATAATGTGCTGATGGTATATCCATATAATTTCCTATATCTGCCTCCTTTAGTCTTAATATACACGTTTGCTTATTTCAAAGGAATATACTTATGGCTGACTTTATCTGAGAATGACATTGGATGGAAAGGATAGATTTATATTTTTACAGGCCTTTTTAAAAAGATGAAAGAAAAAGCAACTTTAGCAATGGGATGTTTCTGGAACCCTGATTTAATATTCTCAGAAACTGCCGGAGTGATAAAAGTCACAGTCGGCTATACCGGAGGCAATGAAAAGGAATATCCTAATCCGACTTATGAGGAAGTATGTTCTGATGAATCTGGCTACGCTGAAGCTGTTGAGATAACCTATGATACTGGCAAGATTTCGTTTAAGGGATTATTAGATGTATTCTGGGATAACCATAATCCTACTACTATGAATAGACAGGGCCCTGACGTAGGAAGCCAGTATCGGTCTGAGATATTCTATCATAACGATGAACAGAAAAAAATAGCTGAGAACTCCAAAAAAGAAAGGCAGAAAAAATTAGATAAGGAAATAGTGACTAAGATAACAAAAGCTTCAAAATTCTTTCCTGCTGAAGATTATCACCAGAAATATTTAGAGAAAAGAGGCATGAAGAGCTGCCATATTTAACAAAATATTTATAAATGAAATAATTTTATACGCTCTATGAAAAAGGGTGATACTTTCCAGAATGTTTCGTGGATGCTTTTGAGAATCGCTGTTGGAGCAATATTTATCCTTCACGGATATCCTAAAATATTCTCTTCACCTGAGCTGCTAGGTCTTCCTGGTTTTGTCGGATTATTAGTCGGATTAGTTGAAGTTGTGTTTGGAGCTTTAGTTCTGGTAGGATTTGGCTTCCCTTGGGTTACTTACCCTGTATTAGCTGTTATCACAGTAGCATTCTTCTTTATGCAAGTCCCTGGAGCTGTGGATGCAGGCAGAATAACAGGAACTCTTGAAAGAGACGGATTGATCTTGCTGTTAGTGTTAGCATTAGGCGCTTTTGGCCCTGGAAAATATGCTTTCAAGAAATTTAAATAATTTTTAACATTTCTTTTTTGTCTTTAATGACTCTGCCAGTCAACTTATAGCCTTTTCTCAGGTATAGTCTCTCAGCTTTCCTGTTCTTTGGATCAACATATAATCTTATTTTATTATGGTTCTTTCTCTCGATGTATAATTCCAATCGTTTCAATAATTTTGTCCCTATTCCCTTAGACCTATATTTATTTTCAATAAACATATCCTCTATTACAGGAATATTTCTCCAGATTATTCTTCCGTGTCCGATAGGGATATTTCCTTTCCAGACTATAAGAAATAATGAATCTCCCTCTTTCATATCATCATATCTTCTCAGGAAGGGTTCATAGACTTTCCAATACTGTTTAAGACTCTGCAAATCTTTTTTCCTCAGCCTCCTAATTTCCATAATCCTAAGAGAAGTTTTTTCTTTATATATTTCTCCAAAGTTATTTAAACAGTTTTTGATTACATTAAATAATGAAAGAGATTAAGCTCCTGTGGATCGCTCAAGTTATTGTCGCTGTTGTTCTTTTTCAGACATTATATTTTAAATTTACTTCCCAGCCTGTTTCTGTTGAATTGTTTACTCAATTAGGAGTAGAACCTTGGGGAAGATATTTAGTCGGAGTTATGGAGCTAATCACCGGAATATTATTATTGATTCCTCAGACAGCCCTAATAGGAGCGATATTAGCATTAACAATAGGGGCAGGGGCGATATTGACGCATTTGTTCTTTATAGGGATATTATTTGATGGAGATATAACTTTGTTCCTTTTGGCAATAATGATAACTATATTAAGTGCTATAATAATCTATACAAGGAGGAAATATGAAAAAAGAAAATAAAGCTCCGTTGTTAATCTCCTTAACAGTATTTGTCCTGTTAGTTGCTGCATTAATAATTTTTATTTATTCCACTAATCTATGGATGTCCGAAGGAATAAGCTCTGTTACTATGTTTATCCTGACTTTGCTGCTAGTTATAGTCTTGATCTATGCCATCAGGATAATACAGAAGAACTTAAGGAAAATCATCCTCAGCAAGTTCCCTAAACCAAAAGTTAAGTAAAGATGGCGTTAATTTATGAATCATTGTGGAAATTCATACAATTGATCTTTGTCCCTGAAGTGCTGTGGGCAATATTCCCCTTGGCTATTGCTACTATATTGATTATGGCATATTTTGAGAGATATAAGAACGAAAGGCCTGGCTGGAATACTTATTTTACTAATACGTTAGTATTATTGTTCGTCTCTATGAACCTATTAAGGTATATTTATTACATTAACGGACAAGGAATACAAAACTTCCAAATATATCCCTACAAAAGCATAACTTCTGTCGCTGTACTGATAATAGGGCTATTGCTCTTGAGAATCAATTTTGACCATCTTTTCCCTGAGAAAATAGCTAAATATATCAGTTCTCCCTTGACAATCAACCTTATTGCACTAGGATTGATATTACTTGTATATTCCCCTGAGAATATAACCTTAGTTAATTTCATAGCAGTTATGATTATTATACTGATACTTTCAGGAATACTGAATCTGATGAGGATACCTACAAAAAGGATATTCAAGTACGTTGAAAAACAGAAAGAAAAGGAAAGGCTGGAAGATATAAAGAAAGAAAAAAAAGATATTGTGAGGCTGAAGAAAGAGCTCGGTGAGAGGAATAAAGAGCTTCAGAATATTAAGTTAAGAGAAGCTGATAAGCAGAAGAAAGAAGCGATAAAGATCAAGAAAGCTATCAAGAGATAAGATTATTTTTGAGATAATCCCATTCTTGACAGACTTATTTTTAAGGAAAAAATTGTTGTCATTAAAATGCCCAAAAATGATAAAGAGCGAGTTGCAGTCTTTATTGATGGAAGAAATTTTTATCATGGTATAAGGAAATTTAAAGAAAAGAGTCTTGATGTAAAGCTTCAAAAAATCGTTAATGATTTGATTGATAATAGGCAGCTTGTTACAGTTTACTATTATAATGCTCCACTAGACAAAGACTATGATCCTAATACTTATAAAATACATAATGAATTTCTTAATGTTTTGAAAAAGATTCCTAAATTCAAAGTGATATTATGTGATGTTAGCAAGATAAAGAAAAGTGAAGGATTCTCCTATAAAGTAAAAGGAGATGATGTCTATTTAGCCCATGATCTTTTAATTGGAGCATTTGATAATCTCTATGATACTGCAATCATTATAAGTGGAGATGCGGATTTTATTCCTGTAATAAATACAATAAGAAAGAGATTCAATAAAAAGGTAGGAAACGGCTTTTTTAGAAGAACATCGTCTTATAAACTAAGGCGAGCTTGTAATTTTTCGGTAAACCTTGGTAAATTAATAAGAAAGCTGAACAAGAAAGAATAAGATGAAGCGTCAGTGCCATCCTAAGACGGCACTTCGCAAGTATTAAGATATTTTGTTATTTAAAGTTTATAAATATTTCTGGCATCTTTAGGATAATCCCTAAATCGGGAATCTTATTAATTAATCCTTATTTTTCTTTGATTTAATGCAAAAGGGAGTTACATTACTCGAGACCTTGATAACCATTGGAACTATTGGAGTATTATCTTCTATATTCCTAAGCGCCCTGCCTTCAGTAAAGAAACAATATGGAATAAATCTCTGCCAATTAAATCAGGTGCAATTATACGATGCTATAGTTTCCAGGAACTTGACTTATGAAAATGAGATTATTGGAAGAGGAAACACTGAACTTGAATTCAAATTATATGAGGAATTCTGCGGGCCTTGGAGATATGATGAATATTTGGGTGAGCCTTTTGTGAGATTAGAATTATTGAATTGCCCCACTATGAAAGAGCAAGAGAGGACAGCAACGCCATTGTTCAGGAATTTATCTATACTCAGCAGCGGAAGAGTGAGCGGATATTTAGTGAATAATTACTGGCTTTCAAGAGATATGTTCCATCTTGGAGAAGGAGAAGATATCATAAAACCTAGACTAATAGTCAGTGAACCATTTGGAGAAGAAATGCACGAGAGGATTGAATCTTTTACTATTGATGGAAAAGATTATTCTGTTACAAGTGTCCCTAATATGCTGCATTCAGGAAGGCAAGGCAAAAAACATGGCGGAGTTTTCACTTATTCAGACAGGCATTCAAAATGGGAGACTGATCCTGAAACGGATGAGTAAATACATCAGAAAGATTTTGTTGATTTGTGGACGTACTATCTTCTAGGTCCTCTAGAATAATTGCTTCTTCCTCTTGAATGTCCGCCTCTTGAAGATCCTCTACTTGGCCCTCTTGAATGTCCGCCTCTTGAATCTCTACCTCTATTCTGATGTTCCCTGCTTCCTCCACGGGAATTAAATCTTCCTCTTTTAGGCTGAGGCATCCATCTTATCCTAGTCATATGAATTTCTGGAGTTGGCTCGTTCTCTATTTTCAATCCTGTCCTATTTAGAACTGCGGAGAAATTCTCATAATCCCTTTCAGAAACTAAATTGATAGCTTTCCCTTCTTTTCCTGCTCTTGCTGTCCTTCCGACTCTATGGACATATTCTTTAGGATCTGCAGGAATGTCATAATTGTAAACATGAGTGATTCCTTTGATATCTAAACCTCTAGCAGCTACATCAGTGCAGACCAGAATATTAGCTTTCTTTGAATGGAAATGCTCCATTATCTTGTTTCTTTTTTCCTGTGAAAGGCCTCCGTGTATAGCCAAAGCATCTATGCCTGAGAACATCAGGTTCTTTGCTATGAAATCTACATTCTTTCTTGTATTGCAGAACACCATTACTACTCCTGATTTCTCTTCCTGTAATAACTGGACCAATAAAGAGAATTTCATATGGTTTGAGACATCAAAATAAGTCTGCTTCAGTTTTGTCGGATCGACGTGGCTCTCGGCAGAAATCTCGACGAAGTCTTTCATATATTTCTTAGCTAAGTGCATGATGTCATTGGATATTGTAGCAGAGAACAGCAAAGTCTGTCTTCTTATAGGGCATTCATTGATAATCTTATCCATATCATCCCTGAATCCCATGTCTAACATCCTGTCTGCTTCGTCCAGGACTAAAACTTTTAAATTCTCCAGATTCATTGTCCTTCTGTTCAAGTGGTCCAGGACCCTTCCAGGAGTGCCTACAACTATTTCAGCATTTTCCAAATCCCTTATCTGTGGATTTATCCCGACTCCTCCGTAAACAGCTGCTATGTTTAGTTCCTTGAATTTAGAAAATCTTATTAAGAATTTACTGACCTGCTCTGCCAATTCCCTTGTAGGGACTAAGACTAATGACTGTATCCCTTTTCCTGGCTCTGAAGTCTGTATTAAATCAACTCCGAAAGCTAAAGTCTTTCCTGAACCTGTTGCTGAACCTGCAATAACATTCTTTCCTTCAAGTATGACTGGGATTGATTTTTCCTGTATCTCACTAGGTTTTTCGAACTTGTGTTCTTCTATTACCTTAAGGATAGACTCTTCTATGCCTAGATTTTTGAATGATTCCATATTATTATACAAGAAAAAGTCGAGCTTTTTCTCTAACATTGAATATTAAAGGACTAAAAAGTAGGTTTATAAGCCTTTGCCTACTTCTTTTTCAGCTTCATAGCCAATATTCTCTTCCTTCTTGATTTTCTTACTGCTTTTCTCATTTCTTCCTCCCAGAAATATGATTTCTTTAACAAATAAATTGCATTTTTAAATCTATGTTATCTAATAAGGCTTATTTTTTTAGCGGTCTCATTGCTGCAAACTGATAATATCGGTGAGGGGATGCTCCTGCTTATATGGTTTCTATTTCTATCGCCCCTATCAAGAAGATAAAGATCCGCTCCAACTCTAAAAACTGCTACGGGCAATTGTTCAAAGGGCCTCTGCAAAGAGTAATCATTTAAGGAAGAAATCCAATCTGCATATCCTTCAAATTCACTTCCCTTATTTTTCAATGCATTTACGATGAGATCCTTCCCCATATAAAGATCATCCCATGTAACAACCTTCCTGTTTAGTTCTCTTTCCATAACAGGCTTGGGCTGGAGGATAAAATAAGGCAAGCTATCTGCCATGGGTGCTATTAACACGCCTCTCTGAATAGTCCAATTAAACCTAGATGCAGATAAATATCCTTCCAGGGTAACTAAAGGAAATGCATCCATGCGGTGATTTTGCGGGAATAATGCTAATTCCCCCCGGCTTAACCTACGTCTCCTTCCTGTAATCCTATAATCTCTTAATGTTGACATAAATCAATCCAAAAAAATCACTTTATAAAACTATCTTCCGGAAAAACTCTTGCTGATCCTTACATTCCAGAACGAAGGCAACTGGTTTGTGATAAATCCCCTAAGCTTATCTGAGTAGATATAAGTTATTCCTAGCTTATCAGAGTATTTTTCAAAATATTTATCAACTTCATCATATATTTGCTTTATCTTCTTCCTTTCAAAATCTTTCTGCAATAAGGAGGAAGGCTTCAACACCAAGTAATCTGCCTGCCTTAGTATATTGACATCTAGATTTGAAGAATTCTGTGAGATAAATAAAATGCTTAAGTTCTTATGTCGAGCAATTAATATCAGTTCCCCTAACAGTTTATTTGCTGTTGTCATGGATCTCCTTGAATTGAATAACACTCCCCCTTCATCTATCAATACGATCGCACCATTTTCTATCTCTGAAATATTCTCAACAACTTTAACCCAGGCAGGCATCTCTGCCTTCCGGAATCCTATTGCATAACAAGGCCTTCTTTTTTTGGCATATATGTTTTCTATCAGTTTCAGGCTGAAAGCAGTCTTCCCTGAGCCTCTAGCGCCTAAGACTATCCCTATCTTGCTTTCAGAATTAAGCAAGTCAACTTCCCATTTGTTCAAATCCCCTTTAAACTTATGCACTTCCTGGAAAGGTTCATATTGGGGAGTCAAAGTTTCCCGATGTTTTCTTATCTTTTTCTCAACCTGTTTTCTTTTTCCTTTTTTATAAATAGTATAAGGAAGCTTTACTATAGACCAAAGCAGGCTTTTATCCTCCTCTTTTTTAACAGTCTTTCTCGCCATAGATACAGGAAATAAATGCATTTTATTAAGTTATCTGGATCCTAATTATATACTACTATTTAGGGGCGAAAGATTTAAAAAGCAGTTCATGGATTAATTTTTATGGTTAAGAAAAGGAATTTACTTAAGAGGCTAGGATATTCTAGTTTAGCAACTTCTGGAATAGGAATAACTTTGCTTGGAGGCGCTGGGGCAGTAGGAACAAAAATTGCTGATTACGCTAGAGAGCGGGGAGAGGAAGCAGGATTAGTAAGCAGAGCGATAGGCACAACTTTTATGGGATTGATCTCTGATAGACAAAAAGCAGGAATAATAGCCTACAATAATTTAAGTAAAAATGATATAAAAGAATTATATGCTGCTTGCGGCGCAACTGCTGCCTTTGGAGGATTGATATATCTGACAGGGGCGATTGGCAGAAGGAAGTATTCTAGATAATTTAATAAATCAATCCAAATTTTGTAAATAATGGGTTCTGTTGATAGACTGCAAGGAGTTGAGAAACTTTATGGGATGGTTTTTGAAGGAAAATATAGAGTCCTTAGGGATCCTCCTCCAAAAGGAACTAAAAAAAGCTGGATTGTTTTTGCTCAAGAAATTGGAGAAATATCTCCAGGAAGAATTGTAGCATTGAAAGTCCTAAAGCCAGGACAGCCAGCTGAAAGGATAACTCAATTGAAAGATGAGATAAGGACTTTAGCAGAGCTTGGAGAGTGCAAAGGTACAACAGCTGTCTATGGCGGAGGAAGAGAAGGGGATCACTATTATATTGCTATGGAAGCTTTGCCTGAAGATAATCTTCAAGAGAGAATAACTAGGGGAGAGAGATTTACTCTTGAACAGATAGTAAACAAGACTAGCTCAGCAGCTGATACACTTTTATTCTGCCATCAAAGGGGAATAGAACATAATGACATTAAACTCAAAAACCTGATAGAAGTAAAAGACAGGAAAGTAGTTATTGATTTCGGAAGCAAATTCACCAGGGACGAGAGTTCTGACGATGTTTATGCCCTTGCAACTAATGTTTTAGAAAAGCTTCTGGAACATGGCCCTGATAAGATTCCAAGAGAGCTTGAAAGGATAATATTGAAAGCGAAAAAAGGAAGTTATTCAGGAATGAAAGAATTCGCCAGAGACCTTGATAGGTTCAAAGGGATAAATAGGAGAAGGTTTATTCAGGGATCTATCGCTAGTGCTATGGTATTATCATTAGGGGCGTTAGCTTTGAAAGGCAGAGATTACTTGAATTCAATAGGGTACATAAAAGAAAAAATCAGCGGAACAGAAGACCCTGCCAAGCTGCAGAGATTGTTCACTGAACTAGAAGAAAGAATATTTCTCCAGAAAACAATCCCTGAAGCAGAGGGAATTCCCAGCGGAGAATATCCTTTCGGAACAATTGGAGACTCATGGTACACTTCAGGAGACAGGAATTTCACAAATGGATACTGGCCAGGAATACTTTGGGAAGGTTTTATCCGGACCAATAATTTAAGGCTGAGAAGGCTAGCGGAAGAATCAACCAGCCAGATTAATATTTCTAAAGAAGACCTGATCAACACTACAGCGACGAGATTTTTCTGCTCTCACGCAAAAGCTTATGACATAACTAAAAAGGACAGCTATAAAGTATCTGCCCTTGGAGCTATAGATATCCTGAAGAGAAGATTTGATGAAAGAGGGTTTTTTGCACCATTTATTGATCGGCCTGATATTAGTGAAGCAGGAGTAATGATGGACATAGTGCCGTTTTTCTTATGGGGATTTAGAACTACTAGCAATAGAGAATACCTTGAGATGGCTAGAAGCCATGTAGACACTGCAGTAAACTTTCATATAAGGGATGATGGATCTGTAAGAAAAACCGCTGTTCTGGATGGAACAAAAGTAATTGGTGAATTAAATGATAAAGGCATAGGCTCTGCTTCAACATTTGCAAGAGCTCAGGCGCAAATGATGTACGGAATGGCAGACTTTTTGTCTATAGAACAGGATCCTGTGTTAATTAAACACGCAAAAAGAGTGGCTGATTACTTTCTGCGTCCTGATTCCGTGAATGAAAGAGGAGTGCATTATGCTGACTTAGAGGCAAAAAACGCAGACTTTCCAACAGACACTTCTGCCAGCGCAATAGCATTACAGGCGTTAAATGGATTGTCCAAAATAACAGAAGACTCATCATATGAAAAAGCGTTTTATTTCTTAAAGAAAGCCTTGACAATAAATTATCTAAGGGATAAAGAAGAAGCAGGAATCATAGGCGGCGCATGTGAAAGCTTTAGAAGGAGATCTTATATGAATAGCGCATTAGTGTTTGGAGATTATTACTTCCTTAATAGCTAATACGGATCACAAGGGTCAGGGTGTCCTGGAGGAACATCGCAATCCACTTTTGTTCCAGCCTCAAAGAATATCTCGCCATCGGTTGTCTGGAGGAAAATACCTTCGGTCAAGGAAATATAATTGTATGGATCCCCTCCTACATTTGTGCCCTCATAAAGAGTGACCAGGCCAACATCAGTCTCTACATTCTTTTCTCCCTTAGAAAGTGTGTAAGCCTGCCCGCTTGCGATGACTGCTGTAGCAAATATAAGGGTAACAAAGATGCTTGCAATAATTAATCTTAATCTCATAGATTAAATAATATAATTACAAAGATAAACCACACGACTAAAAAAGGATAAATAAATTGTTTATCGGGATAAATCACAAATTAATCTCCACAAGCAAAGACAAAAGGTCCCTTATATCATTGCATATAGATGTAAGGTAGAATCCTTGGCTAGACTGCAACTTTACAAGTTTATTCTGCAAACCCTTTGTCATAGAGAAAAGGGATTCTATTTTTTCAGGATGATAATCATAAAAGGCGCTATAAAAATTCTCAAGACATTTATTCAGTTCATTAAACATTTCAAGAGATTTATCATCAACATCTTGATGGTGGCTGCAAAGACCTTTATAGGAATCAGCTATTTTTTCAAGAGACTTGATTAAATGAAAATACAAGTGGGTCTTTGAAAAATCAGAATGCCCTCTTTTCCCCAATATCCTCAGGCAATAATTGCTGAATTTGTTTACTGATTCATCCATCAGCATTATGTTTTCAAGATTTTCAAACTCTCCCTTCCTAATCGAAATATACGCTTCATTAGCCATATCTAAAATCAACAGCCATGTCCTTCTTAGTGCGTTGTCGAATTCATCCTTACTATGCCCTGTTAAATCCTTTATGACGCAGCATTTATTTCCGTGCTTGATTATCTCAAAACCTGTCAGCTCACTTGTAACTAGATCCTTGACAGTCTTAATATAATCATTACTGTCATAGTTAAGATGTATCTCATCAAAGCCCCTTCTGTAAGAGGAAGTTATACAAGATTTTCCAAACCTTTTACGGTCTCCGATGTTTATCTCTTTAAACCCTGCAATTAGCTCATTGCTAGCTGATACCCTTAGCTCATTTCCTATTTCATCCACTTCCAGTTCATCGCCTTTTTTTATGCTGAACTTTTTGGCCCAACTAGCAGGCAATGAAACAGTCAATGTTGACGGGCCATGCAGGACTATCTTTCTCTTCATGATTTGATAAATTCTTTAAATTATATAAATATATATGATGTGTATAATGTGATAAAAAGATATATATTGAAAGCTTAAAGAATAATAGGATAAATAAACCATATTTTTTACATGGGAACCATAATAAACACAAAGAAAAGGGGAAATAAAATAGTCACTGAAATTATGTCTGACTATGAGGAATTCCTGCAATTGCATGGCCATATGGAAAATGTCAGGCTTTTCTCAGAAGACATCGCAAAGGTCCAGGCAAATATCAGCCAAAGAGGAAAGAATTCTGCAACAAAATACTTTTTAATTCCCCGGCAATTCCGGAAAGGCTTCAAATTCAATAACTCTACATCCTGCCAAAAAATGGATCTTGGCGACAAAGTAGTTTTCATATATGTTGTGAATAAGCAAAAAGTCAATCCCTCACGGAGGGAGATAACTCTAGAAAGACTTGAGAATCCCGGATTATGATTTATTTTCCTTCTTTAATTGCTTATAGTAGTTCCTGAAGAAGAGCAGTGACAAAGGAATGATAACCACGCTGGAAGCGAAATTCACCAAGAGCGACCAGATCCTTGAAAGCACTATTAATCCATAAGAGTGTCCTGCAATAAATAGATTAGGCAATGTCAATAGTGAACTTATGAACAATAATGCCATTGAGATCAAGGATATAATCACAGCATAACCTACTGTCCTCCACCAGTTACCCTTTATTAATCTCCTGCTCTCTTTCAATGAATTCAATATTCCTCGTTTCTTATCAAAGAATGCAAATGCTGCAAGTGACCAATATATCATAAAGATTATTCCTGGAATAATCAAAAGAATGAATAGCCCTAAGATAAATATGGCTGTCACAACCAATAGCAGAATATAGCTAAAGAAAACTCCTGCTTTGAGCTCAAGCAAGTCAGAGAGCTTAAATTTTTCCTTAACTAATGACGTTTTTATTATACTAGCTCCTGCGTAAAGCAATAGAATAAATGATGCTAATCCGATTATGAATGATGAGATTGAATAACCCAAAGGAATATCGTTGAAGTTTGCAGGATTAAGCTCATAAAGGGATGGATACATATTTGCCCAGTATAAAAAAATAAAGAATGATATTATCGAAGGAATTCCGATGAATAAAGCAAGAAATTTCAATAATGGCCTGAAGTTCTTTTTATAATCACTGAAAGAATCATTAAGTATTTTTCCTATCATAACAAGATTATTATTTTGGCCTTTTTATTTGTAACTGTCCCAATTTTCAAACAACTCTAAGTTTGGAGGGCTTATTTATCAACTGGAAAAGGTATTCTAAATAGCTCTGAAAGGAGGTAAAAGATAAAATGTCTGAAGATAAAAAAGAATTGTCTGACGCAAAGATCGCGCAGCTATCAAAGCAGCCGATCATAGAGAACACGATCACCAAAAGTGAAGATGGCAAATGGCTGATACACAGGACAACCCTCACTGATATCAAGCCGATAAGCTATTTTGAAAAGGTTCTTGGAAAATGATTTTGGTGGATTAAGGCATATATTACGCCCAGAAGAAATGCCTTTAGTAAGCAAGGGGAGGGGTTTAGGGATCTCTCCCCTTGCTTATATTTCATCAATATAGATACCTTTTAAACCTTGGCATTTGGTTTAATCATCCTTTCAAACACCATAAAGAACAGTATTATCAAACCTATAGTGGTCACAATCCAAAGAAAGGCCATGAATATCCCCATGCCATAATTTCCTTGGGAAATATATGAAAAAGGAGACACTGAATTCCAGCTGTTTATCCCGCTGGCATATTCTGGGTGAGGCTCCCCTGTATCATGCGCTGATACCCCTATGATTATTAATTGGAAGACAACTAATAATATGACGATCTTTTTCATAATGATTGAGAGAAAAATTAATTATTTAACTCTTTTTAGTTCGTTGCCATCTATATAGAAGCCTTCATGCCCTGTCTCACAGTCTAAAGTACTTAATAAAAACATCCTCAACGGGTCAGGAATACTGAATTCCTCTGTCAGTCTTGAGAAAAATGCCTTGAAGCATCTTGCACAGATTATCTTGCCGCTTTTTGAAGATTTTAGATCATTCCTTTTGACAAATTCTTCCAGCCTTTCAAAGAACATAGGGGATACGCTGATTAAACCTCTATAGGATTGTATCCTCTTTAGGTCATCAAGACCAACAGATTCCTGTTCAAGCATCACTCTTCCGCCTTTCATCACATGGATAAAAAAGGATTTATTTTAAGAACACGCAGTATTGTTTTAGACAGCCTTGGCTTTTTTCCACAAAACTTCGAAATATTTCTTGTATGGTTCTGCTAATTCATTATTCTTGAGTTCAAGGATGGTGACGTCATGATCATTGGCCCCCCAAATATAAAATAATAATCTATCACCTGAGATAGTGGTAGTGACGTGAGAATCATATTTAGAAGGAAAGACTCTTGCCTCTGTGAACTTCATCTTATTCAGATGCTTTACTCTTGAGATACTGTCAGAGTTATAGATATGTTTCATTATTATCTCTTTTTTTGTCCTTTCCTTATGAAAGTCTTTCATCACAGGACCTATAATTTCTGAAGCCTTGACCGGAATGCCATAAGTCAGAATATTATCGTTTGTCTCTAATAGGCTGGTTATCGCTTCCCTCAGTGCGAAAATGCCCTTAGATAATTTTACCATACTATCCTCAGACTGGGGATGATATCTTTTCTTATATTCAGAAATTATTTCTGACAATTCTAATTGTTTATGTTTGAGGTAGTCCTGTAGACTGTCTGGAGACCTTGCATGGAACAATTTCTTGTCACCCTTTATTTCAAAGACCAAACCCTTATTTACTAATTGTCTCAATGCGTCGTATATGTTAGATCTATGGATGCTTGTTTTTTTAGAAATATCTAAGACAGAAGATGTCCCAGTTTCTGCTAAATAAGTATAAACCTCCACCTCGTTTTTTCCTAATCCTATTGACGCTAAAAATTCCTTTATGTCTTTCATGATATAGTAAGTTCCTGGAATAATATAAAGCTATCTAAACTTCTGTATAAAATTATGTTGTATTAAAAGCAACAACAAAAAGACAATTTTTATACAAAAGATTTAAGAAAGAATTATTGGTTTTTTATTCATGAGAAAACAAAGAGCGTTGATAATTTCAACCAATGAAAGAGAAGCAGAGTCGATAAAGAACACCATACAGCGTTACGAGGGAGTCCATATAGATGGAAATATTGAATTGATTAGAGGAACAGGCATTAACGGGCAGTTAAGAACTAAGGCTAGGCAAGATTATAAGGTTTGTTTTATTCCTTCTGGAACTAGCATTAAAGATATCGAAACAATTCATTCTGAAAATCCTCATGCAAAAATAGCAGTAGTTGGATTGAATAATCCAGGAAAATTATATTCTGAAGAATCGGCATTAAGGCTCGCTCAACTTCCAGTATATAAGAGGACAATATCAGAACCAGAAGATTTTACAGAAGCACTTGAGGATTTCAGGCAAAACGGAGTTTTCTATAACCCTTTAGCAATAGCAGTATTTGGCTTTGGAAAATTAGCAAAGATCCTTGCAACTGAAATGGCTAAGGATCCAAAACATTTTTCCAGAATTCACCTTTATGGATCCTCTGCATTTGAAGTCAACCCTGATGTAGATCATAGACATTCTTATCAAGCACTATTAGACGCAAAAGGAATGGATGAAGATGCTAGATTGAGGTTAGTAACTTATAGAAGACTAACTGACTTTGCTAAGGCAGCAGCTAATTCTGATGTCCAAATAATGGCTGCAGGCAAATTTATTAAAAATTTAGATAATGTGAAGGCAAGAGGAACACCAGATGCAGAGAAATATGACAAGGCGCAGCTTAGATCAACTGTAGAGAAAATTTCAGGATTAATAGGTTCATTTGAGACAAGAGAATTAAAGATTAAATCATTAATAAATCCATTATCTAATCCAAACGGAGCAGCATCCTCAATTGTGCTAAGGAAAACTGGCATTGATCCTGGTCAAATAAGCTCGATAACAGTAGACCACCATAGGGCAAAGAGAAGTGTAGCCTTTGAGCTCAATTCGAGAAGAGGCAGATATTTAGACCTGAATGGGGATCATGTATTTATCAAGTACTCTCCTTTTTATGAACAAGAATCCAGATTGATACAAAGAAAACTGGAAGATTTAATTGGTCGTGAACCGCTTACAGCAGATCATATTGAGGGGGTAAGGGTCTATGGAGAGCATCATTTTCCAATTGTGAATCTTGAGCAGGCAAGAGTGGCTGTGGGAGGGAATTCAATCAGGGTTTATGATTTGATAGATCCTAAGAAGATAGAGTCGGAAGTTCATGAAACTTTGTGCAGGCTAGCATATGAAACTTTTATGGAGTCAAATATCTTAGGTATTGAAGCTAGCGAAGTACCTAATACAAATCTTGGATACCTAAGGGCATTATCTGAATTCAGGGACACAGATGACAGCAGATATAAATATTTTGAGGAACTTGGAGCATTTTTACAGGTGAATGGGGACATGAGCCTAGATAATTTAAGCAGGGAAACTAAGGAAAAAGTTGGTGAATATGCCAGAATACAAAGGAAATGGTGCGAAGAAGAATTGCAAAGATTAAAAGTAGATGCTATAGTTTAGTGAAGTATTCCCAATACAACCTAATTTATTATAAAATAATCGTCTGTATAATACATGGTCAGAACTATAAGTTTAAGGCCGGCAGGCAGAAATGATATATACAAGGAACTGGAAAGCATACATCTTGAATTGATAGAGGTTGAGACAGGCAATGATTCACTGAAAATAACCAATTCTTTTCTCAAGCTCCGCATAGCCATGATCAGCCTTAAAATAATCAATTTTACCTCATTGACAAGAAAAAACATCTTCAGCAAAGCCTATGACCTATCTATATTCTGCGGCTTTGATTACGAAGATGAGCTCAATGACATATTTGAGGATATATTTCATCTGGCATCGAGACCGCCGCACAGGCAAGAGAGCAATATGATTATTGAATGGGAGAAAATAAGGTTATTATTGGAAAGCTACATAAATGAGCACGCAATCAATATTTCCTAGTGCAAAAATTAGCGTGTATGTTCTTTATAGGGAACTGCTTAATAATGAATTCTCCGCGGAGGTCATCAATTCCAAATTCCTTTATTTTTGCCAGAGCATAGTTCCTAAGGCAGACTAAGCATATATTCAGCTGCTCATCTTCGATGAAACCATTAAAAACCGCGTAGTTCTCAATCCTATCAAAAAAGTCTGATGGAATATTCATTATTTTTTGTGAACCTCTTAAAATAAAAACATCATCTATCTTTATTGATTTTCCCTTGTAAGGGTTTGCCCCCCATTTTTCCCTAAGCACTTCTGCTATCACTTCCTGCATGTCTTTATGAACATCCTGCTTATTCATAGAAAACAGAGGCTAAATACGAATATAAAAATAAGTTGTTCATAATTGTACAGCCCTTTTATTTAATCGTTTCCAGGGTAATTTATTGATGAAGGGGAAAAAAGATTCTATGCAGGAGCAAGTAATTATTGAGATGGATCTTATTGCCAGCAGGATAACATATGATGAAGACATGCTGGAAAAAGAGACTTCAATATACTTAGTGACTATAAGGCATGAGTGCGATAATGGCCAAGTCAGCTGGTCTGAGGAACTCGATAAAAAATTACTTCTTATTGAAAAGAACTGAGATTACATCCATTGTTGTGCCTGTAATTTCATTCATGTTCTGACTTAGATCTATAGGTCCAGAAAAAATATTTTATAATTTCTCAACAAAAATGTGTAAAGTAGGAAAAATACTACGCATCTATAAAAAGTTCCCGGGTTTGAATTGATTATGAAAACCAAAATAAACAAATTCGGTGCATTTGCCATTTTAGGCTTGATGCTTGGAGTAATGATGATCGGATTCACATCTGCAGTATTGACTCCTCAATCATTGTTTGGAAGTGATGATAACATATCTATAGTTGTTGGAGAAAATTCAGCTGCGAGTGACCATGATGCTGCAGAAAGGATTGCAGATGAGCTTGCAGGAACAAGTATGGAAGCAGGAGAAGGATTCGAAATAAGGACTGGAACAAATAGACTGAATATAGGTGAGAATATAACAGATGTTAAATCAAATATTGATGGAGATGATTTAACCATATTAGAGGATCAGGTATTTACAACAGATGATAATGATGATTTTGATTATGAGCAGGATATTGACTTTTCAGACGGATTATTGCTGGAATGGTTCGATAATAATGATCTCAATGATGGTGAGCCTGCAATTGGTATAGAAATTGAGAACGACCAGCCAATACTAAACTATACACTAGACTTTTCAGACAATCCAGACTCAGAAGTTGATAACGGGAATCTTGTCAACTTTGAAGATTCAGAGATTACAATACTTGGCAGGGAATACACAATATTAACAGCAGATAATGACGCTGATGAATTTGAATTATTAGGCGGTGCAGTAAATGATATATTGGAAATAGGTGAATCTCAGACATATGATATAGATGGCGAGTCTATAACAGTAGAAGCAATATTTATTGATGATGACGAGGCAAGATTCAGGGTTAACGGAGAATCGACAGACAGCCTTCAGGAGGGGGAATCCTCATCTGTTGCTGGCACTGAAATAGCTGTCAGAGAAGTTAATTTCCAGGATTTCGCCGGAGGTATACAGCAGGTAGAATTCACAATTGGGGCTCAGACACTTAACCTGATAGATGGAGATGAAATCGAGCTGAACGATGAAGTTGTAGATGGTATGTTTGCACATATCAATAGGGGAAATGCAAGCGGCGGAAATGTTGAGCTTGAGAGCATAGTAATAGAATGGAGAGCGGATGATGACATGTTCATTACAGAGGAGGAAGAATTAGTAATGCCTATTTTTGGCCTAGCAATAAGAATGGATGAGTTTGTAACAGAATCTGAAGAGCAGCTTATGATAGAGTTTGATGGAGAAGAAACCTTATCCACAAATGTAAATGTGGAAGATGGTAATTATGACCTTCCGATCCTTAGCGGAGACGGCACTACATTCACTACAATAGGCGAGAGTGATGACCAGCAATTAGTAACCTCCTCAACTGACACACTGACATTTGATACAGATACTGATGACCTGTTTGTGGCCTCATGGAATGATGGGGATGAGGCAGAGAGCTTCATACTTAGAGTAACAGATGTAAATGAAGACAATGGAGATGTCGAGGTCACTATTGAGAATGTTATTACTGGTGACGACCAGACAGAAGAAGTAGATGGAACAATGGAATTCGGAAATGTTGAGATCACTATAGATGATGCAGTTGAGGCTGACAACACCGCTACATTGGTGCTCACATCAGATGACAGCAGTTTCAATCAGCTGTTCACTAAGGAAGGCCTGACAATGTTCCTTCCTGTTGACGCTGCTAATGGAACAGCAACCGGGGAGATAGATTTAGGATCCGACACCACATATGACCTAGTATTCATGGAAGAAGATGAGGATGAAAACATTGCGGCTGGAGAGGAGTTCACAATCCCATTATCCTGGTCTAGCGATGAAATGCAAGTTAGCGGAACAAATGGAGTGACTGGAAACTTATCAGGAGACGGATTCCTTGAATTAGAGGAAGATCAGGATCTGTTTGTGGCTTATGTAGCTTCTCCTTTAGCAACAAGAATAGAGATAGATACTGATGCTGACCAGAATCCGACTAATTTGATCTATCACGGCTCAGAGGCATATGGAAGAATAATAATTGGAGAAGAAGGAGCCAGAGTGAACAATACTGGAGATAATAACGAAACAGATAGAGTGCAGATAATAACGCCTGACGAGATAGAATCAGGAATGAACTTGATCACAATTGGCGGAAGCTGTGTCAATAGCTTCACTGCAGAGATACTTGGGCTTGACTACCCTACATGCGGAGAGGAATTCACAGATGAGACTGGAGTTAATGAAGGAGAGTTCATACTGACTAGAGAAACAGAAGGCGGCAGAGATGTAATAGTGATTGCCGGATACAGTGCTGAAGATACTGAAGATGCAGCTGATGAGGTCATTGAGAGTGAAGGAGATTTCACAGAAAGAGGAATAAACATGGAAGACAACATAACAAATACGACACGATCAAGATCCATCAACACATCATTCTCTGGTGAGGACCAAAATGATAGTGAGGATAACGTATTCGGAACTATAAACAATGACTCCGATGATAATGATACTGAGAACAACAGTGATTATGGATTATTTTAATTATTTCAATATAATTGATAGTTTCTTAAACAGCAACTTTGAGATCTTTCTTAAAACAAGATCTAAAAATAATACTTATTCTATATCTAGATAATCTTTTCCTGAGTCATCCATTGATTTAGGAGCAGTTATTGTCAAAACTCCCTTGTCTAGCTTGGCTATAGCTTCTTGAGGGCTTACCTTTTCAGGAAGAGTTATTTTCCTGTACATTCGTTCTTCATCCCTCTCTCGAGATATTATATATTTAGTCTCCTCTTCCTCATAATCCTCTTTTTCTGCATTAATCTCCAATTCATCCTCTGTAAGATTTACCTTTATCTCATCCTTATCAAAGCCAGGAACGTCTGCATTTATTATAAGATTATCTTCAGTCTCCTCTATATTAATGAAAGGATATGTATCAGCATGCAAATTATCCTCTTTTTCAGATCCGTATTCTATAGGGACGTCACTCTTAAAAACATTATTCATATCCCTCTTAAACTGATTCCAAGTATTCCAATTATTCTTTCTCATTTTCCTCTCCACTAGATTAAATGCAGGATTTTATTTAAAATCAGGTAGTTCAGTTAATACTTCTTTATTTCCCGATTAAACTTTCTAGGGAATTATTAGAAATGACGTTTAGTCTGTCTTGTTGAGATTCATTTAAGGTCAATTCAGGATCTGCAGATCTTTCTTTATAGGTCGGGGCTATTCCAAATATCTTTTTTCTCCAGAAATTATCCACCAATTTTCCGAAAAAAGGAGTAGTTAATGTAGCTACTGCCAGTCCTGGAGGTATTGCCCTATAGAGTATCTCTTTGTACTGAGTTAAGGAATGATGGTGAGCCAATGCGTTTAATCCCAAGATTCCTGCATATATGAATGGCTGAGTAAGACCTACAAAAACTAAATCAGCCGAAATCTTTCTGCTTGTCTGATCATTATACAACTTACCCTTTTTGGCCTTACGCCTCCTGTTAGCCTGCATTGCTATACCCATTCCGGCCTGCACAACCACTCCTGCAGTCCTTGAAGTCATTGTTTCCCAAATATTATACCCTGAACATAGCTCTATTATTGCGAATGGCGGTGTATATAGAGTAATTGCAGATACTGCTCCAGCGATTCCGTCTTGTATTATATCTTTATTGTTTTGATATAACTTATTCAGCATATTTTTCATCTGTCAATTTTTAAAATGCAGTGAATTAAAATAAAAGCAGTATTTTTCCAACATCTTAGAATCCATGATTATGAATTTTTGTAATCTTCAGTAGTAAATTTAACGTTTGATTAATTTGAAAAAACGGCTTTCCTTATTGTCGGCTGTCCTGTCCTGATAGAGAAATGCCAGGCTATTCTTCTCAAACTTGTCGAAGAATTCCTCCCAGGTTATTTCTTCCAGATCTTCAGAGTCACCCCTAAATCTTATCCTTAAAATTCCAGGATCCCCATTTCCTGTATTTATGACTCTCGCAGGCTTGCCCCCGCGGGATTCCACCCATGTCCTGATCTCCTCGTGGTCAGTAGTTGCCTTGCTTTTTCCTTCTTCCATTTTAAGATAATTAATTCATTCTAAAAAAGGACATGCAGTAAATTGATTACATCACCTTGCCTTTACCTTCAATAATTTCCTGGGAGATTCTTGGATTGAGCTGCTTAGGGGGACCCACTCATTAGACCATTTTGAGGATCTTCCAGAAGCCTTCTGCAATGTCACAATAATGAATGCTGAAAGAAACACCCATGCATTAAGATATTTGTAAAAGAATATCTGGGGGTAATGGAAAATTATGCTAAAAATTCTTTTTGGAATGAATATCAATGTGCCTAAAAGGGAAAACACTGTGTCTCCTATTATGAACCCGACAGCAAAGACAGGATAATAATACATTAAGAAAGGCAAGATGATTAGGGCTATTGAGTAAGTTATTGCCTCGATAAATCCTGGGAGGATAGTTGTGTAAAGAAGCTTTTTGTTCTTGTTTAGCCTTTTCCCTTCTGTGTATATGCATTGTATAGTTCCGGAACTCCACCTATAAGATTGCTTTAATTGGTTCCTTATCCCTGAGAACCATTTTCCGTCAACATCAGGGGCACACACCTTTGCCTTATTAGCCACCCTTATCTTATACCCCATTATCTGGAGAACCCAGGTATAATGTGTATCTTCAGTTTTGGTGCTATGAGGGATAGGAATTTCTCTCAATATACTCATCCTATAGATAGTGGAAGCCCCGCATACCACAAAGATAGCGCTCCTCATCTGTTGCGCAGTCTTCCTGAATTTACCCAGCTCATTGATCCATTCTTTCCCGTGGTGGTAAGACCTTGCCAGGAAGTTTTTAGGGGAGGTCAAATACCCGTGGGAAGTCACTGCAGCAACATCATCACTATCAAATTGGGCCAACATCTTCCTGATGCATTTATCAGAACTGACTACCTTGCAATCCCTTACATACAGAAATCCGTCAAAATTATTGCCAATCCTTTTTACAGTATAATTTATTTTCTTTGCCTTTGACCTATGAGGGCATTCTATATAGACTAAATCAGGATAATCCTTGGATAGCCTCCTGACAGCATCCTTAAGATAAGATGAATCAGGATCACTGCACACAATAACTTTTTCAAGAGGGTATTTGTCCTTATAGATTGAATCTATTGTATTAATAAGATCGGAAACAGTTTCCTTATAGACAGGAATCAATACGGATACCCGCTTATTAGATGATCTTTTAGCGACATGTTTTTTTCCGATTACTAAAAACAATGCTGCAGTGATCAGATCTATCCATATAGTCAGCCCGAAAAATGTCCAGAAGGTAAATGGCCCTTTCATAGCAGTCTTCCTCCAAGCATTTTTCTATATCTATCCAGGTTCTGCCAGTCACTTTCTGTCGCAGTCCATTCTGCAAAGATTGTTACTCCAATTATCCTGCTTTCAGGGTGCCTTATTATTTCCTTAGCGTAAGCGTCTAACGCAATAGCAGATGTCTCAGGGTATCCTTTATGAGTTGGTATAGCTAACAAGATATCTGCTCCATGGTAAGAAGAAAGGAATTTTACCTGGTCTATAATATGATTTTGATAGTCAACCTCAGAAGTTAAAGAGGTATCATATCCGGGAGCTGAGACCAAGTCTGCTATATTGATTACTTGATTATAAAATGAGCTATCCCATTCCCATTCATTATGGCTGCTTCCGTGATGGCCTGAGTACACCGAGACAATAGATCCTTTAGGCAACTCTTCTTTTAAGTTCCTCAAAAGAGATAAGTAGCTCTCTCTTTGCCCATGCCTCACAGGCTCTATATCAACTAACAATCCATCGAAACCCCTTTCAATTAAAGACCTGTAACTATTAACAAAATTTTCTCTGAACTCCTCGCTTGAGACATCTATTTCATATGACCTTATCTCGCTATAAGGGAGAAGCACGAAAGAATAATTTGACTCCCTCTCATATTCCTCAATATAGTCAAGAAACCTATAAATCTCAAATTCAGGGTTTGCGAATGTTCCATCAGGATTTGTTCCCCCAATATCAACAAATAGATACTTCACATTGTGATCTTTTAGTACATCCAGCCTGTTATAGCCATTTATCCAGATATTAGTGACCACACCGTTTCCCCTCTCAATGTCTAACGGCTCATATTCATTCACTGAGGAGGTGCTAGACAAGCCTGGCAGAGTCCATATTAAAAAAGAAATATCTATCAATATCAGGATTATCACTATTCCGATTACTAAATATTTTTGCTCAGGTATCATTCAAATAATACCTCCACTTCATCATCTATAGGGAAAGGCACGTCGAATATTACATGGTATCCTGTGAAATCCCTATCCCAATTGAACTGGACATTTTTCCCGTTGACCTTTATCTCTTTGACTAAATTATTTCCTACTCCAACCCTCAGGCTTAAATTCTGCGAATAGATAGAGCTGTTTGCAGCGCTATTTACCCTGAAGGATATTCCCTTGCTGTCCAGCCCATAATCAGTTATTGCTGCCTGATTCCTGACTTCAATATACCTGACAATATTTCCAACTGTATCCACCCAAATATTTTTCTTTGGCAAATAATCTATCACTCCATCATCACTGCAATATGAATGGAATACTAAATTCATCCATTTTTTCTCCCTTTGGGCCTTGTCTACACTTTCGAAATAATCTGGCGGATCCAGTGCTCCCCCTGGATACCCTACCCCATTCAAGCTGTTAAGATAAAAGAAATCATTCGGGGTAGATGATTCCAGATTGTTCACATTATATCCTCTTGCACTTAGATAATTCCATTCAGTGGACAGCATCTCCCTTATCCTTGGAGTGGAGAATCCACAAGGGTATGCGTGTGAAACTAAATCTGTTTGATTTATGTCAGTGTTCTCTACTATATCATTAATATTCTTCTGAACATCTTTCCTATAATTCCTAAGACTGGTCTGCACACAAGTATGGCTCTGTGTATGAGTCCCTATCTCGTGCCCATTATGGAACGCGTCATTGAATTTCTTCCAGGTCTCCTCAGTGTATTCGTCAGTATTTGACAGATAATATGTCCCCTTGTATCCATGTTCATCCAGCTCATCCATGCAGGAAGTGAAATAGTCATCTACAGTTATTGAGACCGCTCCCCTCTTGCATCCTTTCCAGGTGCAGACCTCTACATTTCCTGGAGATGACATTAGGGGTGTCTCTCCATTGCATAGTATTGGCCCTGGGATGTCTATAGTTGAATTACTGCAAAGATCGAAACTTATTTTGTTTATGGCTAGATCATAAGGGGTTATTGCATTCAATGATGAGTTAGTCAGGTTATATTCCAGTCGCTCTTTCTTTTTAAGGAAAGAATTTTCTGCCCAGGCATTGTTTATGCAAATATCCTTCTCAGAAAATTGCAGGGACGCATTATACAAGTAATGATCATAATTGAATGAGATAGTAAGATTATTTTCTTGGGGGACATCGTTTACTGAATTAATTATCAAATAACAATATTTTGTCAAGTCCAATGAAATCCCGCCATATGAAAACTGAAGGCTGTTGCAGAGATTATTTCCATACGGGCTAGTCAATTTTCTTGATTCAGATATAGGGGCAAAGCAATAATTTGGCTCATCCTTATCCTCTAAAAGCATTTCATGGATTTGTGAAGGCAGGATAAGCTCAACGTTTGGATCCTCTTTGAGTTTCTTGAGTGTATCTGTGTAGATCTTCCATTTTGACCTGCTTAAAAGTTCCTCGCTGTCTGAGCTCTCAAAATCCTGCTGATGTGTCCAGAGAGGAATAACCGGAATGCCATCTATACGGGTAATATTTATGTCTGCCCTTTCATAATTTTCTATTTCCTCAAGTATTGTATCAGTGGACTTGAAAACAGAAGTCTTTCCAGGTATATTCCCCTGCTTGCTATAGCTTATTCCATATTGTATAGAGATAAAATCATCATTTGTCTGAGGGAGTGTGATATTAGATGCAGGCATGAAAACATCAAAATATTGCTTGAATCCCAGGGATTCTGCAACCTGCTGAGTGTCATTGCTGAAAGATCCCTGAATCTGATTATAACTTTGCGGGAGAAATATTTCGTCTATCCCGAGCCTTTCGGAAAGCCTTTGCTTGAAAGTATTCTGCCCCTTTTGTATTGTATCTTTTTGGACATCCAGTGGTAGAGTCGCCATTACAGCTTCAAGGTCATCACCATCATTTCCTTTTTGGATTAACTCAATATTAGGATCTAAATACATCTTAAGGAAGGGCTCCATAAAATCAGGATCATTGTTTATTGTTGCAGGGTAGAAGCTAAACCCTCCAGGTATTTTGTTGGCTGAATGAAAATCTGCAAGCATATCATAGAAGAAAAACCATTCTTCTGAGACATTTCCATCTATGTCGCCGACATAAGGAGCAATATAGACCTTGTGTGAAAAGGCCGAGCTTTCCTGTGCTATAGATATAGCTGAGAAAAATATGATTCCTAAAATTAATAATAAATATAGCTTCATTTTTCCTCTCTCCAGTTTAATACTGCTCCCGCGACTTCGATTACCTGCTTATCTGATAATGAAGGATAAATCGGCAGTGAAACAGCCTGCCTGTATGCATCGACAGTTCCAGGAAACTCTGAATCGCTGATATTATGATATCTATGCAATGGAGAATATACCGGCCTTCTTGCATCTATGCCTCTTCTGTTCAGGGAATCAAGAACTGAATCAGCATCCTCATGCCTTAAGGCATACCTGAAGAATATGTCTCCGCTTTCTGATTGAGGAAGAGTGATACCAGGAATATCTAAGAATTTCCCATACATTTTGGCAATTTCATTTCTTCTCTGAATAAAGCTGCCAAGGCTTCTAAACTGATTTAATACTACAGCTGAACTTACATCACTCATGCCCATACTATAAGCCTCTCCCCATTGAGGCCTATTGTCATTCATTGCCATATCTTTCATTCGCATAAATAGGGTCTCATCATCTGTCAGGGCTATCCCTCCTCCTGCCGAAGCAAGCATTTTTGTAGGATAGAAAGAAAATACTGAAACATCTCCTGACGCCCCTATGTTGCTTCCTCTATATTTAGCCCCAAGGGCCTGGGCGCAATCTTCTATGACAGGGATTCCAAAACCAGCTATTTCTTCCAGGCCCTGAGCTACCTTGCCAAACATATGAGGAACAATAATCGCTTTAGTTGAGGCATTTATTTTTTTTCTAACATCTTCAGGAGATAGATTAAAGTCCATATCTATATCTGCAAAAACAGGCATAGAATTAGCATTCTCAATCCCATGAAGGACTGATCCACAAAGATATGATGGAAGAATGACTTCTTTCCCCTCAGCACCTAGGGCTTTTAATGCCAGGAAAATAGCGTTGCTTCCGCTATTTGCAGCTACCCCGTATTTTTTTCCTGAATAATTGCACATGACAGAAACTAATTCTTCTGTTCTTCTTCCTGATGAGAGAAATCTCTCTTTTATCGGAGCAGTTATTGCAATTACATCACTTTCATCTGTTGTTGGCCTTGAGTGAGGGATCCTTTCTACAGCATTAAAAATATAATGTATATCGTATCTTGTCCTTTTATCTGTGCCAATAGTCTCTCCGTGAAATAAGTTCCCTTTATGCTTATAAAAACTGATAGCATCATAATTGTCATTGAGTACCCTAAATTCAAGCTTGCTAAATCCATTATTCCTGCAATTATTAAGAAATTTCCTCCATAATCCTGTAGCTATCCCGCATCCCCTATATTTTCCATGAGTAAGTATCTTATTGATCTTTCCCACTCCCTCCTTAATTTCAGATCCTACAAGGTAGCCAACTACCTTTCCTTCTATTTGCGCAAAGACACTAAGATCAAATTTTTTAGGCAGTTCCTTAAATAGGCTATCTCTATTCCAAACAGTCTCACCAACATCTGTCCAGTAGCGCTCCAGCTCTAGAAATTCTTCAACTCTATTTGCCAATTGTTCCCTGTCAAGCAACTCTACTTGTGATTCCATTTTGATGTTTTGAATATGGAAATTCTCCTACGCAGAACAATGCATCGATTGCTGACATATTCGGCAGGAATCCCTTAAAGCTCTGTGCGTATACTGGATGAGTAAAATCCTGGAACATTACTTCGATGCCAGCTTTCTCAAATGGCTCCATTTTCATATAGCTAGTTGCTCCGTTTCCTGAGAGGTATTTATTTGCCCCGACCGCTTCACATATTGCCACGATATCTTCTGATGGAGTGGGGTCTTTATGCGTATAATTTCCTGGGCGCAGCCCTAAAGACGAAGCCATGATTAATGGAGTGTTTATTCCAAATGCTCTGGCTATATATTTAGTCAAATCAATATTCAATTCAACAAGAGAGTCAGAGGAGTTGTTTACAATATCAATAAGCCCGTCAAAATGCTTATCAAAATATGGGGTGTGCCCGTAACTGACGCGAAGTTGGTGGGCCATCTCCTCTTTCCAATGCCTTTTTCCTTTCATTGCATCCATCTTTATCTGGATCCACCTTAAGTAATCCCTTTTTTTGGTTACTGGGACACCTATCCAGCTAAATTGCGGATCATTCTCATTATCTTCTCCATTAACCCTTATCCTATTCCTGTGATGAAAATCCCTTTCGATAAAAAGAACCTCATCCCTTATCACAAATAAATCTGACCTCCTGAGCTTCTCGAAGAATCCTAAATAAGGAAGGAAATTCGGCTGATGGGCGGCCAGTAATTTAGACATTATTTCCTCCCTGGAAGAAATGGTTCAATGCGAAAGCCTCTGCATATTTAGTCTTGCAGACTGCTCCATGCTTCCCTGCTGTGCACTCAACCAGCCAAAGATCCACAATGCCTTTCTTTATCTGTGTGTTATAGTATTTGAGAGATTTAAGTTTCATATCCATCTGCTCATCTGTCAATTCTATGAAATAATGCGGCTCGAAATTTGGGTTTGTTGAAGGGCCCTCGAAAAGGAAGACCTCATTTATTTTTCTTGATGCTGCAGAGACAGCAAGGCTGCAGTTCCTGTGATCCTGATGCCTGTCGTGCGGATCGTGCGTGTAAACCCTATTGATGTTATACCTGTTTATTGTATCTTCTATGAAGCTTACTAATTTATGATTATCAGGAACATACCCGTCAGGAAAATCCCCGAATATGACTGTCTGCACCCCGAGTGATTTTAGAGAATCAAAACACTCCTTCATTTCAGGATGATGAGCCCCTTTATCCCCTTTTGTCAGTATCAATACAACTACAGTGTCTCCTCTTTGGAGATGCTTGACAATGGTTCCCCCGCATCCAAGTTCAGCATCGTCCGGGTGACAGCCGACAACCAGCACATTATAATTCATTTCTCTTTTCATTTTTATGATTAAATTTATTATTTGATAGAATTTCGAGAACTAATTATAAAAAAGAAGGCAGTAAATTATGTACAACTAGTGTTAAGATTGAGCAACAACCATAATTTAGTTTTATCGACGATAAAACTATCATCTGGATAATAAAATAATCTATTTTTTATAAAGATATCAAACCATTATCATGGTAATGTTCATTGACGTAAAGTATTATTCCTGAGAAGTTTGTTATTTCTTACTAAATGGAAAATCTATAATGGTGTCTAAAACAATACTAACTCTTGTTCGATAGTTTTAACTTTCAATAAATTGAGAATATGTGTTAACTAAAAGTTTTTTAGTCAAGTTAATTATATTTTGCCATTAGCGGCAACGTATTTCCTCATCAATATTTCTAATTCTACTTGCGGAGCAAATCCTTTCACGCTGCACATTTTCATAAAACTGTCGAAGGTCACCTGATCGACCATAAAATCAAGTTTTCTTTTACGCGCTCCGGGTGGTGTTGCTGCCATTCATTCATATGAATTGTATTGGTTATAAACCTTGTTATCTTAGAAGATAATACGCCGGTGCTAGGATTCGAACCTAGGCATCTTTTCAGAAATCGGTTTTCGAGACCGACCCATTAACCGCTCTGGCACACCGGCACAGATTAAGAAAAAAGATAATTTATTTTAAACCTATTGGATCTGATCAATCTCTTTGGCGAGGGAGAAATCTTTTTCTGTAAGGCTTTTCTCTGAATGTGTAGTCAATGAAAGATTTACTTTATTGTAAGATATTGCAATATCTGGATGATGATTAGCATTTTCTGCCAATTCCCCTACTTTGTTCACAAAATCTAGCGCCTGCCTGAAATTATCAAACTCAAAAGTCTTTCCGATAGACTCGCCTTCTAAAGCCCAGTTATTTAATTCTGAAAGTTTATTAGTTATCTCGCCTAAATTCATGGTTGAATTAGAAAGAAGAAATATTTAAGTTTATATATGGCAAATAACAAATCCTGTTATGGGCTAGTGGTAGAATGGTTCATACGTGCGAATGGCATTCGTAAGACCTGGGTTCAATTCCCAGCTAGTCCATTAAAAACTAGGAGTCTTGTAATCAGTATATCTAATTCCTACTCTTCTATGAACTCTTTCGATAACTAAAGAACTAGGAATAATCAGTTCGTATTTAATAATAGCCATAGCATTATTTCCGCAACTTCTTCTCCTCATGAAGGAGATTGAATCATCATGAGTTGCCTGGACAAGATGCTTTAGACCAGGGTTCCCATTACCCCTCATTTTTCTATCCAGGTGAATCACTGCATCAAGATTTTCGTGATTTCCAGAAATTATAGCTTCTAAGATATAATCCTGATCAGGAGATATAAAAAACCATACCGGCAAAGATCCAGCCAATTTCTTTAAGAATTCAGGACTATCTATATAACTAGTATCTCCAGCCATAACAACTAATTTCTCAGGATCTAGTTTCCTTCTTCTTTGACTTGGATCAAGATGAGGTTCTCTAGGAATTTCTCTCCATTCACCATTGTTATCAGGATATTGTCCGATCATAATTAATCCCTTAAGATCAGGTTTTTAAATCTATCTATTTTAGTTACTTGATAGTCATTACAAATAAGCAAGGCCATATTTATTAATTAAGTTGAATTTTTCGAAATAATGTTAATAGACGCGCATTGCCATTTAGATATGCTAGATATTGAAAAAGCAATAGAAGGAGCTAGAAAAAATAATGTTAATATAATCCTAGCCAATGGAACTAACCCTGAGACAAATAGAAAGGTGCTTGAGCTATCCAAGAAATATAAAGAAGTAAAACCAGTCTTAGGGATATATCCAGTAGATGCATTAAAATTAACAGATAAACAGATAGCTGAAGAAATAAATTTCATCAAAAATAGTAATCCGTTTGCAATAGGAGAAGTCGGAATGGATTTCAAGGATGACTTGGATAATTGGAAAAGGCAGGAAAAAATATTTGAGAAATTCGTAAAACTCTCAATTGGACTAGATATCCCAATAACAGTCCACTCAAGAAAAGCTGAAAAAGAATGCATAGAAATACTAGAAAGACTAAAATCAAAAAAGGTCATAATGCATTATTTTTCAGGAAAAATAAGCCTAGTCAAAAGAATAATAGAAAATAACTGGATGCTAAGCATACCGACTGCAGTAAAGAATTCGGAGCATTTCCAGAAGGTGATTGAAATGACTCCTGTTGAAAACTTACTATGTGAGACTGACTCTCCTTACTCCCATCCTGATAAAGAATTTCCAAATGAGCCTAAAAATGTTATTGAAAGCTATGAGAAAATAGCTGAAATAAAGAAGTTAAGTTTAGAAGAAACCAAAAATAAGATAGAAGAGAACTTTCAAAGATTATTTAAAGGGTCCTGATTAGAATATTTGATGGGTGACGACTTAGCTAGTTTCTTGCAGACTGCTACAAGAGAACAAAAAGAGGTTCTTAGTAGATTAAGAGAATTGAGAATCAAAGAGAGCAGTATTGCGAGCAGTATTGCCATTAATGAAGAAGTAATTGAAGACTCTGAAAGAAGAAAAGTCATTGGTGATTGTTATAACCTTAGGACTATCAGAAAAAAAATAGCTTATTATATAGGATTAGCTGAACAATACAAGATGGATTTTCTGGATATTATCCAAACATACAGGTCGCAATTGCAACGGGCTAACTATTAATGCTTCTTAACATTCCTGTTAGAATAGGAGATATTAAAATAAGTGCAGCTGAAATATGAAACATCCATTCAGATGAATAAGTAAATAACCCTAACGAACCTCCAAGCAGCAAATAAGGTATAGGAAATAAGGAATCAAATAATACGCCTGTTGCCAGGAATACTAATCCAGGGATAACTCCTTCGAGCCCGGATCTGGCAGTATTGCTGCTAAAATACCAAAATGAAAAAGCATAAGCAAGTATCAACGACAGCACTAGGGAAGGTATCCAATTTAATATTATCGGCACGTCATCAATAAAGAGCTCATCCCCTATTATATAAGCAATAGATATAGAGAAGATAAAAGTTATAGTGTAAATTGCTAATGAAATGTAAACCGCCCTCTTTAAGCCCATATCAACTATAAAAAACCTGAATTTAAATATCTTCAGTATTCGAGCCCTTTTCTTGCTATGTAACCTTCGTCAAATGGATGCTTTATTTTTCTGATTTCAGTCACTAAGTTGGCCTTTTGGAAAATACTCGGATAGGGCTTATGAGACCCTGTCAATATTAATTCCTTATTTTTAGGCTTTTTATCCATTAAGCCAATAACTTCCTCTTCAGTCAATAGCCCTAATTGCACAGTGTAAAGGATTTCGTCGGCAATTATTATGTCATAATCCTTCTCAAAACAGTCTTCAACATAAGCAAGAGCTTCTTTAACTTTTTCTATCTGTTCCTGAGTAGGCTTTCCGATCACCCATGAACCTGTGCCAAATCTTTTGAAAGAAAAATTATCAAACTTTTCAAGAGCTTTTATTTCACCAGGATAATCCATCTCCGGGTTGCCTGTCCCATTCTTCATGAACTGAACTAAATGGACCTTGTATCCATTGCCACATGCCCTCAGGGCTGTTCCAAAAGAAGAGGTAGATTTTCCTTTCCCGTTTCCCCAGAATACCTGAATAAAACCAAGCCCTGCTTTTTTCATAATCAATGTTGAAAGATTAATTTTATATACCTTATTATTGTAATTTGGATATGAAAGCCATGGGTGTAATTGCAGTAGTTATATTATTGCTAGTAGGATTTTCTTTAGCTATTTTTCCAAGCCTCTCATCAGGAGGGGGCGAGTATAAAGAATTTGCACAGTGCCTGACAGATAATGGAGTCAAGATGTATGGAGCGTTCTGGTGCCCTCATTGCAATAATCAAAAAGCTATGTTTGGCAGCAGCTGGAAACATATTAATTATGTTGAATGCTCCAATCCTGACAGGTCCCAAACACCTGAATGCTCTAACGCAGGCATAACAGGCTATCCTACATGGGAATTTGGGGACGGCTCAAGGCAATCAGGAGAAATGACTGTTAGCCAATTAAGCCAAAAAAGCGGATGTTCGATTAGTTCCTAAACAGAACTCCATTTTATTATCATGAAATTCACAAAAAAAGAAATAAAAGACCTTTTCTTTGCGTGGATATTGATATCTTTAGCCTTTGCGATACTATTTAGCAAAGAATTCGGAGGTATATTTAGCAAGGGATTTTTGTTCATCTTCCTTGTTTCTTTGCTCACCGCAGGAATAGGATTTTTATTGCATGAGCTTGCACATAAACTTGTTGCCCAAAGATATGGGATGTTTGCAGAATTCCAGGCATTCTATAAGATGATATTTTTAGCAATTGCATTGTCATTCATAGGATTTATTTTTGCAGCTCCAGGAGCAGTGGCAATACGCGGACTTATAACAAAAGAAAGGAATGGGAAAATATCAATAGCAGGACCAATAGTAAATTTTGGATTGGCAATAGTGTTCTTAATACCTTTTCTGATCGGGGGCCTTGGGGAAACATTCTCTATTTTCTTTGGATTAGGATTCAGGATAAATTCGTTATTGGCAATCTTCAACATGATCCCTGTGATGCCGTTTGACGGGGCGAAAATCATAGCCTGGGACAAGAACATTTATTGGACTGTCACATTAGCCTCATTAGGATTGTTTATCCTTAGCTTTTTTATCTAGAAAGAATCAAATCTTATCACTATCCTATCTCCGTCCCTTAGAGGAAGGTTCTCAAAATCATCAGACTGCTGGCCATTTACAGTCATAGTTATTGTTCCTTCTGCGCTAGTCTTGTTTAGAATTTGATCTTTACTAAATTCCTTGCCCCATATATCAAAAAAATCTCCTAACCTGAATGTCCTTACACACTTAGATTCTATATGAAGCTCCCCGGTGGCATCGTGTGTATGGACCGGTCTCATCACTCCTGGAAATATGCCTATATTTGCTGGAATAGGCTGCTGTACACCGTCTATGAATATTGTCAGAAATGGATGTATGTGAAGGGCAAGATTAGTATGTCCTCCGATATTCATCTCTGTTGCAGGCATAGTTAAGCAGCTAGCAGAGGAATTTGCAGCTGACATTATCGCCCACCCTATTAATGCTAAAATAAATCCGATAATGACTACTCCTATAGTCCAGTTCCTGATTTTCTTAACATTCAGGAGGATTGTTTCTGTATTAGAAGGAGCATGCTTTGATTTGTTATGCATCTCCAAGGCTTCCTCGTTCTTGAAATTCCGGTTACAGATTGAACAATATGCTTTTGCCATTTTGTTAAATCAGTATTAGATGTTTTTAAAAGTTAATATTAAAGAAAAATAATAAAAATAAGAATAAAATTTATCCTAATTGTGCCTGGATTAATTGATCAAACACTGTAAATGGTTGTGCACCGCTCACAAGTGTGAATCCGTCATCTTCATTACCTACAAAAAATGCAGGTGTTCCTCTAACTCCTACAGAAGTTCCTTCTGAGACATCAGACTGGACTTCACTCCTGTACTTTCCACTGTCAAGACAATCATTGAATTGAGCAGTGTCTAGGCCAATTTGAGCAGCATAACCTTTCAAGGCTGCAGCTCCTCCAGTAACTCCTGACTCAAACATCATGTTATGCATTTCAAGGAACTTGCCTTGCTCGTTTGCGCATTCTGAAGCTTCAGCTGAAATTTGTGCTTGTGGATGTATGCTATTCAGAGGGAATTGCCTATAGATCATTGCAACATCACCGCTAGCTCCATATTTTGCCTTTATCTGAGCAACAGCATCACCGTAAGCTCTTTGACAAAATGGGCACTGGAAATCTGAATACTCGACAATTATTACGTCTGAATCAGGGCTTCCAATAAGAAAATGATCATCCGCTGATACTGTCAATTGAGCAGTAGTAGGGGGCAATTCTGGTGGTGCAACAACATTAGGTGTTGGCATACCTGATTTTCCAGGTATTAGAAGAAAGACTAATCCTAAGACTATTATTCCAGCAAGTATAAAAGTGGAATACTTCCATAGCTGGTCTTTCTTTATAGTGATCGTATCACTTTTTTTCTGTTCTGCCATATTTTAAACCCCCTTTCAGGTTTTTGAGCAAAAATTTGCTAGTAATCAAAGAGAGTTTAGCCTTTTAAAGCTAACGATAACACTATAAACTTAACCTGTGCTTTAAACCTAAGAACATGAATAATAACGCTATTATTATATAAATAGCAAGGATCCTCGCATTGTAAAATATTATCAGGCCCAGAAGAGGAGTAACAGTCTCATAATTGGCCCCATCCTCAACCGTGACAGGTATAAAATAAGCTATTGTTAAAATAATCAATATTCCCAGGCCTATACCCCAGTAAACCTTTTCTCTTTTTTTCATCCTGGGATAATATTACCTTTTTATTTAAGTGTTTTGTAAATACTGCACATTATGAAAAAATTTTATATAGCTAGAATTATTGCCTATAATAATGGCATCATTTTTTGAATGGTTTTTTCTTTTCCTCATTGTAATTATAATCGGGATTCTTGGATATATGTTGTATATTATATTCCCATCTGAGCCGGTCAGCCTAAAGATAGTGAACAATCTTGCAAACAACGGCCAATCTTCAAATATAATAGACGGAAATTTAAGCTCAAGCGAGCAGTTCTATGAGAATATGCGATTCAGGAGCTCAGATATATCCTATAAGATTGAAGCCTCCTGTGATGAAGAAAAAAGGGACAATGTACAAAGGGCGCTTCTTGAACTGGAAAGCAATACTCCTTTGGATTTTTTTCCAGTAGACAGAAATCCTGAGCTAAGTGTTTTCTGCTCAGAGATTCCTCCTGAAAGCGGAAATAAGGATTATTTTATTGCTGGAGAAGGAGGACCTACAGAAGTGATAAATGCCTCCCTATACTCAGTGATATTATCAGCAAAAGTATCATTCTTCAGGGATGAGAAATGTGATGAGCCAAGAATAGCCACACATGAGATACTTCATGCTCTCGGATTTGACCATAATGATAATCCTAACAGCATATTGTATCCCACACTTGATTGTGATCAGGAAGTAGATAGCTCAATAATAACAGAGATAAACAGATTATATTCAACGAAAAGCGCTCCAGACCTAAAGATCTCAGAGATCCAGGCAACAAAGGCTGGAAGCTATTTGAATTTTGAAATAGGAGTAGTAAACCAGGGCCTGCAAGAAGCAGAAAATGCAATATTGAGTGTTTATGACGGGGACAGAATGGTCAAGAAATTCAGTCTTGATGACATCTCAATTGGGACAACTAAAATCCTTAATGTGGAAAACCTAAGAATATCCAGGGGGAGCGAAGAAGTCACATTCTATATTGATGAGAATAATGTAGTTGATGAGATATTTGAGAACAATAATGAAGCAAGATTAGTCCTTGAGTGACTCTTTTTTCTTTCCAGAAGCATTAATGCTTCTTGCGATTATTATCAGAATGATGAAAAGCAAGACTGCTGCTCCCATGACTATCAAAGGCACAAGGTAATAATTCTTTATTTCCACCTTTACTTCTTCTAGCCTTGGCAGGACTGCTGAATACTCTGTGCAGTCTCTTTGGCTAGTCAGGATAGAGCCTTCAACCTGATTATAATAATTCCACTGCTGCTTGTCAAAATCATAGATTATCCTGTAATTCTGCCCTGCCTGCCCTCTTTTTGATAATGCTGAAATAGCTTCTATATCATTCCTGCTAAGATCCAATATATTATTATTCACCAAATGCACTAACTCCTGCCTCATTGCCTCCTGCCAATTGATATAAGGAGAGATTACAGGCTGGAGGTCAGTTATTATGACCTCGTCTGATCCTATGATCCGATAATCATCCAACAGATCCTCGAAATCATCAGTTATCCTAAAGAATTTAAGCACTGTATTGAAATCATTCTCCATAGAGTAATCAATACATTTGCTTTCTGATCCTACTGAAAAGCAGACTCCTGCACAGCTTGAAGAGCACTCCTCTAGCGGCTCGCTTATTTCAATCACGACTTCCTGACTCTCACCTATAGTATTGACGATGATCTTTCTTGTGTCTTTAGTGAATTCACAGGAATTGTCTGAACAAGATATCTGCCAGGAGCCAAAATTCTCAAGATCCCTTGGACTAAAGTCTCCTGTTGATGAAGTAGAAACTAATCTAAGGAATGGCCTCCTTATTTCTGAAATCTCTGTTGGCACTTGGAGCCTGACTGATAGCCCCTCAGGATTTGTTGTCTGCTTGATTATTGTCAGCAAAGATTCATCATATTGCGACGGAGCCAAATATCCTTGAGCTGTCAAAGTAGTCATTTCCCTCAGGTCAAAAATATTATAATCTGAGAAGACAACTTCTGCAGCATAATTCTCTGAGGATGTCACGCAGGTTGAAGCTGCTGAGGCTAAAGATAAAACCAGGAAAAATGCGATCATCGAAGGTATAGCTAACTGTCTCATTCGATAAGTTATTCTCTCTCATATTTAAGGATTATTGGTTTTATTAACTATATTTCCTGCAGACATCGTTAGTTAAACGAGCAACTTTAGGAAATATATCCCTGTTATCTATAAAGTTTGAATCAGGAAGTGATTTATAAAAATTTAGAAATCCCTCCGCCAAGAGTTGAACTTGGGTAACCCGGGGTCTATAACTTTTCTAGATGAAAAGATCCTGATCACGCTTCATCCTGCTCCCCGAAGAAGGGGAATGTCTGCGCTATTTCTACAGCCGGGTGCTCTACCGTTGAGCTACGGAGGGATGAATTAAGGACATAAATTAGTGTTTTAAATGTTTTTATTTACAATATAAATTATTTAGTTTTTTATATATCTAAATACTAAAATTTAAAAGCAAATTTTTTCTAAATGATCTATGAATTCCGAATTTGGGATAAATCCCCAGTTTGAAGACCCTGAATTTCCAGAAGAGACTTGTCAAGACAGATATTATGCTGAGATTGCAAGCCTTAACTCGATAAGCAATTATCTGCTAACTTTAGGATTTAATATAGAAGGCAAACCAATGGGTTTTCTTCCGTTTATCCAATCCAGGATGGAATTAGCAGAGAGACAAATTTCTCAGGAGGACGTTCCAAGATTGAGAATGATTAGCAAAAGGTTCAATCATCAACTGCCTGTAATAACTGAAGGCTTACAAAGATTCAGAGTTGTAACTTCAGATGCAGCATTTACTAAGCTAGCAGATTCACGAGAAAGAAAGGATCAAACCCATTACAATACTCCTGAAGCTATAGGTCCTAGATTCGAGGGCGATACTCTATATAGAGTGACCCAAGATTTTCTTAGAGAATATAAGTTGTTTAAACAAGAGCTAGTAGATTTTCTTGACGACAGGCGGGAAGAATTTTATCAATTTACTCAAGATAAAAAAGTATCCTATAATCCTGTACTAAATGGGCTGCTAGCGCATTTTGATGATGCGATACTAACTGTTGCTGACAGACTTTCTCAAACAAAAACGGATCTAGGAAGACTTTTACATTATCCTAAATAAAAAGTAAAAATTTAAAAGGAAACTCTTAAATTTTTAGATTATGAATAGAGATTACCGCCTGCCTAAAGTATATCCCTCTACAGTTGAAGGAATAATAAGCAATGCTGATCATGATGAGAATCTTCGTAGGGACACATTAGATGAAGCAAGGCTAGAACTTATGGCAGAGAATAAATTTGCTATAGGTGGAGCAAGCGCATTCCTTCCAGAGATTCTTGCAAGATTTGCGTATAATCCTGCTAAAATTTTTATATACGGAGGAATTGCTATGGCTTACGCATTAAAGAGGGCAGGGCAGGAAGAACAATACTGGAGAGGTTCCGATGAGGAATCTAAACACAGAATGGTCCCGATAAGTGAATTGAGAGAAGCTAACCAAAGGATAGAAGAGTTAAGATCAGACAATGCATTTCTTGAAGATTTGGTTAAACATTATGAATCCGACCCAGATATATCTGCAATTAAAGCTGCGCAAATAGATGCTAATGATGAAGAAATAATGGCAGGATTAGAATTCCAGAGAACCTTGTACTCAAAAGTTGTTCAAAGGGCAGTGATCGAGAGGACAAACTCGACATCTGCTTATGCTCCGGAAGTAAAACCTAGAGAATATACATTTGAAGAGGAAGATACCCGGGAAGTTCTTAGGACAAGAGATGTTTCATGGCACGACCCTAATGATTTTGAGGATCCTTTGTGAAATCAAATCGTAGGTTTTTTCTCATCACTATCTGCAGTCTGTGTTGACAATGATGTCTTGTTCGAATTTACATATTCGTGCTTACCATCAATCTTGTAAGAGGCTGAAGCCGAAGGAAGCTCAAAATTCCCGACAACATTTATCTTTGAATATATTATGTAAGTAAATACCCTTTCTTCTCCCTTATTCAATCTCTTTACTTCCCATACTAATTTCCTTGTCTTCGAATCTATCTTGTCAGGCTTTGCCCCGAATTTCTCATATAACTTAGCCATCATAGGAAGCCTGTCTGTGACTGCCAATTCATCAAGAGTCTTTCTTGCCTTTGCCCTGATCCTGACTTTCAATGCAAACTCTCCGCCTTTTGTCTTTACGTAAGAGACTCTCTTCTGCAACAAAAGGTTTTTCCTGCCAAGATATCTTGCTGTAACAACAACTCCAATGATTAGTATCAACAAGATGAAAGGAATAGTATAATTAGTAGTGGATGTTATTGAGATTGATTCTCCGGGAGCCAATTCTTCCTGCCAGGTATAATGCACAACTGCACCATTTCTTTCTGAAGTCATAGGAACCTGTGAGTAAGAAGTGAATAATCTTGATAAAACATCCTTGCTCACCTGAATCTCTGCAACAGAAGGTATATTTCCCTCATTAGTTTTAGTGATGGTTGTTTTTCTTGAAATTAAGCCTGAAGACTCTGTAGAGACTGATATCTCCCCTTCTTCAAGGTAATTCAGAACTGCATTAGTTCCTGAAGTCTGCCCATTCAATTCAAACACGACTTCAACTTCATACTCTCCAGCATTCAATCTCATAACGTCTTTATTGAGCGGAACATTTATCCTGGCTTCCCCTGAAGGCTCAATGTTTATTGTTTCTGAATAGTCAAAGAATTTTGATTCTAAATTGATAGTAAGGTCATTTATCTCTATATCTTCAAGATTTTTGATTACTATTTCTGCGCTTTCATCTTCAATTCCTATGTTTACCGGATCTATCTCTAAGGCGTCTTTTAGTTCAAGTATTTCAATTGTAAGCCTGTCTGTGTAGAAGCTAGTCTCCTCTCCCTTTATCTGATATTCGAAAACATAGAAGCCCCTGAATTTTCTTAGAGTCTCAATCTGGGGAGTCACTGTTATATCCATGTCGATAGTATCCCCAGCATCGATCTGGAAGAAATCTTTAGGGGAAATGGTCACACCTGCCAAAGAATATATCCTATAATCATCCATGACATCCTCGTTGCTGCTTATTCTTAGGTCAAAAGTCGCATTATTTGCTTTCTCAACTATCACTACTGGTGAGCTGTCAAGGACTTCAACATTTAGGTCTGCCGCTAAAGAGAGATTAATTAATATTATCAGCATGACTAATGGCAACACCAATTTTCTCATAGACTGAGAAAAAATATTTTGTATATAAAGATATGTGTACTATTTTGCGTTGCCAGTCAAATCGAGGAAAGCCTTTATTTCGTTCTTTAAGTCCTGCACTAATTCTTTCACTTTGTCCTCTGCTTCTGACTTCCTTTGGGGTATGACAAATTTGAGATAAGCTTCCTTAAAGAATTTCTGCGTGTTTGAGGCGCCCCATTTGCCTCCTGCATCTGATTCAAGAACTCCTTTGAGCTTTACTTCAAGCTCTGCAACCTTGTTCATCTTCTTTCTTTTTCCATCTATTTCAGCTTCAACCTCTGTAGCGCCTAAAACTTTCCACCCTATATCTATATGAGACTTAAAATAATCAGTAATGCCCTTGTTAGCTGTCCAGGTTATCTCCATATCCTTAGAATCCCCTTTTATAGATTCCTTATACCTGTCTTCCTGAATGTTATATCCTTCATTCTTAAGCCATCCGTAAACATATGCATAAATATCTTTAAGGTTCACTAAACCTACATAAACCAGTTTCTCCTTAATCAGCGTGTCTTTTTCACCCATCTTTTATTCGTAAATCAGATGGAAATTCTATTTAAAGATTTGCTTAGCAAATCAGATGCCTCTCAGTTTTCTAAGTTGGTTTAGATTTGCTTAATACATTTCATCCCGGCAGTCAGGACATAGATATCTTCCCTCTACTTTCAGTAAATCTGAGAAAGCTCCGCATATTTCGCATAAGCCTTCTGTTTCTGTCGAGCTGCTAATGTTCCTTAGCTTTTCAGACTCTTCCCTTATATCTGCAAGTTCCCCTAAATAGTTATATAATGATGGATCGATCCTGAGAATGTCCTTTAGGGTTACTATTCCCACTAACACTCCTTTAGATATCACCGGTAATCTTCGAAAACCGAACTGCCTCATCTTGTGCAGCGCCTGAGAAATATCAGCTGAAGGCTTTATCACTGCTATTTTCTTTGTAGCTATGTCTAGAACCTTGATATCTGTTAAGTTGACATTTGGTTTCTTGACCATTACCCACATTATATCTCTAGCAGTGATTATCCCTGTCAATTTGTTATCATTTGTCACAAGGAGGCTATTCACCCTGTTCTTGACCATCTCTTTAGCGCATTTGTGCAGATCAGTAGAAGGAGAAATACGGGCGAATTTCCTAGTCATTATGTCACCGACAGCCACTCTTCTCTGCATAATATATTTTTAGCTATTTTATATATAAGTATTTATATGATTTTTTGAAAATTGAACATTGCTCTTTAGCGCATAAAAGCTTAAAAATAAACTCAGTAAGGAATTTGTATGACAGACAATAAACAACCTATCTATATCCTGCCAGAGAATGTTTCAAGAACCCTTGGAAGAGACGCGCAGAGAAATAATATTTTAGCTGCAAAAATAGTTGCTGATGTTGTCAAGACAACTTTAGGCCCTAAAGGAATGGACAAGATGCTAGTTGACTCAACTGGCGATATAATTGTGACAAATGACGGGGTCACAATACTAAAGGAGATGGAAATAGACCATCCTGCTGCAAAGATGATAGTAGATATTGCAAAGACCCAGGATTCTGAAGTTGGAGACGGAACGACAACTGTTGCCATGCTTGCAGGAAAGTTGCTGGAGAATGCTGAGGCCCTTTTAGACAAGAAGATACATCCTACTGTGATAGTCAAGGGCTACCAAGAAGCTGCCAAAAAAGCCATAGGAATACTGGATGAAATATCCTTGCCTGTTCAAGACCACGAGATACTCAAGAAGATAGCAAGGACTTCGATGACAGGCAAGGGAGCTGAGGGCAACAGGGATAAGTTCTCTGAATTAATAGTCTCAGCAGTTGATCAGATTAGCAATGAGAAAGAGGTTGATTTGCATAATATCAAGATAGAAAAGCTAAAAGGTGAGAGGATAGAGGATACTGAACTGATAAGAGGCATTGTTTTAGACAAAGAGAAAGCCCACGAAGGAATGCCTTCTAAGATAGAGAACGCGAAGATCCTCTTGATTGATTTCGCTTTAGAATTAAGGACTCCTGAAACAGAGACAAAGATCTCAATATCAACACCTGAGCAATTGCAGGATTTCATAACCTCTGAAGAAATTTCATTAAAAGAAATGACTAACAAGATAATCAATTCAGGAGCAAATGTAGTATTCTGCCAGAAAGGCATTGATGATATTGCGCAGTATTACTTAGCTAAAGCTAATATTTATGCTTGCAGAAGAGTCTCTAAATCAGATTTGGATAAGTTATCCAGAGCTACTTCAGGAAAAATAATCTCCAGGTTAGATGAGCTTACTGAAGAAGATTTCGGTTTTGCAGAAAGCGTTAGATCTGTGGCAAAGGGAGAAGAATTCATGACTTATGTTGAAGGCTGCAAGAATCCAAGAGCTGTCACAATACTGATCAGAGGGAGCAATGACCAGGTAATAGACGAGATTGAGAGGGCATTCAGGGACGGGTTAGGAGTAGTTGCTGCAGCTGCTAAAGACGGAAAGATAGTATCAGGAGGAGGGGCTACTGAGATAGAGTTATCTAAAAGGCTTAAAGAATTCTCAAGAACTTTAGGCGGGCGGGAACAGTTAGCTGTTGAGGAGTTCGCAAACGCTTTGGAAGCAATTCCTGAAACACTTGCAGAGAACGCAGGGCTTGATCCGATTAATGTCTTGACTGAACTTAAACAAAGACACGAATCAGGAAATGCTCTTGATGGGCTGAATCTGTTCACTAATAGAGTTGAGAACTGTGTTGAAGCAGGAATAGTTGAGCCTATGAAAGTAAAGACACAAGCGATAAATTCTGCTGCAGAAGTAGCTACCATGATACTAAGGATTGACGATGTATTAGTCTCTTCGGGAAGTTCTGGAAAAATGCCTAAGATGCCCTCTTATGATGGGATGGACTGAGGCTTCTGGTAAACTATCATTATCCTATAAGGATGCGCCTCGAAATTTCTCCTAACTAAGTCTTTTAAGATGACTATATCTCCGTTAGGTGTGTGATATATTTCATCCCCGTAAGAACTTCTCAAAGGACCAGGAATCATATGAGGATCTTCCCCTAAAATTCTTCCTCGCATTTCTTCAAAACCTTTAGTTGTAGTAAGCTCTATTTTTTCGTGATCATTAGGAAGAAAATTCTCAATTCCATTTGAATAATTTTCAGGGACTTCTCTCTCCCAATCCCTGCTTGTAACATATACTGTAGGCAATGACCTCTTTATATCAACCATGAAAGTTTCATCCAAAAGGTAAATTTAAATCTTGATAGTAGAAAATTGACAACTTCCTTTGGATTTCAATAGATTTAATTCTATATTCTTAATAAGGAAATTGAAAATCCTGCAGAAGCATTTCGCGAGCAAATTCTTAAAAAACGAGATTATTAATGTGGCATCGCACATAGAATAGTAATTTAATTACCTTATTCATTATGCAAGTTTACATAATTTAAATGCTAATTTTGTGCAGGAAGAATCCAGTCTCCCCGACCATAACAGATTCCGCGTTCAGCAAATGAATCAATCACCATATCCTTAAAAATCTGTTCTCTGTCCTGCACTGGAAGAGTGTCAGCAAATTCTTCAATAGCAATTATTGCAGGATTAGTATCTAAAGAGTGATGCGGTCGCAAGTTACGAGCATCAGCACCCAATATTTCAATATAGGCCCGTGCAATCCCGTATGCTTGTTTATCTAATCTTCCTTCTTCATTTAAAGAAGAGTCAAAAGCAGGTTTGGATGGTGGAACATACATAAAATAGATTATATGTGGCAGTTTTTAAAATTATCCGTATCATATATGGCTTTAAAATTATGCGGCCATCGGGAATTGAACCCGACTCTCCACGTCTTTGCTACAATCCGTCTAAAAGACGAATTTCGACTCACTCTTGTCTTGAAGCTCCTCAGCAAAAGCTTGCGGGCTCCAATCCTGCGGTGAGCGAAATGGCAACGTGGCGTACTAACCGATATACTATGGCCGCTATTTGAAAGCTTAGAAATAGAGGTTATTTAAAAATTGTTATTAATCAATTCATCTTCATTCCTTTGGATAGTCTTCTCTATAATTCAATTTCAATAAGTTTTAAAAGCATGAGATATACAAAAGTGTGAAGGCCCTGTAGTCTAGTGGTTTAAAACGCTTCGCTTACACCGAGGAGTCGGCAGTTCGATTCTGCCCAGGGCCATTCTGCTTGCCGCAGAATTTGTGTCCGCAGGTCTTTAGCCGAGGAACCCAAAGACAAGAGCAAGTCAGAATTGATGTTATTTATTTAGAAAGAGAAGGTTGATAGCTAAGATCAAACTTACAAAATTTTATAAGTTAGTAAAAACTAATAGATTTATGGCAAAGAAAATATCTGGTGGTACAGCACATAAGCTCCCGGAGGATTTGAAGAAAGCTCTTGCATCTGATCCGAAAGCTTTAGCAGCGTGGGAAGATTTAACACCTCTGGCTAGAAACGAGTGGATCTGCTGGACCATAACAGTAAAGAAACCTGAGACGAGAAAGGAACATCTTGAACGGGTAGTTCCAGAGCTGAAAGAAGGAATGCGTAGACCGTGCTGCTGGATGGGATGCGTCCATCGAAAGGATAAGCCGTTAAACCCTTCTCAAAAATTTATACTTAGCAAGAAATCTAAAAAATAATCTAGACATATTATCAGCTTGTTTACAGTTAATTATAAAAGTCAATCTTCCTATATTTCTTTATGAAAATTGACTGGAAGGAAATAGCTATAAAAGATCTTGAATTCGTACATTCATGGCTTAGCAGAAATCATCCGGGATATGCTGAGAAAAAATGCAGCTATCCTCATTTCAAGAAATGGTTCAAGAAAGGATTTCTAATAGCACTTAGGGATGCACAAAAAATTAAAGGCAAAAGAGATTATGAAAGAGTACTGAATAACTATGTTGATGGATTTAAAGACAGACATGTAAGGCTTGAATCAAAGCAGGAAATAACTGACAAGTCATTATTTAAGAGAGAAATAGCCTCAATTAAATTTCTTAAAAACAATATCTGTTGGATAAGAATTAAATCATTTTATCCCCGCACTAAAAAACAACTAAACCAGCTTAGGGAAGTGGTAAACAATATCAAAGATTGCAGAAGAAATGACCTAATAGTATTTGATTTGAGAGATATTGAAGGAGGCTATTCCAGATGGGGCGTGCAAATGATAAATAATCTATTCAGTGAAGAGTATGTAAACTCTCTAAAGAATTACCCGTATAAGGAGGGAATAAGCCTTGACTTTAGGGCATCAGAAGATAATATTAATCTTCTGCAGAAAGAATTGAAAAATCTGATGGAAAACGAGTCTAAAGTATATTACTCCAAAATTCTTGCAGAAATGAAAAGAGCATTTAGGAATAATAAAGAAATTGTCAGGATTCACTTTAAGCATGATGAAAAAAAATCCAAAACAGATGTAAATCCTGTCAAGGGAAGAGTTTATGCTTTAACTAAAGAAGGTAGAAGCGCAGCGCTCCTCTTCTTAGATAGATTATTGTCGATCAAGGGTGTTATCCAGGTCGGCCAGCCCACGGGAAGCGACACTATTTATGGGGAAGTTGGGGAAGTTAAATTGCCTAGCAAAAACTTTCAATTAATAACTCCGAGTGCGGTGAGACATTATATAATCAGAAAGAACAACGAAAAGTATATTCCAAAATATACCTATAAAGAAAAGATGTCCAATACTTCTAAACTTAGAGATTGGATAGTGAATCTGGATAAAAGATTAAACCCTTCTGTATAAATTTTTCTAGAATAAATCACTGCAGCTCCTGAAATATCCGCATCTATCGCATCTCATCTTGCAGGTTTTTTCTGCCATTCTGTTGCCGCACGCTTCACAGATTAAATAATTATCTTCTTCATTTTGTAGATCTATGAATTCTGTTTTTTGTATCATTATGCTAATCCTCTCAATAAGTACCCTACTAAGTACGCAAGAACAGCTGCTATTCCCCCGATCAATAAAGTCTCTGCGGCTGACCTGAATTTATTCTTTCCGACAACAGAGCCCTTTATCCAGCCTACAAAAATGAATGCTATAGCAGTGAATGCTATAGATAAACAGAACTGATAAGCAATTAATGCAGGAATCGACAGAGCCAAAAGAAAGGACAATAAAGGAATTAAGCCTATTATGAAAAAGGAGATAAATGTTGCCAGAGCTGTCTTTTTAGGATTCTTGTGCTTATGGTGATGAATATATTTGCTCTGCTCCCTTAATTCTGATTTTGATTTTCCTGATAGATAGTTTGATATTGCCATTGAGAAACCATCGGCAAATAGGTTTGCAAACCCTAAAATGAGGACTATTGCAGGGCTTAATGAAGCTCCGATCGCTCCGGCGACAACTGCGAATGTCGTAATAGCGCCATCGATTCCTCCATAAACAAACTCCGGTAAATACCTCTTCTTGAACTTATCGTCCATTTGTCACTTAAAACTAACAATTATTTAAACTTGCCTAAACTTTTAAAAACTCCCCTCGGCTAAAATAAATATGCAGGAAAAAAAGCCGTCAAATGCTGGACTGAGCGATCAGCTGAATTCTCCTATAAAATACGATCCGAAGAATCCTACTGGAAACCCTCTGCCGGAAGAGTCAGTCAAGGAAATGGAAAAAGTAAAGGAAGACCTTGAGGATTTCAGGAAAAAATTAGTCAGGAAATTCCCTTTTACAATATCATTAAGCGTGATACCTGCGCAATATTTCAAGTTCTTTGAAGAGGATGAAGGCCTTCTCCCTGAGGAGATAGCAAAAAAGCCGCTTCATATGATGATGATAATCCCTGAAGAGGAATTCAAGAACATCCCTAAGAAAATAAAGCCTGAAGTGGTAAAACTAGCGCAGGAAAGCAAGCAGAATATATGGGTGCACATCAAGACTCCTGTTGATGTATGGAACTACGGCTCTGACAGCAAATACGAATTCATTGACGCTATCGGGGCAAGTTTCCCGCTGCACGATAAAGGATTTTTAGGATCAATAAGAGTAGCTAATATACACAAGAGCCTAGTCTTGCGAAAATTCGAAAGGTATGTTGCAAGCTATGTTGTTGGTGGGAGCTTAGTAAGAGGAACAGCAGGAAAGGACAGTGATGTTGACACTTTCATAGTCATTGATGATACTGACGTAAAAAGAATGCCAAGGATACAGCTTCTTGAAAAATTAAGAAGCATGATCTTTGATTACATCAGGGAGGCTACTGCATTAGCAGGAGTGAAGAACATATTGAATGTCCAGGTCTACTTATTGACTGACTTCTGGGACAGCGTCAAAGATGCCAACCCTGTTATGTTTACATTCATCCGGGATGGTGTCCCAATGTATGACAGAGGAACATTCCTCCCTTGGAAATTATTATTGCAGATGGGCAAGATAAAGCCTTCCCCTGAAGCTGTTGATAAATTCATGAAATACGGCGAACAGAACGATGCATTAGTTAGCAGGAGGATGTTAGATGCGATGGTAGATATTTACTGGGGTATTGTGACTCCAACACAAGCACTGATGATGTTAGCAGGACACGCCCCTCCAGCCCCGAAGACAATTGTAGCTGATGTGAAGAAAGTGTTTGTGGAGAAAGAAAAGATAATGGCGATAAAAGAGCTGAAGATACTTGAGAAAGCAGTAAATCTGTACAAAGATTATGAGCACGGAAAGCTGAAGAGCATAAAGGGAGACGAAGTGGATAAATTATTAGAAGAATCGAAAGAATATGACAAGAAAATGAAAGATATGCGTAAGAGGCTTGAATCTAGATTAATAGAACACGACGCTGAATTCATAGACAGCGAAGTGTTTGCCCTATTAAAGAACATATTAGGAAACAAGAGCAAGGAAGCACTGATTACGGATTTTGATAAAGAGCTAGTCAAGAAAGGGAAAATGCAGCAGAGATTCCTTCCTGTGCTTAAGGAAATAGCGAAAATAAAGCAGAAAGTCAAGACAGGAAAAGTCTCACAAGTTGAGATAGCAAATGTGAAAAGAGAAGCCCTTGAACTTATCAAGGATCTGATGGATTATGTCCAGAGAAAAGAGCTTGTCGCTTTAGAAAAAGGAGTGATGCAGGTAACATTTGACAATAAGAAAGGGGAACTTGTATTGACAGATTCAGGGGTCTTTTTTGTTGAGGGCGGAAGAATAATGGCGATCAAGGACGGAAAAATGAAAGTTTCTGAGAGAAAAGACCTGGAAGAAGCAATAGCGAAGACTAAAGACAGGACAAAAGCCAAACTGGATTCAAAAGTACTAGATGTTCTTAAAAAAGAATTAGGTGATTTTGATATAAGTGTTTAGTTGCCTTTGCACTGAAACCCTAATATTGCACAAAAACTCCTAATTCTTGCACATCTACCTCCCAAAATGGCCAATAGTTGCAAATCAGCATAGAAAACTTTGCCTGAAATATCACAAAAATGAAAAGATTTATATCCTATTTTAGGATATTATAGGATATGAACAAGAAAGTAAAACAGATAAGAGTAACTGTTCCCAAATGGATTGCAGAACTTAAGGAATGGGATTTGGACACTCATCTGGAATTTGTTCCCCTGTTAGGGGATGACGACAAAACTATAACTAAGGAAACCCTAATTACATTGAGGAAAGTTGAGAAAAATGGAAAATGAAGATTTAAGGAACCTGTCACGTTTGCAGAAGATTATTCTTATGCTGCTCTTTGTAGATGGTGCTCCGATCAAAGGAAAAACTTGGTACCAAAAAGAGATCTTTCTTATTTCCAAATTAGATGAAGAAGTAAGTGAAGAATTAGAATTTGAACCTCATAATTATGGACCTCATAGTTATGAGGCTGAAGAAGCTCTGATTAGTTTAGAAGGAGAAGGACTAATTGAAATTTTAGGAGAAAGCGAGATTAGACTAACTGAAGAGGGATCTTCGGCAGCAAGTTTTCTAAAAAATGAATTTAGTAGTTCAGATTTAGAATTTTATAAGGAAATTAAAGACTTCCTCAATGATTTGTCCAGGATGGAGCTATTGGCTTATATTTATCAAACCAACAAAGATATGACTACTCAATCTGTTGAATTAAATAATGTAAAGGGTAAAATCTTAGATTACTCTATTTCTTTATTCAAAAAAGGGAAAGTCAGTTTAGCAAAGGCAGCAGAATTAGCAGAAATCAAACTTGAAAAATTCCTTCAGGAACTAAAGAAAAGAGGCATAAAGGTTTCAACTGGTATTTAAGATGAGGATTTTTAATGCTTCTCCTTTAATTTTATTATTAGAAGAAATAAAAGAACCAGAAGTAATTATATTGCTAAAAAAGATTGATAATCAATTGTTAGTCCCCAAAAAAGTCACAGAAGAAATAACTTCAAGGGTTGCTAAGTCCACATTAGAAGATCTTGTTTCTAAAAAAATTTTGATAATCTGTAATAATGGAGAAGATTCTGAATGTGAGAGGCTTAAAGACAGATTTCCTGGACTAGATGATGGGGAGACAAATGTTCTATGTTTAGCATATCAATATGAGCAGAGTACGGCAATAATTGACGAATCTAAGGGGAGAGAAGTGGCAATAAAATTAGGTATTGGGTTAAAAGGAGCATTTGGGCTAATGCTGGAGATCTATAAATCGCAGCTTATACCACTAAGTAGACTAAAGGATATGTGTAGAAAGATAGATAAATCTCGTTTCCGAATAAATTTTAAGGAGATCGGTTACGAATGGGTACTAAAATAAAAGGCGATACGAATGTTGCAGAAGATTCTGCTTTTCGTGAAGGCAAGTTTTCTATTAATGGTAAGAACATAAATGTTCCATTGCAAGCTTTAGACTTAAAAAAATATTACGAAACTAAGGTATCTTTCACTGATAATGATATTGAAATTTGTGAAATTTTCAAAACTTACGATTCGGATAAACTTAAAAGAATGAAGCAATTTCCTACTGAAGAAAGCAAAGATAGAAATGAACTTATCAGAATCAAGAGTTCCGTAAAAGAAAACATTCCGTGCTTTTTATTTCTGAGATATTTGGGTGGAGAATACCCTAACGAAGATCAAATGAAAACTCTCATAAGTATTTCTTATTCTTTTTCAGATGCTACGCCCTTACCAATTTTGCCAGATATTTTTAAGGAAGAACAGATCAGGGAAAAATCAAACGGGCAAGTAGTTAAAGAGATTAAACCAAATATAACTGACGAGAAGTTTGAGGACTATGTTGCATTTCTTGATAAATATATTGAATTACTGAACGATTTAAATCATAAAGATATTTTAGGGGCTATTCCAACTAATATGGGTACATCTCGTATAAGGGAGCTTTTGAAGTTTTATTACGAAAAAGGCATTCATCACTACTTCCTTGATTTAAACAGTGGAGCTTTTAATCAACTAATAATGGGTAATCTTATGTATAGTATATTATCTGAACTTAAGAGACTTGGTTTAGAATATCAAAAGACCTTTATTTACTGTATAAATGGTAGCCCTGGAAGGTTCACAAAAGGAAATGTTGTGGTGGGTAGTAAAGATATACTTAGCGGCGGTGCAGGTATTGATTGTATAGGGCGTTTGCATCTTGGAGGTGGTGGAGGTAAGAGTAAGATTACTGATCCGAGAGTACTTGAGAAATTAAAACTAAATAGAATAAGGCTATTTAATAAAGAAGATTATGGTTATTATAAACTTGAATCTAAACAATTACCGTTCAAACTTCCTAAAAATTCAGTAGTCGATGTTGATTCATTACTGGATCTAAATAAGGGCAGTAAATATGCTTCTGTTTTCAATATGCAACAATTGGCTGAAGAAAGTAAAAATTTAAGAGAAAACATAAGGGAGAAGTATGTTCCCCTGACAAGAATTTCTAAGGAAAAGAAACAGGTATCTGATAAAGATATTAAAATGATAAACAAATATCGTACTGATAAGATAAAATCTCTTATCTAATAAATTATTTATCCATAATCTCTCTCATATATTCCATAAGTGCCTTTTCATACTTCTTTTGAACCTTAGACTTTTTCTTTTCATCTGTTGGTCTCTGGAGTAATTTTTCTAAGTTTTTTGATGCTAGAAACATCTGTTTAGGAGCAGTCGCCATAGCAATTAATTCTTCTCCTTCCTTAAATCCTGCTTTCTCAACTTGGCTTCCAGGCAGAGTAATTACCCATTTTGAATATTCTTTTCCTTTCCTCTTCCACGCTGAATGTTTTTGTAATCTCGGCATATGGTTCACCTCCCCTATAAATAGAATATCTATTATATAAATCCTTTGGTACCAAAAGGTTTAAATATAGTTTGGTACCAAACTATTATTATGGATAAACAGGAAGGATTGGCAAAATTTTTTCCCGAGTTAGACAGCTATTGGACTCAATACAATAAAGCGAAATGTAATGAAAAAAGAATGTTTTATCTTCTTCTTGATGAACTTTGTTCAGTTGTTAAAGAGCCATCTCATGTTAATGGAAGACCTCCAATATCTCTTAGAGACTTACTATTTTGCTCTTGCTTGAAAATATACAATAACTTTTCAGCCAGGAAAATAAGTTCAGATATGAAGCATGCAGAAGAGGCAGGGTACATAAAGAAAGTTCCTCATTTTAACTCCCTTCTGGCTTTTATGAATAATCCTCTAGCTGAAGAGATTTTGAAGAAACTGATAACTATCTCAGCCATGCCCCTGAAAGAATTAGAAACAGACTTCGCAGTTGATTCAACTGGATTTGGTTGTTATCAATATGAAAGATGGATGAAAGTCAGGTCCTCAAGAGCAATTAGAGAACCGGATAAAATATGGAGAAATTACATAAAACTTCATGCTTCTGTTGGCACCAAAACAAATGTAATAACTGCTGTTGAAGTAACTGAAGGATATAGCGGAGATTCCCCAGAGTTTCCAAAATTAGTCAAGCAGACAGCTATGAACTTCAACGTTAAGAGATATTCTGCTGATAAGGCTTATTTATCTGCTAGAAACATGCAAATAGCAGCATCGTTGGATTTCTTGCCCTTTATTCCGTTTAAAGAGAACTCCAAGCATTGGAATAAGGATGCTCCGCTTTGGCAACACATGTATCTTTACTTCAAGAACAATAAAGAAGAATTTGAAAGATTCTATCATAGAAGAAGCAATGTTGAGACTACATTCAGTATGATCAAGACTCGTCTAGGAGAGTTTCTAAGATGCCGAAACCTTCAAGGACAGAAGAATGAAGCTTTAATTAAGTGCTTAGTTCACAACATTTGTTGTCTTGTTCAAGAGATTTTTGAATCCAAAGTTAAAATTGACTTTGGTTTTTGTGACAAAAACTATGTTTGCACATAAAGTTCTTTCGTTTTTGTGCAAAGCCTGTTTAGTTACCCTTCATAAGGGATGGGAAACTCTTATATAAGGAGGATGGGATTTCATTCTATGGAAATAAAACAGTTAATAGATGAGATGAATGGAATGATAATGGAAGGCCAAATACTTGAGGCTTTTGAGAAATTCTATGATGATGACGTCGTGATGCAGGAGAACAATGAAGAGGCTAGGGAAGGAAAAGATGCTAATAGGGAATACGAAAAGAAATTTGTAGATAGTATTGAGGAATTCCATGGTGCAAATGTGGAAGCTGTAGGAATTGACGAGGACAACAATAAAACGCTTGTACAGTGGGAAATGGACGTTACTTTCAAAGGCGGAGACCGGAAGAAAATGAAGCAGATAGCAGTACAAAAATGGAAAGACGGCAAAGTTATCAAGGAACAATTCTATTATGATACCAAATAATGTAGAAATTATCTAGTGGTTACAGAATAATAAACTTTATAAAGCCGTCGCGTATTCCAATTTAATGAGATCAGCAAAGACATTTATTGCGCTAAGCGCATTATTTCTAATAATCTTATTATCAAGCTTTTCAAGCGCATTCCTGCTTGACAGCGACTACCCTGAAGGAAGAGTAGCACAATGGGGATTTGAGGATAATTTTGAAGACTCTATAGGAAATAATGACGGAACTAGCCATGGGGCAGTTACATTCACTCAGGGAATAATCGGTTCGAAAGGAGCTCATTTTGATGGAAGCTCATTTGTTGAGATTCCTGATGATGAATCCCTACAGTTTACTGACAGCATGACTATCTGGGGTTGGATAATGCCTGAAGAGCCAACTGACCCATGGGCAGGAATATTCTCTAAAGGCGAGGCTGAAAACGATACTTATTATAGAGTGAGCAGAGTATATATATCCAATACTACAAAAAACCAGTTCAGGACAAGATGGCAATTCACTGACGAACAGAATGTCCAGGCAAATTCAGAGGATGGATTTATAGAATATCCTGGGATGATATATAATTTTGCAGTCACTTATGATGGAGAGAATGTAAAGCTATACATTGATGGAGATTTAATTGAGACAACTCCATATACAGAGGATTTGTCTTTAGAAGGCAGCGCTTACATTGGAGCATTCAAGCCTTTCTTTGGAACACCAAACACTAGCAGATGGCACTTCAGAGGAATAATCGATGAAATAACCTTATGGGACAGGGCATTGACAGATGTAGAAGTAAGAAGGTTATATGAGATATCAACTGACAACACTGCTCCTGCACAAATCACTAATTTAAGAGAGACAGAAAGATCTGACAGCAGCATAAGATGGGAATGGTCAAACCCAATTGAGGAAGATTTCTCACACAATATAATATTCATTGATGGAGTCAGGGTCACCGAAATTTCAGGCAGTTCTTACGAAGCAAGAGGGCTTGATGAAGATACTGAATACACAATAGAGATCAGGACAGAAGATGTCAACAACAATGTCAATGATAGCGGAGTGATGGATACTGCGACAACTAAAGAGGACAGAGGAGATGACGATGATGATGACGATAATAACGGACGATCTTATAGAGTAATTGATCTTGAACAAAATAAGCCAGAAATAAGGCCTATTGTACAAAACAATGGACAGGATACTGTCATGCTTGACACCCAGAAAGAAGAATCTGAAGGGATATCTCTTTTAATAATAAATATAATATTGCTTATTGCACTAGCGGCGATATTATTGCTGATCCTTGTTATCCTATTAGTCAAAGCCAGATAAATTATTTAATGTCATAAAAGACACAGCAGAAATAATCCTTTGCGTTCTTCAATTCATCCTTGCCTTTTTTTGTCAAAGAATAGTATTTCTTTTCATCTGCTGTGATCAAGCCTGCATCTTTCAATTCCTTTAAGGCAGGATAGATTGTTCCTGGAGAAGGCCTTGATCCTTTTCTTCTCGCAAGTTCCAGGGAAATCTCCTTGCCATTCTTAGACTCATCCTTGATTATCCATAGCACAAGGAACGAAAGAAATCCTTTCATATCACAATACTTGCATTTCTTCATAGATTGATATCGTATGACTGATATAAAAAGATATATATCGTATACCCGATATATTTAAATATTGATGTATATTGGATGACCGATAAAGGAGGAAAAAATAAGATGGAATGCTGTTATGAAGGCTGCTGCCAGGACACTAGAAGATTCCTTACAAGGGAAGAAAAGATCCAAAAGTTGGCTGCATATAAAAAATCACTTGAGAATGAAGCCAAAGCCGTCGCTGAAGCTATTGATGATCTCTCAAAAGAATAAATGAGAATAAATTTAAATATCCTTTTTTATTATTCTTATTATGAATTTTAGGAACAAAAAACTGGTGAGGACATTACAGATAATATTCGGACTGTATTTAGGATTCTTCGGGGTCATAGGCTATATATTAACCATGCCTGCCCCTCATTATAATGAGGCCGGATTAGCATTCCTTAATGCATTATTTGCCACTGGATTTGTCAATCATTTGATGTCAATAGCATTTATAGCGTCAGGATTGATGTTCATTTTTAATAAATGGTCTGCTTTCGGGGCAATAATATTAGCACCTATAACACTGAATATTATATTGTTCCATGTATTCCTTGATTTTACAGGATGGTGGATGGCATTAATATTTGCAGCATTGAATATTTACCTTCTGTATGTGCATTGGAGCCAATACAAGCCAATGTTTAGCAAATAATTCTATAGTAACGTCATATTTAAAAACCCATATTTCTAAAGATTTATCATGAAAGGGATTGTTGTACAATTTAGACGAGGAAGACATAGAATACACGAGAGACATTTTTTGCTAGACGTAGGCATCAAAAACAGGGAAGAGGCCAAGAAGCTTGCCGGAAAAGAAGTCTTGTGGAAGAGTCCAGCTGGAAAAGAGATAAAAGGAAAGATCTCTGATGCTCACGGGAACAAGGGTTTAGTAAGAGCGATTTTTGAAAGAGGATTGCCAGGACAAGCTGTAACAACTGAGGTTGAGGTAAAATGAATAATCAGTTCTACTCTGTAAGATTAGAGGAGGCATTGGCATAAATGGCATCATTAAGAAAAGCTACATCGTATTCGAAGAAAACTGCAAGGCCTTATACCAGAAAGTCAAGGAGCAAGTCCAAGAGCTACATAAAAGTCATTCCACATAATAAGGTAGTCAAATATAATCTTGGAAATGTCCAGGCTTTTAATGAGGGGAAATTCAAGTACCATATCAAATTTATCTCTGAGGAGAGAGTCCAGATAAGAGACAACGCCATTGAATCCGGAAGGCTTATCTTAAATAAACATCTTGAGAAAAAATTGCCTAAACAGTTCTATTTCCAGATAAAAATATTTCCTCACCATATACTTAGGAATAACAAGACTGCTGCAGGAGCAGGAGCTGACAGATTATCTTCTGGAATGAAACACTCTTTCGGAGTCACTGAAGGCCGTGCGGCGATGGTCGCTCCTGGAAAAGAAATATTCTTTGTGGCCACAGAAACTGAACAGGGTGCCAGAATAGCAAGAGATACTCTATCTATGGTAAAGGCAAAGATGCCTTGCAAGACAAAGATAATCTTAGAGAAAGTCAATTGAGTCTAGAAAAACTTTAATATCCAGCAAAACTAATTATTGGCATTAAATTCACTGACATTAGTCTCCTCATATTCATCTTCATTTTTTGAAGAAGAGAAATCGTAAGGGTTGATATCAAGAAGTCGTGAGGATCTGGATTCTCTCATGATATATTATAATCATCCCTCTATATAAATAATATGGTAAAAATAAGGAAGGCAAAGGAAATACATTTCAGGGACAATTTCAAAGTCTACTGGGGATTTATGAGCAGGCACAAAGTCCTTTTAGGGCTTATAGTGCTTGCTGTACTGGTAAGCTCAATCAGCCACTTGGTTGACAAATTCCTTTTTAAGCTTGTTGTGGATAATGGCACTCTCTTCATCGGAAGCGGACTTGGATATGAGGCATTCAAAGGAATATTACTGCTTATTGCAGCAGGGTATTTCATCAATTTAGCTTTTAGGGTTGTGGCAAAATGGCTGCAGATACATTTCATGAATAAGCTGGATTCAAGCCTGATAACAGAGCTGAAAAGGAGATTCTTTAATCATATACTTCACCTTTCCCATAAATTCTTTACGACACACAAAACAGGATCATTGATCTCAAGGCTAAACAGGGGAGCAGGAGCTATAGAAAGAATGACTGATTTTATGATCTTCAACACATTGCCATTAATATTTGAGCTGGTGCTTGTTGGAGGATCTTTGATCTATTTTGATTACGCGACTGCAATAGTGGTCGGAATAACAGCAGCGCTATTTGTTGTGTTCAGCTTGTACATACAAAATATCCAGAAAAAAGCCAACCTTGCCCTTAACAATTCAGATGATTTTGAAAAAGCTAACATAGGGGATTTTTTCACTAATATAGAGTCAATCAGGCATTTCGGAAAAGAAGCCAATGTCAAGAACAGATATTATAAGTTAAGCGAGAAAACAAGGAAAGCCATGATATGGCATTGGGACTATTACAGATGGCTTGATGCAGGCCATACATTAATAATTGCCCTGGGAACATTCTTCCTGATGCTGTTCCCTGTCATAAGATTATTGCAGGGGGAAATAACAATAGGGACCTTAGTCTTCATATACACTGTTTACGGAAATATATTTGGGCCATTATATGGATTTGTACATGGGCTGAGGGGATTCTATAGATCAATGGCTGATTTTGAATCACTTTTCCAATACGCTAAAGTTGAGAATGATATCAAAGATAAGCCTGGCGCTGCAAACCTGAAAATAAAAGAAGGCGATATAGAATTCAGGAACGTTGACTTTAATTACGGAAAGAGGAGATTATTCAGGAACTTTAATCTGAAGGTCCCAAAAAATACCAAGATAGCACTAGTTGGGCATTCAGGATGCGGAAAAACAACCCTAGTCAAATTACTGTATAGATTATTTGACGTCAATAATGGAGCTATACTAATAGATAACAATGATATAAGGAATTTCAAGCAGGAGTCTTTAAGGTCTGAGCTAAGCATAGTCCCTCAAGAATGTGTATTGTTTGATGATACTATCTATAACAATATCAAGTTCTCTAAGCCGAATGCAACAGTTGACGAAGTCAGAAGGGCAATAAGGTTCGCTCAGCTTGATAGGATAATCAGGAATTTCCCCAAGGGAGAGAACACAATAGTTGGTGAAAGAGGAGTGAAACTTTCTGGAGGAGAAAAGCAAAGGGTAAGCATAGCCAGGGCAATATTGGCTGACAAGAAGATATTAGTCCTGGATGAAGCGACTTCTTCATTAGACAGCCAGACAGAACATGATATCCAAAGGGATTTAGAGAAATTAATGGAGGGAAGGACATCTATAATAATAGCCCACAGACTATCCACAATAATGAAAGCTGACGTGATAGTTGTAATGGACAATGGAAAGATAGTCCAGATGGGCAATCATGAAGAATTGATAAAAAAACCAGGACTTTATCAGGAGCTCTGGAGCCTTCAGAAAGGTGGATATATAAAAAATTAACCCAATTAAATTTATTAACTCTTGAATATTTTGTTCATTTATGCTGGACAGTCTAGTAAAAGAGGCGGTAGGAAAGGGGAGTGAATCTGAAAGCCATTCCTCGAAGAATTTTGTTAAGTGGTTTTCTGAGCTGAGCAATAAGGATGTCGCTATAGCAGGAGGAAAAGGGGCTAGTTTAGCCGAGATGTATAACCATAAATTCCCTATACCTCCGGGATTTATTGTGACCGCAGATGCTTACAAGTATTTTATTGAAAAAGCAAAGCTGAAGGATCAGATACAAACAATATTAAAAGAAACAAATGTTGATGACACTTCTGCCTTAGAAAAGAATTCTGTAAAAATAAAGGGGCTTATTATAAATTCAGAGATGCCTGTTGAACTGCGAAGGCAGATAATAGAGGCATATGATGTATTAGATGTTGAAAAACAGAATTTTTCCAAAGCAAGTGAAAGCGCCTTAGATATTCTTAGGAACTCTCATGAGCCTCCATTTGTCGCAGTGAGAAGCAGCGCTACAACAGAAGACCTGGCTGACGCAAGCTTTGCAGGCCAGCAGGAAAGCTTCTTGAATGTAAAAGGAAACGACCAATTGATATTGCATGTAAAGAAGACATTTGCCTCATTATTCACTCCAAGGGCAATCTATTACAGGGTAAAGAAAGGATTCTTCCACGATAATTCTTATTTGGCAGTTGTTGTGCAGAAAATGATAAATTCTACAAAATCAGGAGTCATATTCTCTAAGAATCCATTGAAGGACGACAATAATATAGTTATGGAAGCTGTATGGGGCCTGGGAGAAGGAATAGTCTCTGGAAGGATATCCCCTGACCATTATGTAGTCACTCCTGACTTAAAAGTCATTGAAGAGAAAACAGCTGAGAAAAAGATCGCTTTGACCAGGAATTCATCCGGGAAAACTGAAGTAATCAACCTTAGGGAAGAGATAAGCAAGAGAGAGGTCTTGACAGGATATGAGATAAAAATCTTAGCACAGTACGCGCAGAGGCTGGAGGAGCATTACGGTAAGCCTCAGGATATAGAATTTGCTATAGAAGACACCAATATTTACATTGTCCAGAGCAGGCCAATAACCACACAAGTGAAGAAAGATGACAGGGAAGTTGCTGGGAATATTTTGCTGTCAGGACTAGGTGCTTCCCCTGGAATTGCATCTGGGATAGTTAAAGTTGTCAAGGACTTATCTGAGCTAAACAAAGTGCAGAAAGGAAATGTTCTGGTGACAGTCATGACGAATCCTGATATGGTGGTTACAATGCAGAAAGCCTCTGCAATAATCACTGATGAAGGTGGAGTTACGAGTCACGCTGCAATTGTCTCGAGAGAAATGGGAATACCTGCAGTTGTTGGAACTAAGGAAGCAACTACTAAATTGCAGGATGGCCAGGTTGTGACAGTTGACGGATTTACAGGGAGAATAATCGAAGGACATGGAATAGAGAAGAAGATTGAAATAAAACCGATTGTCCCTACAAAGACAAAGATAAAAGTAATAGTTGATCTGCCTGACTATGCAGAAAGGGCTGCTGAGTCAGGGTCAAAAGCGATAGGCCTTGTCAGGCTTGAGGCTGCAATAGCTACATCCGGAAAACATCCTGTCTGGTTTGTCAGGAATGATAAGGTTGATGACTATATTAAAATACTGAATGAAAAGATGCGGAAAATAGCAAAGCCATTCCAAGAAGTGTGGTTTAGGACTAGTGACTTTAGAAGTGATGAATACAAAAATCTTGAGGGTGCTCCGCAGAAAACAGAAGGCAATCCTATGCTTGGCAACCACGGCATAAGATTCAGCCTGCGGAACCAGGATTTATTGGAAGCTGAATTCAAGGCAGTGAAAGAGATAGCTGATGAATATGAGAACAAAACCTTCGGGGTGATGCTTCCTCAGATAATCTCTGTGTCTGAATTAAAGGAAGCAAAGAGAATAGCTTCAGGAGTTGGCTTTCCAAAGAATGTCAAATTCGGAATAATGGTTGAGACTCCTGCTGCTGTACAGATAATAAATGAATTGTGCGAAGAAGGAATAGATTTCATAAGTTTCGGGACAAATGACTTGACGCAATATACTTTAGCTATCGACAGGAACAACGAAGAGGTGCAGGATCTTTATGATGAGATGAATCCTGCAGTACTGAGCTCTGTAAGTTATGTGATCAGGAGATGCAAAAGATACGGTGTTGAAACCTCTATCTGCGGACAGGCAGCTAGCAGGCCAGAGATGGCTAAATTCCTTGTGGAGCAGGGAATTGATTCGTTGTCAGTAAATGCTGACGCTGCTTATGATGTTTCTATGATAGTGTCTGAAATAGAATCCAAAGGAATAGTTAACTCTCCTGAAAACGAAGAATATCATAAAAAAGAAGAAAAGAAAGGATATGAATATCTAGTCCCTCCTCAAAAGGAGAATATAGATGAGGAAGAGCTTATTTTGCAGGCATTAGGAGATTTAGGAGATGAATATTCACCAGGTTTAGGGAAAGAGAAAGACATACCTCCATTGAATGAGGCAATCCCAGTAAGCCCTGAAGATTTCTCAAAAAAGGAAGAAGTGATGGAGATTCCTGATTTTTCCCCTGATTCTTTTGAGAACCAGCCAGAGGAAATATTTGAGCTAGAAGTGATGAAAGAAGTCCAGGAAAGCGAAGCCAGGCAGAACTTTGGGCCTGAAAAAGAGTGGAAGAAGAAAGGGCAAAACGAGGCCTTAGATATATTCTAGTTTGTTACTACTACATAGTTTAAATATACCGAAAGGTTTAAATACTATTATTTCTCGAGGAATATTATGAGTAAATTAATGGAACAAGTTCAAAAAGATGTTTCGCAAGCAGAGCTCCGAGAGTTCATGGGCTACATGAAAGGAGCTGGAGATATCACTGAATTATTTGATAAAGCTGAAGGTGAAAATCACAGCAAGGAAGATAAAGATAAAGCCAGAACAGCAATATTTAAGAGAGGTATAACAAAGGGAAAAGCTGTTAAGGGAATAGATCTTCCAGCTGAAGAAAGTAATCCTCAGCATTATCAAGCTGCAAAAGGCTATGCTAGCCTTGAACAACAAGAACTGAATGAAAGGGCATCTAATGTCTTCTCAAAAAATTTAGAAACTATTGCTAAACAGGTTGATGATTCCAAGATTAAAAAGATACCTCTTGATGACAGATTTGCTAAATATGCTGGAAATGAATATGCAGAATGGAGGCAATTATATAGAGGGGTAGAGCAAGCCAACGAAATTAAATCTAGAGCTAATAATGAAGAACGGTTAAGCAAGGAAGAACAGCAAGTGTTAGTAGGTGCGTTCACAAATAAAGCTGCTGAAGAGGCTAAAGCTTCGGCTGAAAAAGATGGCTTCAGCAAAGATCTGCAAGATGCCAGGGCTAAGTTAGCACAGATAGCTATTCAAGCAGGATTAAGAAAAGTAGATTATAAACTCGGTGCAGGTGAATACCAAAAAGCTGCTGAAGAAGCGCTTAGAAAGTATGAAGGAGAGAATAAAGGAAGAAATCTGAGGGGATACTTTGTTAAGACAGTTGAAGGACTTGCCAAAGAAAATCAAGGACAAGCAATGGGTCTTGTTTACGAACTAGCCAAGTAATTATTTTTTTCCTGATTCAATTAATTTATCTATCATTCGGGTCATTTCAAGCATGAATTTTTCTGCTCTGTCCTGCCAGATGTCTATTTCAGCGCCTTTGATGTGCTTGACATTACCGTGGGAAATCTCTTTATGGAGCTGGAAGATGTCGCGATACCATCTTACGAATTCCATCTTAAGCCAGTTGTTGTCGACAAAATTATCCTTGAGCATTCTTGTGATGTGTTCAGGAGAAGGAGGCAATTTTCCTAAAGTGATTAAAGCTGCCTGGGCAGAATCAACCATTGTCCAATAAACTCCTTCAATTGAACCAGCTTCTGCAGCCTTGCTTCTTGCCAAATGCATTGGCGCCCTCTGCAGAGCTGCGTGGACAGCTTCAGGAGTAGAATGTATTTTCCCCTGCAATAAAAGTGATTTTAAAGGCTTGAAGAATCCTCCGATATCCACTAAAGCCTGCCCATACCTTAAAATATTTATCACGACAGGATCCCCATGCAATAAATCATTCCACCATGTTGTTAATTTTATTGAGTTAATATGCAGTCTTTCTGAATAATCCTGGGCAGTTATCACCTTTGACAATTCTTCCCTATACCATGCTACAAGCTCGAGATCCCAATCAATAGAAGCGTCATCGATAATAAAGATTATATCTATGTCAGAACTTTGTGTAGCCTCATTCTTTGCCTGGCTTCCGAATAATATTGAAGCTTTTATCATGGCATCAAATTTCCTGTGGACTTTTGAGGCAAAATCCATCGCTATATCCATATCATTACGGGGGTTGAATTTCCTATAAGATTTTTTGGGAGATTTCTTCGAAATTTTATCAGACTTTTTTTTCATTTACCCTCTTTTTATCATCAGACTGAAGTGAAAGCTTTTTTTAAAGATTACTACAGTAAATCTTGAGAGCCTAAAATCAGATTTATTATTCGAATGGTGTTCCTCCGCCAGCCCTGCTCCTTCCTGCTATTTGTCCGCCTAATTCTATTGGCATATTTGTAAATCCTGCGCCATATAAAGAGTGGTGGAAATCAGGATTTGTTGCACCTATTCCAGAATAATATCCTCCGAACGAGACTGCTGCCTGGTTCCATGTTGGTGACATCTGCATTGAGTAGATAGGAGAGCCGAAAGCTGAAAGAGTTTCAAGCATTGGAGTATGTTTCTGCTGCAATGCAGAGTACCATGACCCAGCTTCCATTATTTTCTTGATTTTATCTTTTGTTTCCAGATTAGCATCCTCAATCATCTTAAGCTGCTGCTGGATCGGTGAGCTTCCCCATCCAGGAGGCAGCTCTTCATCCCCTAAACCAAAATTGTCAGAAATATGGACGTGCTTAACGTAACGGGCTGCTTTCCCCGCCTCTTTTATTACATCTTCTTTTGTGTAACCAAGGCTTCTGATCATATTGATATGGGCAGTATCCCATGTTAAGCCGATGAACTTTTCTGCAGCTTTTTTTGCCTCTGATTTGCTCAAGCCTAAACCTCCTTCAGATTTTGATTTTATTGCTTTGTCTGTGAATTGTTTTCTTGAAGTATCCATTAGTTTAACAAGCTCGTCAGCCCTGCTTAATGAAAATTTATCTGCTGGAGGGTTCTCTATCGCTATTACTGGAGAATTATCGCCCCATTCTTTGTATGACTTCATCGCTACATTAGAGATAGTCTCTGATGCTTTATCGATCATAAAATCTCTCGCAGGCTGGAATAGTTTAGGCTTATCTATTTTTCTTAAGGTAGCAACCCCTTCTAGAACCAAATTACCTAATTCATCAATCTTTGAAGGATCATCTTCTAGTTCGTGAATCTGTTTTGTGAATCTGTCCCTTAAGTGATCGAGCTTCTTTTTATCTTCTGTTAATTCATTTTTTTTAGCGTAGCCATATGCTTCGTTGTAATATTCCTTGAATTTATTATAAGTATCTTTGATATAGTTATCACTTAGAGTATAATTCTGGAGAACCTCCTTAAACACTTTCTGCTCGGGAACACTCAAGGATTGCATAAATTTTTCAGATTTTTCAGGATTTTTTATATAATCTTTGTATAAATTAAGATATTTTTTTGCATCTTCCTCAGAATCAAGGGTGTCCCTGAATAATCTTTCTACTTTTTCAACTCCTCCAATTGCTTGCTCTACACTGAAGTTGACCTGCTGTAATTTCTGCTCCCATTGTTTCTCATTTAATTCATTGATTCTTTCGTGATAATCCAATTTTTTCCCCTTCCAATAATCTTCAGGGCCCTCTGGCGGGGCTCTCTGCAGCTGTCCTGTCTCAGTGTTGATGATCACGCCTTCAACAATCTTATCCTTTTCATCTCCTTCCTTTTTCATCCTTTTTTCAAAATTGGCCCCGACGTTAGAGGCATGGAATACTATAGGGATATTGGACTTTGGACTCATCTCGTGGCCCTTTTGAACAACACTCCACATTTGCCTTTCTGATTGCTCCCTATCCATCTCGTCATATGGTCCTCCGGTTATTCCTGAAAGCTCTATCAATGGCCCATGGAAAGTCAATTCCGCTCCTGCCAATTTCCTAAGCCTGTTTATTTCTGCAAAATGCTGTCTTGGAATAGCATTAATAACTCCCATTGTCTCTCCAGGAACTCTTCCGATGTTTACTCCTGAGACTTCAACAACTTTAGCTCCTGTGTTTAGTTTATCTGAGACTGCCTTTAGCTGGTTGCCTGTTCCAGGATCAGAAGGGAAACCTAAAACTCCTGCAGGCAGCCTATATCCAGAAGTATTTCCGTAACCTTGACCGATCTTCGCGCCGTAATTAGGATCTAATCCGTAATTAGTCCCTCCATAGAAATTTTCGTAAGCTGCCATTTTTCCTTCTTTTTTAGAAAAAGCTAATCAGTTATATAAATTTAGCCTTCCCAGGGTTTTCTTCTTTGTTTCTCCTGTTTTTCTTTCTCCTCATAGAAATCCCTAATGGACTCGGAATCCTGAAAGATAGAGACCTCGTCAGCAGGCCTTCTCAACGGATCAGGCCTTGAAAGTGAAGGAGAATTTCTAGGGATAGTATTTATCCTAATCGAAGGATCATAATCCCTCGGGGCATTTTCGTCTGAACGGATAGATGGATTATAATCTCCTGCTCTAACTGTCGGCGTGTATAATCTTCTTGGCTGAGCTGGCTGTTCATCCTGGGCAATAGCAACTCTCCTAGGAGCATCCTGAGGAATATCACTTGGTTTTATAGAAGGATCTAGCTTCAAATCAGGGGAAATAGTATCTACAAATTTTTGTGAATCTACTTTCTCTATTTCCTTTTCCAACTTGGAATGACTTATTTCCTTGACTTCTTTTATTTTCGGAGGTAGCTTTTTTATTTTTTTTATTTTAGGCATTAGGCTAGTGAATCATATGGGCTTGCGTGGGAAGGCATTCCATGGCCTTTCTTATAGATATCAAAGACTGTAAAGCATTTTTCCCTAGCTTCAATTATTGCCTGCGAGCGGATTATTTTTTCATATTCATCATCAGGCTTTATTCCTGAAGAAATATCTTCATCCTTCTTGTCTTTTTTATCCTTTTTCAGGAAAGAGAATAAAGCTGAAAATGGATTAGTATCATCTTCATTCTTAGGCTTTTCTTTTTTCTTCTCTTTTTTGTCCTCGTTAAGGAATTCGTCAATATCCTTCTTGAGCTTATCAAGGCTTTCTGTTGTTGCCCCTTCTATCAATTCTAAAACCTCTCCAATGTCATCTTTTTCTACTTGTTCTTTGAGAACCTTCAATTCTTGTTCGTTTAAGGCATAACTTGTGAACTTGACTTCAGCCCTGCCGCCGAAAGTATAATCCCCTCTCTGGGTCTTTCCGGGAATTGCGCGAAAGTCAAATTCAACTATTACAATGCTATAATAATCCCTTGCCTTGACATTCTCAAACATTTTAGGCAATGCCCCTCCGGCATCCCCTTTAGGATTATACTTTGATTTCGCTAATATCTTTAGCTCGAGTATTGTAGTGCTGAAAGACTTTACAAGTGCAGATTGTGAGGAGTCTTTCTGCTCGAGTTTTCTTGCTGCCTGCAAATAAGGCCTGATCCATCTTGAATATAATTTGACAGAATTTACCTGGCTTCTAAGGTAGTTCTTTTCAAGTTCATAACGTGTCTTGAGTTGCGTGCTGGACTCCTTGACCCAGACCTGGAATTCATGGAACCTTTGCTGGAGGATTCTTTTTACCCTGTCGTTTAAATCAAGATCGTTAATGTGGTTCATTGATTTAGCAGCCATAAATGCATCCCTTAAAGTAACGAAATCCAGCTGCCCTGAAGCTAATGCATTGATGCTTCCCTGCCCTTTGTTAATATCGACTTTATCCATCCATCTCTGCTTAAGCGCGAAAGTTGCAGGAATCCTAACTTTTGGATCATCTGAATCAGCATCCTCATAATTTCTCAATAATGAGCGCATCTCTTTAAGATCATAAACTAAGTTCAGTATAGCCTTAACTACCTGGTTAGCTGCCCCAAGCATATCCATTCCCTGCTTCTGCATCAGTGAGAGCCTTTGCCCCATCTCCCCAAAATGGTATGATCCTACAGTCGAAGAGAAGTTATCCACTAGCTTGTCTATATCCATCCCCATGTCCTTGAGGAAATCATGTATCCAGAAATAAATAGGCTCGAGGGATTCAGATGCTGAATCATACATCAGCTCGTGTTTTTCAGAGGGAGACTTCAATCCCCATGCAGAAAGGGCATTATTCTTCGCCTTATCATAATTAAAGATGATATCGCTTTTGAGAGGTTTAGCTTTTCCTGCAGCCTTGAGATAGCCGTCAGATTTGGCTATCTTTTTCACTTCTTTCCTGGCATCTTTGTCGCAATATATATCAGGGCTTATTGCAGCAATTAATTTATGAATATCGACCATTTTACCTCTTTGTAATAATAGTAAATGAGTTATTTAAATATTGTTTGTAAAAAATTACAGCATAATTTTAAATAAAAGTCCATTCTTTATTATTTATGGGATTATTCAAGAAGCAGAATGATGTTATAGACTTTACAGAGATGCAAAGGAGAGAGGTAACTAAGAAATCTCCCGAAAAAATGATTGACTTTTCTTCGAAAGTTAACCCTTCCCAGAGTTCAAATGGTGACCCTAATGATTTCTTTGGAAGCTTGGCAGGGGCTAATAACGCCTCAAGTAATTCCTACGGGGACTCAATAATTGATAATCTCAGAGAAGCAAGGCAGAGGAACCAGAATGGAAGTGTTGCATTCAATGAGATGAAGATAAAGCTAGAGGATGCTGAATTCAGGATATCTCAATTGAGTGAAAGGGTAAGGCAATTAGAGACTAAGCTGCGGGAATACAGGGAATAGATTTATCCTCGATAAACTTTATAAATAGAGGATTTTAGTTTTTTGTATGGTAGCAGAGAACCCAAACTATGATGGTCAAGTTAGAATAGTTAAAGTTGAAGGGGATATCCCTAGATACCAGGCATTCAACGGGGACGGAAACCAATTAATAGCTGAAGCTTATGCATCTCCTGGAGGAGAAGGATACTCATTAATCTTCAGGCAGATAAATGGCGAGGAAAGAGAATTTGCAACTTATAAACAACCGAGGGGAATCGCTCAGGCCCTGGAAACTGAGATTGTGAGTTTTGCTGCTGATTATGCTGAGAGGAAAGGACTGAGAGTTATCAATAATAGCTTCATCGATAGAAGGACTCTAAGGCCAAGCGATGACAGCCTTCTTATTTAACAACGTTTAAATAATTCTCAAAGTGATTATGTTTATGGAAGATGTAATATTAGCGTATGCATTGCAGAATGCTATCGAATATGGGAAAGCAGATGCTTCTAAAGTATTGCCCAAACTGTTTCAGCACGGCTTAGAGAAGAAAGACATTGGCAAGACTATGCCACTGATACAGGAAATTGTCAAAAAAGTCAATTCAATGAATGAATCTGAAAGAGCTGAAGCGTTTGAGAAGGTCAATGATTTAGTGAAGAAAAGAGAAGAAGTTCCTAGAGATCTGCCTGAACTGCCTGAGTCACCTGTTGGAAAGAAAAAAGTTTTTAGATTGGCTCCTTTTCCGTCAGGGGCCCTGCATATTGGGAATGCCAAGACATATGTATTGAATGCTCTTTATGCGGAAAAATATGACGGCAAGATAATATTAGTAATGGATGATACTATCGGCAGTTCTGAGAAGCCATTAGTAAAAGAAGGATACAAGCTTATTGAAGATTCCTTCAAATGGCTGGGAATAGAATATGACAAAAAAATTATCTATAAGTCTGACAGGCTGGAAATCTATTACGAGTATGCAGAAAAACTTATTGAGAAAGATAAAGCTTATGTCTGCCATTGCTCGCAGGAGGAGATGAGGGAGAATAGAGCTAATGGAGTTGAGTGCTCGTGCAGGCAGTTCCCTAAAGGAATACATTTGCTGAGATGGAAAGAAATGTTCAAGATGAAAGAGGGACACGCTGTTCTTAGACTAAAGACCTCTATGCAGCACCCGAACCCTGCTTTTAGAGATAGAGTGCTGTTCAAGATATCTGACAGGGAGCACGTTAGAGTCGGACATAAGTACAGGGTTTGGCCGTCTTTAGAGATGAGCTGGGCTATCGACGACCATCTTCTTGGCATAACACATATCCTGAGGGGGAATGATCTAGTTATGGAGACAGAGATGGAAAAATTCATATGGGATATTTTCAGGTGGAAGCATCCTGTCGTTATGCATACAGGACTGATAAGGCTTGAAGGGGTAGGAGCTAAGATATCAAAATCCAAAGCGCAGAAAGAAGTTTTATCTGGAGAATTTATAGGATGGGATGATCCAAGAACATGGAGCATGCAGAGCTTATCCAGAAGAGGGATAACTCCTGAAGCTGTGAGGGAGTTTGTGAAAGAGATAGGCCTGAACAGACAGGACATAACTGTCCCTATTGAAGCACTTTATGCGATCAATAGAAAAATATTAGACCCTCAGGTAAACAGGTATTCTTTTGTTATTGATCCTAAAAAGATCGATATTGAGAGCAAATTGAGCAAGGATGAGTTCGATATTCCGCTTCATCCTGACAAGCCTGAGATGACCAGAAGAGTCAAATTATGGAATTCAGTATTTATCAACGGAAGCGATTATGAGAAGTATGAAGGCAGGGAAATAAGATTATTGCATCTATTCAATATCAAAGCATCTGAGAATACAAAGATAACGTCTATTGAGAATAAGCCAATACCGAAGATAAACTGGGTGTCTGATAAAGTTGATGCTACTGTGATGATGCCAGACGCTTCCTTGATCAAAGGAATAACTGATTCAACAATTGAGAATCTCAAGGTTGGGGAAGTAATACAGTTTGAGAGATTCGGTTTTGTATGCTATCAGGGAAAAGAAAAAGGCGTACATCAGTTCTGGTTTGCACATAAGTAAAGAAAAGATTTATAAATAAGATACTACTGATTTTAACAATGAAAACAAAAAGAGGTTTAAGCGACATTGTAACTAATGTCCTGATAATTTTATTAGTATTAGTTGCAGTGTCTATAATCTGGGTTTTCCTAAGACCTGTTATACAACAGGGCGCAGGAGGACTCGAAGGCGCAGGTGATTGCTTTAGCATACAACTTGATGCAGTAAGCTGTGATGCAGGTACTGATACAGTTGTTGTTAAGAGAGGAGTTGGATCTGGAGAATTAAGTGGTGTTGCGATCGTCATTACTGATGATAGTAGTAACTCTTATGTTCATAGAGACAGCGATGTAACTCTTGATGAGCTAGGATCTTTATCTGTTGATGCGACAGATACACGTGATATACAGACATCAGATACTGTATCAGTTGCTGCGTTAGTCCAAGGCTCTGAGGGTGAAAGAACCTGTTCAGTAAGTGCTGCGGAAATACCTTGTACTACTGCAACGCCTTAAGTTTTATTTTTTACTTTTTCTGATTTTTTTATTTTTCTTTAAATAGATTTATTTGTAAATCCTGTCTCTTTTGTCCATCACTCTTACCCAAATTATTTTAGAAGCATTATCAATATCTACTAAAGCCCTTGTTTTTCCGATTCTAATCTTATTATAGTCTCCCTCATAATGCTCTAAATAATGTAATGGATTTATTGATATCTCCCTGAATTTGTCCTTTAATCTTTGCTGCTCTTTAGATGGCAATTTCTTAAAGAACTTTGTTGCCTGATTTGAGAATTTAACCTTATAATTCATAACTCTTCGAGATTGGTGTAACTAGACTCGTCTTCTTCTCTTGCTTTCTTTAGTTCTGCTTTCGCCCAATCTGTCAGCTTACCTTCTGAAGTTAAAATATGCTTTATCAAATCCAAATCCCTCTGGATCTTCAGCATATCTTCATGAAGCTTATTCATATCAATACTCATGCTTGGGAAATGCATAATTAATATAAAAGCCTATGCTTTATTAATAAGACTTATAAATCCGGGACTGTTCCATCATTGAGAGAGGCAGATATGGCGTGGATAGAAGTTGAAGCAAAGATAAAGATTGAGGATGTTGATTCGGTTAGAGAAAAAATAAAGAACATTGCTAAATTTGTCAGGAAAGAAGAGAAGACTGATGATTATTATTCTTTAGAAAATGGAAAATATCCAAAGAAGAGCCTTAGGGTAAGAGATAAAGGAAATACTCGTGAGGTTAATTTTAAAGAAAAGATTTCATATAAACAAGGCATATGGGCTAAGAAAGAAGTTGAATTTGAAGTGTCTGATATAAACAATTTCTTTGACCTCTTGGATAATTTCGGCTTTAAGAGATGGGTGAGAAAGGAAAAGAAGACTGAACTATACAAGACTAACGATGGCGTATCTATAGAATTAAACCAGGTGAAGAATTTAGGATGGTTTGTAGAGATTGAATACCTGAGCAAGAAAAAAGATGTTGATAAAGCAAGAAAGAGAGTTAAAGAGATTAGGGAGCATTTAGGTTTTGGCGAGAAAGATTCAAGCAAGAAAGGATATACAAAGGAGCTTTGGAATCTCAAGAGATAATATTATAAACAAAGTTCTGTTAAAATATAAATGAAAAAGAGGGGACTTAGCGATATTGTTACCGCTGTTTTGATGATATTATTAGTAGTTGTCGCCCTGATGGTTATCTGGGGATTTTTGAGGGGATTCATTCTAGAAGAGACTGAGATAAGCACAGCTAGAGCTCAAACTTTCCAGGAAGGTTTCAAGATTACTAAAGCTGATATTATACAAGAAGATGGGACATTAAGTTTATCTTTAGAAGGCCTAATACAAAAAGATAGGGGAGTTACAAGAACTACCGAAACGACAACTGTAACAAATTCTATTCCTGCAGATATTGTTTCTGTGGTAGATACTTCTGGGAGCATGGTTACTTGTTCTGATTTCTCTCCGATAGATGACCCTATCTGTATAAGCCAAGTAGGTGGCCGCTATTTTAATGGACAGTGTGAGTGGGCTGATGTTGATAAAGAAGGTAACTGCATAAATTTAGGAGGAGAATGGACTGACAGATTAAGCCCTGCACAACAGGCGAACGAAAGGTTAATTGATGAATTTCTGGACGAGGGTGACGTAAATAGAGTAGCATTAGTAGAGTACGACAGTGATGTTCATAATACCAGCTTATTCAGTTTTTTAGATACTCCAGGTATTCCTGAAGCCAGAACTTTCATTTCAGGCTGGCTAGCAGACGATGCTACTCGCACCTGCCTAGGTATACTTAAAGCTATAGACTTACTCTCTACACAGTCATCTGATGAAAGAATAAAGGCCATAATTGTAATGAGTGATGGCATACCTGACAGCTATTCCTGCAACGAACTTGATGGAGCAGGAAACGGACAAGAGGCAGCAGTTAATGCTTCCCGTAGAGCCAATAATACTCTCGAAAACCTTACAATATATGCAATAGGTTTTGGAGATAATGCTGATGAAGCTACCTTAACAGCTATAGCTAATGAAGGGGGTGGAGAATACTATTCTGCAAATGATGCAAATTTGAATACATTGATAGATCGTTACCAGTTTATTGCAGAGCAATTAACTCAGACAACCCAAAGTATCCAATTAGCTGATAGATTAAGGCTTGTGATATATACTTCCGATCAAACATTCACGAAAGATATAACCAATATTCCTGCGAATGTGTATGAGACCTCCTCCTTCAACATAGATTTAAATGAATTAGGAATAAATGATTCTAGCGAAGTAGAAAAAATAGAACTTTACCCAATAATCACAACAGCATCAGGAACCGAAGTCATAGGACCATTATTAGACACCTGGAATTTCTAGATTTATTTAGCCTTAATACTCTTGATATTTGATGGCTTACCCTTGCTCAATTTATCCCTTTCTTTTTCCAAGGCTTCCTTGAGTTTGTCCAGTTGATCTAATTGTTCATCTAATTCTTTCTTTGTTGGTTTTGCTGCAGGCAATGGCTGCATAGGCATTTTCTTGACATAATCCATGACTGAAGCCTTCTCCATCTTCAGCACGGTTTCAGTATCGTCATCAACGTGGGCCTTCAATATTTCCATTCCTGATAATATACAGTTCAATACCCATAGTTTCTTGCCTTCTATTGTCTGTATTACTGCTACTATCTTCCTGATCTCTTCTGTTATAGAACGGTTTTTCATCTCGTCTTCTAAGATGCCCTTTAATGCATCAAGATCAATATTTGTCTTTATGTCTAATCTTTCAGGAACCTTCTCATTTATTGTGTCCAATATTTGCATCATTACTTTTCCATCTAAAGTGAATGCTGCAACCTTCTTTTCAGAAGGAATATAATAGTCTATCTGATGCAGGTTCTGTCCTGTCTCAAAATCTAATACGAAAAAGCCTGCAACTAAAAAAGCATCAGAATACTCTTTTTTGAACTCCTCGAAATCCTTGGATGAATTCAACTTTTCTATATAAGGCTGTAATTTCATTTTGACTCTTTTTATATACTGAGTTAAGAAGAGAGGTTTATAAGTTTTTATGTCCTAATTCTTTTTTCAAATCCTCTATAAAATCATCTGCCTTTACGCCAAATTTCGGCTTTCCACCTCTTGGCCTGACGGCAAGAGTCTTGTTTTCTTCTTCCTTATCACCTATTACTATAATATAATTGACTTTCATCATCTCTGCATCGCGTATTTTAGACTGGACAGTATTAGACTCTAGATCTGATTCGACCCTTATTCCTGGAATTGCTTCCTTCAAGTCTTTAACGAATTTTTCGCAAGCTTTTATATTCCTGTCTGTGAAGTTAATGACTCGTACTTGTCTAGGGGATATCCATAAAGGCAGGTTCCCATTCAAGTGCTCTAATAAGACTCCAATGAATCTTTCTAAGGATCCTAAAATAGCTCTATGGATAACATAAGGTGTGTGCTCTTTGTTATCCTCCCCTATATATACTAAATCGAATCTTCTAGGCATCTGCATGTCTAATTGGATTGTTGCGCACTGCCACTCCCTTCCCAGAGAGTCTTTAATATGGATATCTATCTTTGGACCATAGAAAGCCCCATCTCCCTTGTTTATTTTGTATTTTGCCTTTGATTTTTTTAAGGCATTTTCTAGCATAGCCTCTGCGTCATTCCAATCTTTTAGTTCACCTAGATATTTGTCAGGCCTTGTTGATAATTCAAAGCTATAAGAAAATCCAAAAGTCTTTTTGTATATTATATCTATCATCTCAAGCAATTGAGAAATCTCTCCCCCTATCTGCTCTTTTGTGCAGAATATATGGGCATCATCCTGTGTTATCCTAATAACCCTGAAAAGACCTGCTAATACTCCTGATAACTCCTGCCTATGGACCTCTCCAAATTCTGCAAACCTTAATGGTAATTCTTTATAACTTCTTGACCGAGTTTTGTAGATCAGCATGCCTGCGGGACAGTTCATAGGCTTTACACCGAAATCCCTATCCTCGTATTTTGCAATGAACATATTGTTTTTGTAATGCTCCCAGTGACCTGAGACTTTCCATAGCTTATTATCCAATAATTTCGGAGTTGAGACTTCCTTGTAATCATATCTTCTTAATAAATCTCTGACAAATCCAACTAATTGATTGAAAATATAATACCCGTTATCGTGCCAGAAAGGCTGGCCAGGAGAGACTTCATTGAAGCTAAATAAGTCTAGTTTCTGCCCTAGGATCCTATGGTCATTATCTTTTAATTTAGAAGTGTCTAATTTTGTCTTGGATATTTCCCTTAGTAATTGTTTTGGATCGTATTCTTCCTCGACTACTTTTCCTGATGAATCTCCTGATGACTTGAATTCTTTTGATAATTCTGACAACGGATGCCCTTTGCATTTTAATTCAAAAGATTTGTAATAGCCGAAAGGAGCTCTAGTGGTCTTGAATTTTTTGGACAATAGCTTTTCTGCTTTTTGTAAATATTCTAAAGCTTGTTTAGGAGGAGATAAGTTTGAAGATAGATGTGCATAAGGATATAGGACTATATTCTCTGCTTTGACTTCCTTAGCTGTTTTTTCAACTGCTTCCACTAGTTGATTTAGAATTGATTCAGTATCCCCTTTTTCAACAGCTGTTAGAACAACTAAACATTCATTTATTTCTTTTTCATCCTTGTCTTTGAGCTCTTCAGCATCTTTTACAGCTTTTTTTAGAGCCTTGAACTTAATGTAGTCACAATGCAAAGTGATAATTTTCATAAATCACTGAATATTACGAGGTATAAAAAGGTTATCTGCTTTGATTGACTAAGATATAATCCATTTTTGATAAGGGATCATGGAAAGATCTGACAGTTGGGCTTATGTGTTTAGCGCCCACTATTGCAACAATAGGAGCATCAGTGATAGAACTATATTCTATTATCCTGTTAGCCATCCTGCTTTCCCTTATCCTTGAACAGTGAACGCCCTTGGGCTTTCTTTGTCCTGTTAACTGCTCAATCTCATCGCCACATATACCAATACCGATAATAGGAATTCCAAGTTCCTCTGCAATATCAGTGTGTGGGCAGTCAGAATCAAAACTCTCTTGATATTTTCTATTTGGTGACTTCATCCTTATGCCTTCCAATAATCTCCATTCTTTTTGAGCAGGATCATACTGGTGAACTCCGGCCAATTCATGCAATAAATAACCTGGTCTAACTAAGCTTATGAGATTTCTTTGTGCTTTTTGTACCTTCTTTCGGCCAGGCTTTTCTCCCAGAATCACAACATTAGGATTACTGCCTAATACCAAGGGCGCCTGATAGCCTTCCCTTGCACTCCATTCTTTTACTAGTTGATTTAATGAGTATTCCATAAATTTTCACTTGAAGCATCCTATTTAAATGTTACTATATAGTGGTTACATAATAGAAAGATTTAAAAAGGAAAATTCTTCGGCTTAATTATGAAAAAGAAAAGGGTAAATACGCTTAAACTTGCACGCTCTTTGAAAGGAGAAGGTGTGCAGAAAAAGGACCTGAGAAGCTACTTGGAGATAGCTGGGCAAAGCAGATATCTTGGAAGAATGGCTGGAGAAGACCCTAGTAGATTTAGACAAGTGGTCGATGATTATAGGATATGTGATTTTGATGATAATGCCATTATAAATGAATTCACATTTAAGAATAGACACAGAGGCATCTTTGGGTTCGAACCCTTAACAATTGGATTGGCTGGGGGTCTGTCTATGTACCTTCTCGGTGAATTTTCAGAAATTGTTCAAGTTCATCTTGGACAAGGGATTCCATATTCACACTTACTTAAGGAATACGGCCTCTATATTGCTGGTTCAGCAGTTATTACTAAAATGCTCTTCGGCCTAGATGACCTTTTTAAGGAGTCTTCCACCACGTCAATTAATAAGCAGGCAAGAATTCAAAGAACTTCACAGGTTGAAAAATATCTTGCTGATCAGGAGAATGTTCCAAGACCTAGCTTTATCAGAACAAAAGATGATTTAAGAAAATATTCAAAAGATACACTATAAAAATGGAAAAGAGAAATAGATTAGTAGAATTAATGACTGAAGATCGTGGCTTTGATGGTCTAAAGAAATGGATGGTCAGAGTAGGGCCAGCTTTAGCTCTATTGTATGGGCCAGGGAGTTATAATGAACAATTCAATGGATTACTTAATCCTGAAGAGAATATTACAGAAAGTTATCGATCTGAAAATTATTCAAATATAGAATATGCATTGGAGGAAAAAGATGACAGATAGAGTTAAACTAAGACAACTAGGCATTGACTTATCCAGATACAGGGGACTAATCAATAAGAATTCAGATTTTCTTAGAAATTATATGCCTAATTTAGCACTAGTTATTGGAAAAGACTTCTATTTAGGAAATGGATCAAGAGGAGAAATACTATTATCAGATAATAGAAATCCAGAAGATTACTCATATTTAGAAGGATTGGATAAATCATTGGTTGCTTTAGGCTCTCCGAATATACAAATTGAAGCCACTGGAAGAGGATTAGAAAATATTCAAGGCAATCTTCAGTTATATAGAAGTATTAGGGGGCAAAATCCCAATGTTAAGTGGCATCCTGGGGATTACAGGACAGAGGACTTCACTCCAAAAGACGAAGCAGAACTAATTAAGCAAATAAATTCTGGACTAGAGAGAGCAGCATGAGCATAGACCAAAGCAGGAATATCATGAAGTCGTTTGCCCTAACAATTCCAATTGTTGCCTGTATTAGCCTTGTCACAAGTAATTGTTCTAGGGATCGTGCCCAAGAAGAGATTGTTCCGCAAACAAATGAAAATTTAGAGAGCAGAGTAATATACTTTCAGCCAGATGAACCGGAATACCCTCTAGAAATTATTACAGAGGATTATGTTGATGACATCATCCAAATAGAGTCATCCGGAATACCTACTAAAGTCAGCAGAAAGGGTGCAAGAGGACTTATGCAGATAATGCCTGCAACATGGAAAGATGAAACTAGAAAATTATATGGCAAGGAATTTGATTTTGATAAAGCGTTTGACCCTGAAATAAATGTGGAAGTTGGAAAAGCGTACCTTAGTACAATAGAAAATTATCTTTCAACAAGAATAGAAGGATGGAATGAACTGGATGTCCAGGATAGAAGATATTTGATTGCCGCCGCTTATAACGGGGGAATGGGAAGATTAGTTAGAAATGAAGGGGATATTTCTAGGATGCCTCTAGAAACTAGAAATTACGTTAAGAGGCTTGAAGATCTTTCTGAAAATTAAAGCATGAATCTCTTCACTTGAGATTTGGCTAAATATTTTTTCTTCTGATGCTCTTTCAAGAATGAATTTATTTTCTCTATCGCTATAGCTTTCAATTCTCCAGACAATAATTTCCCTGACCTGTAATCATCGTGGATCTTCTGTAAGGATTTATCATCATCTTCGAATATTGTCTTGAGGTACTGGAAAGAAATGTCTATATCGGGATTGCCGCCTTTTTTACGATGCTCTTCTAAAGTATCCTTGCCGCCTGAGAAAGCATATTTATTGATCTTTTTCTTGACAACTTCAGGAGTGTCAGACAAATAGATCAGATTAGTCTCTTCTGAATCTGAAGCCGACATTTTTACAGTTCCTTTTAATCCAGGAATGAACTTAGAATGTATTGCCGAGGGCTTCTTGAACTTTAAAGTTGAGTGTTCTGAGATATCTCTAGTCAATCTGATGAATGGATCCTGGTCTATTCCAACAGGAACTAATGTCCTATGAGGACCTTCCTGAAATTGCGGAAGCAGTATATGGTATGCCTGAACAGCTGGATAAAATGACCAGCCTATATTGTTTTCAGGACTTAAGCCAAAAACTGCTTTTGCCTCTGAATAAGTTATTAATTTGGCTATTTTTGCAGAGTTCTTGTAAACATCCGGAAAAGAAAAATCCCTGATGAAAAATGTTTTTCCTGGCTTAAAACCCAAGGCTATCAAATCTAAAATATTATCTTCTGCAAATTTTTGAGCATCCTCAAATGAAAGGTCTTTTTTTACAAAGAACTTCTCATCTTCTGAAATAGGGATATAAACATTGCAATCAAATAAATCCTGCAGTGATTTAGCTGCCAAAAATGGGACTAAATGGCCTAAATGCATTTTTTCAGAAGGTCCCCTACCAGTTATTATGGAAACTTGTTTCTTAGACTCAGCGTCTTTTAGCCAAAGATCAAAATCCCTGTGGGAGAAATAATTGCCCCTTCTTAGGATTGGATGGGCTTTCTTTAATTTGGAGAAAATCTTCTGGTCTATTTCACTAGTCCCGAAATCTTTTATCAATTTCTTGTAGTCAATATTTTCTGAAACTTCCCAGGGAGTTAGTGAGTCCATGGATTAGAAAGTTATCTTTTATTTATAAAACAATCGTGAAGTCCTAAATATAACAGCGATAACATTTATATATAAAATCCTGCTCATTTTACAATGAAAACGAGGATGATCTTATTGTTGGCTCTTTTTTTATTATTGCCTATGGCTTCCGCTGAAATATTTCTTAGCCAGACAGAACCTTCATATAGCATAGGAGACAGGCTGGATGTGGACATCTCGTTAAGCCCTCCTTCCCCGACCAATGATTTTCTTTCTGTCAATATTGCCTGCTCGACTGAAAGTGTTAACATCTATAGGAATCCTGTAAACCTGATCGCTAATGAGGACAGGACCATCCCTGTTAATGTCGTGCTTAGCAAGACCTTGATAGGATCATTGGAAGGAGACTGCCAATTGAATGCCCTATATGGCAGTGAGACAGCTTCGAGCAATGATTTCAGGATAAGCGACGATATTGATGTTGAGCTTGACTTATTTGACAGGAGAGTTGATCCTGCAAGCCAGGTAACTATAAGCGGAACTGCTGTAAAAGTAGGGGATGTTAATGTTGAAGGGTTTGTTGAAGTAAGGATAGACTCGCTAGGAGTCAGCGTCTCAAAGCCTGTCAATCAGGGAGAGTTCTCGTTCAATTTTACTATCCCTAGAGATGCTGCTTCAGGAGAGCATGAAATGTCTGTGAGAGTATACGAACAAGACCCTTCAGGAGAGCTGAGCAATGAGGGGACAGTGAATGAAACAATAGAGGTTGCACAAGTATTGAACAGGCTTGAAATAGAGGTAAGCTCCCAAAATGCAATCCCTGGAGAGGAAGGATTCACTTACCAGATAAATGCCTTTGACCAGGCAGATAGCACTATAGATACAGAGGTTAGTGTCTATGTCTATGATCCTGCAGAGTATATATATTCCAACAGAGTTATTAGGACACAAGAAGAATATCCTCTTCTGCTTAACATCAGTGACCCTCCTGGATACTGGAAAATAGAGGCAAGTTCAGACGGGATTGACACCAGGAAACTTTTCTATCTTGAGGAAATAAGGCAAATCTTATCCACTTTACTTAATGATACACTTATCGTAACAAATACCGGAAACACTCCTTACCAAGGACCTATAGAAATATCAATAGGCAGTGCTGTTGAAGTCAGGCAGCTGGATTTAGCTATAGGCGAGACAAAGAGATATAGGCTAACAGCCCCGGATGGAACTTACCTTATCAGGATAAATGACGGCACTGAAGAAACTGTCTTAGGAAACGTCGCGCTCACAGGAAATGCAGTAGGTGTAGATGACATAAAGGGGGGGCTAGTAAACAGCTTTGTAAGCCCGATATTCTGGCTGATGGGAATATTATTATTAGGCTTAATAATCGCATATGTGATAGTCAAAAGAAAGGTATCTAAGGGAATGAGCTTAAGACCAAAGATATTCAACAGAGACAATTCCCCTGTAAAGAAACCGGTCGCTGCTCCTGGAATGGCTATAGCTAAAATACCTTCTGCTAATATTGCAAGCACTGGAGGCAGCAAGGAAGTAGCATCAGCAGTTGCCTTAAAGATCAATGCCAATTTAAATTCCCAATATGTAGATTATACCCTCAACAATATTCTAGCATTGGCCAAGAAATCCTCTGCCAAAATCTATGTTGATGAGGACTATAGGATAATATTATTCGCACCTTCATTGACAAAAACTAAGAATAATGAGATGCTTGCTATCAGAGTAGCAAAAAGAATAGAAGAAATGCTTAACAGCCATAATAAAAAATATAATGAGAAAATAAATTTCGGCATAGCAGTGAATGTCGGTGAGATCATAAGTGAAATGAATAACGGAGAGTTCAGCTTCACTACAGTTAAAGGAGTGATAAGCAAGGCAAAAAGAATATCTCAAGAGATGAGAGGGGAAACAATACTTTCTGATGAGATCAGAAGAATGGTAATAAACGAGGTCAAGACTGAGTTAGTTAGTGAAGGAGAATGGAGAATAGTAAGCATAACTGACAGAAGCCAGTACCAGGGATTTGTGAATAAATTTGTGAACAGGAATAATGGGAATTAAACTTCTTGTCTTCGATTTTGACGGGACGCTTGCTGATACGAAAAAGATAGTCTATGTTTGTACGAAGAATGGGCTTAATAAGCACAAATTTAAGTTGCCTGATAATTATTATGACGAATTAATGGGAAACAAGCAGTTAGTGAATGAACTAGAAACCTGGGGGCTAGCTAACAAGAGTGCAGAGATAGCACATGAAATCAATGAATGCATTTTTCAGGCGAGCAGTAAGGTGAAGCTTGTTGATCTCAAACAACTAGAAAAAATAAAAAAAGAAAAAATAATCCTATCAAATAATGTTGACCGATTTGTGAATAAAGTCCTTGAAAAAAATAAGATTCAGTTATTTTCAGAGGTATATGGTGCTGAAAAGATCCATGACAAAATATCTGCATTAAAGGACATAATCAAAAAAAGGAAACTTAAAAACTCTGAAGTCCTTTATATAGGAGATAAAGTGAAAGACTGGAGGGTTGCTGATGCTGTCGGCTGCCATGGTATAGTCATTGCTAATAAAATTTCTTGGGACAATAAAGAGTTGATCCTTAGTGCAGGACCTGAGTTTATTATTTCAGATGTAAAGGAAATAAAAGATATTGTTGAAAATTTAGACTCTTCTTAATTTTCCTGCATCTAAATAATATCCCTTAAAGCCTACTTTAGCTCTAAAGAGATTCTTTATTTTGTCCAGATAATTATTGCTTAGTTTTAGCTTATTTGCAGTCCTTATCAAGTGCGCTTTCAAGCAATTTGGAGGGACTTTATTGCAATCAGGCAAAGTGTTTCTTTTGATAAAGGCTTCAGCTTCTTTCTTTAGTTCTGAAGGAAGTTTCGCCTCAAAGACTGCTTTAACACAGGATTGTCTTACTAAAGAATTCAATGCACTTTCGTTAAGGGTATTTAGTTGAGCCATTTTATTCGCGAAAGAAAGGATAAAAAGACTCTAATTTAGAATGGTAATTAAATTAGAGACTTTAATCTTAGAAATATTATTGCTTACTCTTTTGTTCATGTAGGATTTAAGAATGATTTATTTATAAATTTATTTGTGGAGGATCACATTCTTTCAAGTCTGCTAATTCTTTCATTTATATCAGGATGCGTCGAGAAAAGTCCTGAGAATTTCTTCTTGAAAGGGTCTGAGATGAACAATGGGGCGACTGCTTTAGCGAATCTACGCTTTTCATTACTTGAGACATGTTCAGCTTTTATTTTCTTTAGTGCGTTAGCTAATCCTACAGGATATCTAGTAAATTTGACTCCTGTAGCGTCTGCAGTAAACTCCCTTCTTCGAGAGATAGCTAAAGAGACTAAGTTAGCAACTATAGGGGCAAGGATAGCGAATAATATCCCGATCAGTATTAGTGCTATCTGTACTCTTCCATCTTTCCTATCTCCGCCAACATTAGAGAACCATAGGCTTCTAAGGAATATTTGTGCTATGATGGATATCATTCCGACTAAGACCACTGTTAAAGTCATGAACCTAATATCGTAATTTGCTATATGGGACATCTCATGGGCTATCACTCCCTCTAACTCCTGCTTATTGAGTTTGTTTAATGCACCTGTTGTCATGCATATTACAGCATGCTGTGGATCCCTGCCTGAGGCAAAAGCATTTATCTCGTCTGACTCCATAATGTACAACTTAGGCATTGGCAGGCCTGAAGCTAAAGCCATATTCTCTGCTGAATGGAAGAACTGCCTATGCTGAGTCTGAGATGCGGGCTTTGCCTTTACAGAGGCCAAGGCTATCTTATCTGAATTATAATAGCTTATCAGAGTGTAAGACAAAGAGAAGATAATAGATATTATCATTATTATGAAGAAATAGCCAGGGTCTAAGATTAAAGAGATGAAATAACCCAAGACTATAAAGAAAATTATTATTATTGACATTAGAGCTATTGATTTCAGCTTATTCTTCTGTATCTGATCCTGGAAGGAGAGTCTTTGTGCCATCCTTAGAAAAGAGTCAAATTGTTTATAAAAGTGTTTATTTGGGACTACCTCTTTATTGAAGAAAGATTTAAATTCAAGCTGCTTTGAATAATATTAGATAGACCGGCCGGTCCTAAAAAATTCTAATGAATTTTTGGGAACTTCAAAACAAGTGTATTTTGAAGTGAATCGAACCCGGATTTCAAACGGTTCAGGTGAGCGTCTTAACCATTAGACTGGGCCATCTAGTTTTCTTTATTTATTGGACTATATTAATCAGAATCTCATTTTTGGAATAATTGCAATTTTACTGCAAAACTTAATAAATGGTGAAGTTTAGGCTAATTTATGATAACAGTAGAAAATGTAATAGGTGCGCCTGTAGAGAAAGTTTGGGAATTATGGAATGGTCCAGAGCATATAACACAGTGGTGTCAAGCATCTGACGATTGGCACGCCCCTGAAGCAGAGAACGATCTAAGAGTTGACGGGAAATTCAAGACAGTGATGGCTGCCAAAGACGGAAGCACTAGTTTTGATTTTACAGGAGTCTACACTGAAGTGAAAGAGAATGAATTAATTGAGTATACTATAGATGACGGCAGGAAAGTCAAAATAATATTTGAAGATCTTGATGGAAAGACTAAAATTGTTGAAAGTTTTGACCCTGAAAATGAAAACCCTGAAGAAATGCAAAGAGATGGCTGGCAGGCAATCTTAGATAATTTCAAGAAATACGTTGAAAGCCAGTGAAACTATTCTTTTCTTGGGACAAAGATTTAAATAATTTAATCTGCTTTCTATATTATTAGATGGACAGGCCGGTCCTAAAAAATTCTAATGAATTTTTGGGAACTTCAAAACAAGTATATTTTGAAGTGAATCGAACCCGGATTGCGGGAGCATCAGTCACGCGTCTTACTGTTAGACGAGCAGCCCATCTATGTTTTTTATCTTCTAAGAGTTAATTAATCAGAGTCCCATTTTTGGGACTGTCTTGAGGATAGGTTTTTATATTTCGAGAAGTAATAATTTGGGAATGAGGCCTAGAAGTAAGCTTGAATATTCTTTGGGGCGCCATATGAAGCCGAAGTAAAACACTAAAATCTTAATAAAAAACTTATTAAGTTCTTTAAATGGTAAAGTTACCTGAGTTGCCTCCCTGGAGAGTTGAATATCTTTATCGAATAGGAACTTTCGAACAGATATCTAAAGAAAGAGGAAAGCATTTTTTATTAAAAAGAGGCGGGCAATATGACTTTTCCAATATGCTTGAATCTCAGCCACCGCAAATAATGGGCGTTTATCAGCATGAATGGATAGAGGGAGAAAGCCACTCTCAGAGAGCTGAACGTAAAAGATTAGAGGATATATTTTGTAAACAGTTTAAGATGAGTTTAGAAGTTCAAGGCCAACCTGATATTTTACCTCCCGACTTAATTGCTATAGGATATATGGAAAATTATTTTCCATATAGAGTAATTAAAAAAGCATTGGAAGAAGGCGATATGGAAAGGATAACTTTTTTTACCGTAGATAATGTTCCGAATTTCTATGAAAAGGGTCCGAAAATAATTTCCCGCTTAAGAAGAAAAACATTTGAACCATTCTCGGATGATCCAGATGAAGTTATAAATGATATTGATAATATTTTAAAAATGATTGAATCCAGGACATCCGGGGCAGTGTATCATGAATGCCAGGAGATAATAAAACGTTATCGACATTTAGGGTTTAATCTGGATGAGTGGTTTTTTCTGAATCCATTATTCAGCAGTTGAAGGATAGGTTTTTATATCAAATTTCTGAGTTATTTCTATGACTAAAGTTTATACTTTATTATATTACAAATTTGTAGATATTGAAGAGCCGAAAGGTTTTGTTAAAAGGCATCTGAAAATGTGCAAGAAACTGGGTTTACTAGGGAAAGTACTAGTTGGAAAAGAAGGGATAAATGGATCGGTCTGTGGAAACAAGGAGCAGGTTGAGAGATATAAAGAAGAGTTAAGGAAAGATCCAAGATTTAGTGATATTGTTTTCAAGGAGGATATTGGAGATGAATTTACATTCACTAAGATGGCTGTTAGAGTTAGAGATGAGATAATTGCATTGAACAAGAAAGTGGATCTGAGCATGAAAGCTCCTTACATTACTCCGAAAGAACTACTAGAGATGTATAAAAATGGAGAGGATTTTGTTATTTTAGACGCGAGAAACGACTACGAATGGAAAGTCGGCAAATTCAAGAACGCTAAAGTACTGCCGATAAAAACTTTCAGGCAATTCCCGGACGCTTTAGAAAAAGTCAAAGATGAACTAAGAGGAAAGAAGATTATCACTTATTGCACAGGAGGGATAAGATGTGAGAAGGCATCTGCATTGATGAGGCAGGAAGGATTAGAAAATGTCTATCAGCTGCAGGACGGGATCCTTAACTATTGTAAGGAACTACCTAACACAAACTGGGAAGGGAAATGTTTTGTATTCGATAAAAGGCTTGTATCAGACGTCAACAACGCAGGCAATACAATGTCTAAATGTGAGTTATGCAGTAAACCATGCGACCTTTACAGGAACTGCAAGAATAATAACTGTGACAGATTGGCGATAATGTGTTTAGCTTGCGAGAAGAAGATGAATGCTTGCTGCTGTGAGAAGTGCCTGGAAGAGTTTAGATTGTATTGTTTAGAGAAGAGCGTTAGAAATCAGGGGAAGAAAGTCTTGAAAGCGGTAAACTAGGAAATCGTATTCTCTTCTATTGAGCGGGCAGTCTTGAATGAATACTTAGATGAAGCGAAACCTAAAAGGCTAATAGCAGATACTGGTATTCCAAATATAATTCCTTGTGTGTAAAAATTAGAATGATAGGTCAAGTCTGCCCTATTATCAGGAGTGTTCAATGTTTGATATTCTTCATTTACCCTTAGAATTTCCTCTCTTGACTTTGGATCTGAAACTATTTTACTCACGAGTTCAGATGCGTCTTGAGATTCTAATATGTATCTTAATTGTGCGAGTCGAGACAGCTCAGGATCAGTCCTGATTTTGTAGAGAGAATTAAGCCCGCAGGTTATGCTTATCCCTCCTAATATTAAAGCAGTAGTAGCTTGAATGAGACTAGATTTCCCATTCCTTCTAAGTTCGTTAGCTCTAGACATCATTTTTAGATGGATTTGATATATTTATATATTTCTAGGCAGTTATTAAATATATGAAAATCAATAAAGAAAAATTGAAGGAAAAGCTCACTGACGAGCAGTATGAAGTTATTGTAAACAAAGGCACTGAAATGCCTGGGACTGGGGAATTATTAGACAATAAGGAAGAAGGCAAGTATGTCTGCGCTGCGTGTGGGAATGTGCTGTTTGACTCTGAGACGAAGTATGATTCGCATTGCGGCTGGCCTAGCTTCTGGGACGCTAAGAAAGGAAGCGTTGAATATCACGAAGACAATAGCCTGGGAATGCATAGGATAGAAGTGACCTGCGCCAAATGCGGAGGGCATTTAGGGCATGTGTTTGAAGATGGACCGGAAGACAAGACAGGAAAAAGATTCTGCATAAACAGCGTTAGCATGAAATTCATCAAAAAGAAATGATCCTGATAATTTAATAAACTCCTGAAAGATATAATTATGTGGGAAAAGAGAAAGTTTTCGGGAATAAGTTCATTATAATTATAATAATCCTGGGATTAGTAGCTATTGCTATAGATTACATATTTTACCCAAGCGTAGGAATATTTATCTTTATCAAGCATTTTTTATCCATTATTTTCCTGATGGCAATATTTACTTTTGCCATAACTATTAAGAATAAGAGGGCCAAGAGGTTGCTTCTTTATGGCTCGCTCCTTATATTTGTGAAAGAAATAATAGAGCTAATAGCGCATTACAGCCTTGGGTTCACATCTGAGGGATTTCTGCTGATATCCTTGCAGGTGGCTGAATTTCTCGGTCTGTATATGATAATAAGCGCATTCGGAGGGAAAAGATGACTCAAATAGTAACATTATATTTACCAATATTCTTATCTGGACTATTATTAATAAAATGCTATTTTGCTATAAAGGACTCTGGAAGATTCTCCCCTGTAGCCCCTCTTATTTTGCTTAGCCTGATATTCACATTCAACGAAGTGTCTATTGTGTTTAAAAGTGTTGAGCTATTCCATCCTTTCTTCGATGTTGTCACCCTATTCTCTTACATAGCTGTATTCTATGCATCATTAAAGATGTTTGAGAGATCTCCATGGATACCGTAACTACAAAGTAAATACAAAAAATATATTTTTATTTATAATTAAGTTTTTATATTCGTTATCACTCTGAAATAGATGATAAATGTTCTGGTGAGATATCGTGTCAGGAATGACAGAACTGAGGCTGCGAAAAGCGTTGTCAATGAATTTATGAATAATGTCAAGAAGAAAGAAAAAAAGAATTCGCTCCAGTCATTCCAGATTGAAGGAAGCAATCAAGAGTTTGTACATTTATTGAGCTTCAAAGACAGTAAAGCAGAGGAGTCTCACAGAAATGCTCCTTATGCTAAAGAATTTATGAGAAAATTAGTGCCTTTATGTGAAAAAAGGCCTGTTTTTGTGAAACTGAAAGAATTCTGATCATATTTTATTAATCTCTCAAATCTAATTAGTTAATTAATCAAACTTAACCTTAGGAACAGCTTTTTCCTCTGTTGGGATCTTTAGGTATTCTTTCTCTTTCCTGCCGTAAAGACCTGCGAACATTGCTCCTGGGAAAGTAGTGCATAAGTTATTGTAAGTCAATATAGAGTCATTATAGAACTGCCTTGCATAAGCTACTTTATCCTCTATAGCGGATAATTCCTGCTGCAATTGAAGGAAGTTCTCATTAGCCCTAAGCTGAGGATAATTCTCTGCCACTGCGAAGATTGATTTCAATGCTGACTGCAACTGGTTTCCTGCAGCCATTTTCTTATCAAGTGTAGGAGCGGCTAAAAGAGCTTTTCTCGCATCAGTCACTTCTTTCATTATTTTCTTCTCATGCTTAGCGTAGCCTTGTACAGTTTCTATTAAATTAGGCACTAGATCAGCCCTCTTTTTCAATTGAACATCTATTTGAGAGAGAGAATTATCTATCCTGTTGCTAAGCACAGCAAACCTATTGAAATAATAGATCATCACTAAAACTACTAAAATCGCTACCGCGATCAACACCCAAATCCAGACAGCTACCATCCTTTAGTCATGGAAAAGAGTTTTATAAACATTGTGATAGAAACCATTAAAAGTTCATTGAACTAGGATTTATTATGGAGAGCAGGTTTAGAGTATACATCACTTTCGGCATTCTTATAGTTTTATTATTCGGACTATATTACTTCACAGGATGGTTCTCAAGGACTACAGGGTATGTTTTAGGCGAGGATGAGAAGCTTGCACTAGTTCAGTGCTTGAATAACAAGGGAAGTGTATTGTTCATCTCCTCAACCTGTCCTGATTGCCAAACTCAAATTTCACTATTTGGAAATGATGCTGCGAGAAGCCTTAATGTATACACCTGCCAAAGCGTTGATGACTGCCCTGATGTTAACGCATTGCCTACATGGCAAATTGATGGACAATACTATCCAGGATTGAAGAGTCTTGAAGATCTGATAGAGGCAACCCGATGCGATATCAGCCAGGGATGAATTTATCCTTTTTACAGCGCCACGTTTAAGAACAGATCTCGAAAGAGTCTTTAATGAATAAGATAATTTTGTTGGTTGAAGATAGCTTATGCCAAAGAGAAGCACTTTGCACCTGCTTGGAGGATATGGGATATTTAGTCATTCCATATGGCAGAGGGGATAAAGCAATCATGGACATCAGGGAAGGGATCAGATATGATTTAGCTATTATTGATAGAGGGCTAGAAAAAGGAGGATATGACGGGGATGATGTGATGAAAATATCTACTGAATTCAACCCAAGGACTCCGATAATATGTGTGAGCGGGTTTATCGAGCCTTCCCCTTATACTAGAATTAATATTCCAAAGCCAATTGAATTTAGAGAGTTAGAGAGGATATTAATCATGAACTTAAATAGTCCTTAAGAATAACAGCCTGATTATGCTCCTCGTCCTTTGCAGAATAGACAAATGTAACGGTCTTGTGCTTGGAAAGGATTTCTTTCATCTTAATTACAGTTTCATTCTTCTTCAGCTCTGACTTATATTTTTTGACGAATTCTTCCCACCTGCCTTCTTTAGCGTGGAACCATTTCACTAAATCCTTTGTAGGGGCGATATCTTTCATCCAGATAGCGATTTTTGCCTTCTCTTTGGAAATCCCTCTAGGCCAGATCCTGTCTATAAGGATTCTGTATCCATCGCTCTTTTCAGCTTTTTCATAAACTCTTTTCAATTTTATCATATTTCATTAATGAAGCAGTATTTTTATGATTTGTCTTTCATAAAACTTAAAAAGTTAACAATTGTTAACCTAAATATGAACATGTATAGCCTTCCGCAGGAGATTGAGGTATGGTATGTAATACCTGCAATAAGAAGAGAGCTTTCAAGGCTTTTGACGCAGATCCATGGGCTTAGTTATGAGAGATCAGGAAATATTCTGGGAATAAGCAAAGCGGCGATTTCCCAGTACAATAAGAGCAAGAGAGCCTCCAAGATAACATTGCACTCTAAAGTAATTAGTGAAGTGGAAAAATCAGCAAAGAGGCTAAGCTTAGGAAAGAGTGAGGCGAATAAAGAAATAATACGGGTGTTAAAATATATGAGAGAGAACAAATTGCCTTTCAAAGTCTGTGACGACGAGATGAACTGTGACGAAGCGATAATCACCTATGAGAAATATTGGGAGTGATATTTATAAGCCAAATTCTCTTGCTTAATTTATGAAAGAAATATATTTTGACGAGGCCGCCACTACAAAAGTTGATCCAAAGATTGTAAAGGAAATGACCAGGTTTTTCTTGGATGAATACGGAAATGCCAGCTCCTTGCATGCAAAAGGAGAGGGAGCCCTGAAAGCAATGAATAAAGCAAGAAAGATATTAGCTTCTGAAATAAATGCTAAACCTTATGAAATATATTTCACATCCGGAGGAACTGAATCTGACAATTGGGCGATTCAGGGATTAGCAAAGGCAAATCCTAAGAAAAAAAAGATAATAATCTCTTCGATAGAGCACGCAGCTATAAATGAATGCTGCAATTATATGGAGAGTTTAGGATATGAAATAGTCAGGACACCTGTAAATAATGAAGGCATTATTGATTTAATTAAATTAGAAAAAGAGATTGACCCTAAAACACTTTTAGTTTCTGTGATGCACGTCAATAACATTATCGGGGTAATCCAAGATATAGAAAAAATAGGTGAGATATGCAGGAAGAAAAAAGTTATTTTCCATACTGATGCCATCCAGAGCTATGGAAAGGTGAATATAGATGTGAAAAAGATGAATATTGATCTATTGTCAGCTTCGGCGCATAAGCTGCACGGGCCAAAAGGAATAGGATTATTGTATGTTAAAGAAGGCGTGAATATTGAGCCAATTATTTACGGCGGCGGACAGGAAAAGAATCTAAGAAGCGGGACAGAAAATATTGCAGGAATAGCTAGTTTTGCCAAAGCGCTTGATGTTAAGCATGACGCAAACAAGACCAGGAAAATAAGGGATTACATTATTAGTGAAATAGAAAAGCTCGGAGGGAAAATAAATGGCTCAAAGGAAAGAAGGATCTACAATAATGTCCACGCCAGCTTTCCTGGAATAGACAACGGAAACCTAATAGCTTTCTTGTCTAAAAATAATATTTATGTTTCTGCCGGAAGCGCTTGTGATAGCAAAAAAGAGAAAGAAGATCATGTATTGAAAGCTATAGGGCTGACAAAAAAAGATATGGAGAGCTCGATAAGAATAACTTTAGATGATAATTCAATGCATGACGCCAAAAAGTTGATTCAAAAAATAAAGGAATTCATTAAATTTAATCAATAGCCTCTAATCCTTCTTCATCCATTGCAGCATAGGCAATTGTCTGGCCTTCCTCATCTATTATCTCGACGTGGTATTGGCCGTTAGGCAGGATGATATTTATCTTGCCTTTCATTCCGGCAGTTATTTTTACCGGAGGGTCTGTGTAGGGTTCAACATCCTCATCCAGGGGGGCTCTAAGTAATTTTACTTCCTGGTGCCTTTTGAATTTTGTATCCATGGAATAGTCCTAGAATTGGGAGTATATAATATTTTTGAACAGAATTAGGCTGCATTAGGATTTACTTCATAAACCCCGAGGTATTTTCCGGTTATCGGATGATATGTGTGATACCTAGGAGTGTCAAATTCTCTCATCACAGGCACTTCACAATTTCTATCAGGGTTGACTTTTCTAGCTAACTCTGGATTACTTTCCAATATCCAATTTCTCTGAATGGTTGTAGTCCCTAGATTTCCTCTTTGTAACTGTCTCCCTTCCAATGTCATTTCTCTGACAATATGGGGCATATCGGACTTTCCAAACGTATCAAAAAATCTGTTTATTTCTTCTATCTTGATTATCATATAAAAGCAATTTAGAATTGGTTTTTAAACCTACCGTCGCAAATTTTCTTAAGACTCTCCCAATATTGATAAGAATATTTTTATAATCTTATTTTATGGATTTTAAATGGAAGAGGAGATATTTTCACATTCTAAGTTATCGCTGTTTGAGAACTGCCCTGAAGCATATAAAGTAAAATATATCGATAAGGCTTTCCCTGACATTCCTCAAAGCATACATCTCTTTTTAGGAGGAGTTGTCCATGAGAGTTTAGAGTGGCTACATTTAGAAGTGCAGGAAGGAAGATCTCCAGGACTTGACGACTTGGTCGAAAAATTCATAGGGCTATGGAATGAACAGATAACTGAAGATGTAAGAGTCACCAACGGAGACATTGAACAATATTTCAATAAGGGAGTGAAATTCCTGGTAGATTACTATCAGAAAAACAAGCCATTTAGCGACAACACAATAGATATTGAGAAACATATTGTCTTTCCCTTAGGAAATACTAGCTACAAGATCCAGGGATATATTGATAGAATTGTAAAGAATGAGGAAGGATACGAAGTCCACGATTACAAGACGAATGAATATATGAAGACTCAAGACCAAGTAGATGCGGACAGGCAGCTGGCATTTTACCATATTGGATTGAACAATCTATTCGGCCCAGAGACAAAGGTAAAATTAATCTGGCATTTCCTGGCTCATAACAAGACGATCGAATCTAGCAGGACGCAGGAACAGCTTGAGAGACTTGAGAAAGAGACTATTGAATTAATAGAAAGAATAAAATCAAATTCTGACTGGCCGAGCTGCGGAAAGCATTGGTGCGACTGGTGCGCTTACAAGAAGAGCAATGGAATAAGCGAATATAAATCTCCGAAGAAGACTATCAATAATGAATTGTTAAAGTATATAGACAAATGATTATCTTTTTTTAGATCGTTTTCTTGTAGGTCTCTTGGCTGTCTTATTGGAATTGCTCTTGTTTTCAATCTCATCCATCTTTATCTCGGAGAAAAGGAATATATAAAGAATTTCGAGTATTCCGAGAGTGTTTATGACCAGAAGTATAACGAACCAGATAGAATGGCTTTTCCTTGCAGATTTCCATAATGCCAGGCCTTTCCATACCAAGCTCCAGATCAATACAATAGCTAATAACCATAAGGGCAGCCCCAAAAGCTCTGCAACATTAAGCACCATTTTAGGATTAGCGGAACTTTTATTTATAAATGCTTCTGAATTAAGGCATTATGTGAGCATCATATCTATTTAGGGATATAAAAGTTTAAATAGTAAATAATTTTCTATATGATTAAGGTACAATTTATTGTGTGTTCAGTAAGAAAAAACACAATATCTTGTAGTAACTAAAAAGAGGATACATGTTATGTCCGTACTGCTCCCATTCCGAAACAAAGGTAACTGACAAGAGAGACAGCGGAAAAATAACACGAAGAAGACGCGAATGCCTCAAGTGTGAAAAGAGATTTTCAACATATGAGGAAGTTGAACTCTCGGAACTCCGAGTGATCAAAAAAGACGGAAGAAGGGAAACCTTCAGCAGGGAAAAAGTTATGTCAGGCATTGTTAAGGCCTGTGAGAAACGCCCTGTAGATAAAGACAAGATTGATAAGATGGTAGACAGCATTGAACAGAGATTGAGAAAAAGAGGGAATGAGGTTAAAAGCACTATGATCGGAGAGCTGATTTCTAAAGAACTAAAGAAGACTGACAAAGTAGCCTACATAAGATTCGCATCTGTTTACAGAGATTTTGCAGATATATCTGATTTCAAGGATGAGATAAAAAGTCTTTTGGAGAGAAAATGAATGAGGAAAATGTAAGAAAGCAAATTGAAGATGAGAATACATTTAGTATTGAGAGCAAGCCGAGAGGAGTAATAGGATCTTCTGTGCAGGACAGCAATTTTGAACTGAAAAGATATTTCACTTTTGATGGAAAAGATCCGTTCCAGTTCGATATTTTTGGAAACCCTATAAACTGGACAAGTGAGGATGTGAGCGTGACTGATGATTCTGGAAAAGTAGTCTTCACACAGAAAAGGGTTAGAAAACCTGATTTCTGGTCGCCTTTAGCATTAAAAGTTGTAGCTAGTAAATATTTCTGGGGAGATATGGCTAAAGGAGAAAGAGAGACTTCTGTACAGGATTTGATCGGCAGGGTTAGCAGGTGGTTCGAAAGGCAGGCAATGATGCAAAACTACTTTGGTCCTGAAAAAGCAAAAATATTGAAAGATGAGCTTGCATCTATCTGTCTTAACCAATTATGTGTGTTCAACTCTCCTGTATGGTTCAATGTAGGAATACAAGAATATGATAAGAATGCTGGAGGAGTTTCTGCTTATGTATGGGATGAAGCCAACCAGAAAGTGGTAAAGGCTGATAAAAAAATGGACAGGCCGCAATGTTCTGCGTGTTTCATCCAAAGCACTGGAGACACAATGGATTCAATCATGGCTGTCCAGTTAGCTGAAGCTAATCTATTCAAGGCAGGTTCTGGAACTGGCACAAACAGATCCTCACTAAGAAGCTCAAAGGAGAAACTAACAGGAGGCGGCCGAGCATCAGGACCTGTTTCGTTTATGAGAGGATATGACGCTTATGCAGGAATAATCAAATCCGGCGGCAAGACAAGAAGGGCTGCAAAGATGGAAATATTGAATGTCAGCCATCCAGATATAATTGATTTCATCGAATCAAAGCAAAAGGAAGAGAAGAAAGCATGGGCATTGATTGAACAAGGCTACTCAGGCGGACTGAACGGGGAAGCTTATGCGAGCATTGCATTCCAGAACTGCAATATGTCAGTAAGAGTTACAGATGATTTTATGCAGCAGGTCAAGAATGATGGGGAATGGAAAACAAGATTCGTGAAGGACGGTAGCGCCTGTGAGACTTTCCAGGCCAAGGATATAATCAAGAAAATTGCAGAAGGCACATATATATGCGGCGATCCTGGAATGCAGTTTGATTCTGTGATAAACAAGTACCATACTTGCAAGAACTCAGGCAGGATAAACGCATCTAATCCATGTTCTGAATATATGTTCTTAGATGACAGCGCATGCAACCTTGCTTCTATCAATCTAATGAAATTCAGGACTAAGGAAGGAGGATTTGATTCTGAAAAATTCAGGAAAGTTGTAAGGGCATTCATAACTGCGATGGATATAATAGTCGATGGAGCTAGCTATCCTACTGAGCTTATATGCAAGAACTCAAGAGATTTCAGGCCGTTAGGCCTAGGTTATGCAAATCTTGGAGCTTTGCTTATGAGCATGGGTTTGCCTTATGATTCAGATGAAGGAAGGGCTGTAGCAGCTGCAATCACTGCTATAATGTGCGGAGAAGCTTACAAGACTTCAGCTGATTTAGCAAAACTAGTAGGTCCTTTCCCAAGGTACAACGAGAATAGGGATTCAATGATGCAAGTCATGAAAATGCACAGGGATCATGTGAAAGATATTGAGGTCAATAAGATGCCTTCTGAACTTAGATATTTAGTTAACGATGCATGGGATTCCTGGAGCTCTGCTGTTGAGACTGGTGAACAACACGGATTCAGGAATTCGCAGGCAACAGTCTTGGCTCCTACAGGAACGATAGCTTTCATGATGGACTGTGACACTACAGGAATTGAGCCAGATATTGCATTAGTGAAATATAAAGTCCTATCAGGAGGCGGAATGCTAAAAATAGTCAATAGGAGTGTCCCGCTTGCATTAAATAATCTGGGATATTCTAAAGACGAGGTAAACGAAATAGTAGACTATGTTGATAAGAATGAGACTATTGAAGGAGCTCCGATATTAAAGGATGAACACTTACCAATATTTGACTGCGCTTTCAAGGCTGCTAAAGGAAAGAGATCTGTGCATTACAAGGGGCACATAAAAATGATGGCCGTGAGCCAGCCATTCCTATCAGGGGCAATAAGCAAGACAGTAAATATGCCCGAACATTCAACTGTAGATGATATTGCTGATGCTTATGCGTTTTCCTGGGAACAGGGACTAAAGGCTGTAGCTATATATAGAGAGAACAGCAAGAAGAGCCAGCCACTGAATACTCAAAAGACTGAAGGCGAAAGAGTCAAAGGATCCCAAAAAATATTAGAAATAAGGACAAAGCTTCCTCAGACAAGGAAATCCTTAACACATAAGTTCGATATTGCAGGACATGAAGGATATATCACTGTAGGGCTTTACGACGATGGAAAACCTGGGGAAATATTTGTTTCAATGCATAAGACAGGATCAACTATCAGAGGGCTTATGGACAGCTGGGCAACATCAGTATCTCTGAACTTACAGTACGGAATACCTGTTTCAGTTTTGTTCAAGAAATTCAGGCACCAGAAATTCGAGCCCGCAGGATTTGTGAAGAATGTCGAGCAGGGAGACCTTGACAAGAAGAGAATAGCGATAAGGACAGCATCATCCATTGTTGATTATGTGGCGCAATTTATGCTGAATACATTTGGAGAAGGCGCAGCGAAGATGGAAGTAACTCTTGAGACGATTGAAAAACCTGAAGAGCAGACAGATTTGACAGATTTTGGCAATGAAGGATTGGTCTGTCCTCTTTGCGGTGGGCCTGCTAAAAGAATGGGCAATTGTTCAATGTATTGTACAAGCTGCAAGCAGTCAACAAGAGGCGGCTGCGGGGAATAACACAAATCATTAAATACCTCAACTATTTTTTCAGTACATGCTAGACGTCAGCAAGACAGAATGGGACTTATCTATGCTTTTTTCAGGTGATGACGATCCTAAAATTGAGAAAGTAAAGAAACAAATCGAAGAGGAAGTAAAAAAGTTTGTCTTAAAATGGAAAGGCAGGGATGATTACCTTGAAGATCCAAAAGCATTGAAAGAGGCGCTTGATGAATATGAGAAGCTGATGAGGGATTATGGCACTGAAGGAAATATATATTATTATTTTGCAAAGAGATCATCACAGGACCAAAATGACCCGGTGATAAGAGCTAAAGAAAAGAAGATAGAGGACTTTGCCCTTAAGAAAGATAATGAATTGATGTTCTTTCGCCTGAATTTAACAAGAATCCCCTTAGAAAAGCAGCCCAAATTTTTGGAAGATATTTCTCTTAGGAAATACAGGCATTTCCTAAGTAGAATATTTGCAGAAGCTAAACATATCCTTAGTGAAAAGGAAGAGCGGATAATGAACCTCAAATCATCTGTCTCTCATTTCAATTGGATGAGGATGATCTCTAATTTCCTTGTGAAAGAAGAGAGAATAGTTCTTAACGAAGAGGGTAATGAAGAATTAAAGAATTTTTCTGAGATAATGAGCCTTCTAAGCAGCCAGAAAAAAGAAATAAGGGATTGTGCGGCAAAGGCGTTGAATGAAATTCTTGCAAATCATGTGGATGCTGCAGAGAATGAGCTTAATTCAATCATGGAAAATAAGAAGATAAACGATGAGCTCCGTAATTATCCGAGAGCTGATTCTGCAAGGCACATTATTGATGATATTGAAACAGAGATTGTTGATTCATTAATAGAAGAAGTCACAAAAAGGTTTGATCTTTCTAAAAAGTTCTATGAGCTGAAAGCAAAACTGATGGGGCTCCATAAACTTGAGTATCACGAAAGGAATGTCCCTTATGGAAAAGTTGATAAAAAATATAACTGGCAGGAGGGAGCTGATCTTGTCTATAAGGTACTGAGCGGCCTTGATGAGGAATTTGGGAACATCGTTAAGAAGTTTATTGAAAAAGGACATATTGATGTTTTCCCGAAAAAGGGAAAAACAGGAGGAGGCTATTGTGCAAATAATCTCGTCGGCAGCCCTGTATACATACTGCTTAATTATACAGATAGGATGAGGGACATTGCTACTTTGGCACATGAGGCAGGCCATGGAATAAATGATGAACTGATGAAAAAACAAAATTCGCTCAATTATGCGACCTCACTTGCAACTGCCGAAGTTGCGAGCACATTTATGGAGGACTTTGTTTTTGAGGAGCTCTTAAAAGATGCTGATGAAGAGACAAGATTATCGCTGATGGTAAATAAGCTGAATGATGACATTTCCACTATAATAAGGCAGGTTGCTTGCTATAATCTTGAGATGGAATTGCACAAAGAATTTAGAGACAAGGGATACTTATCTAAGGAAGACATAGGAAAAATATTCAGAAAGAACATGGAGTCTTACATGGGAGAATATGTTGAGCAGTCTGCAGGAAGTGAGAACTGGTGGATCTCTTGGGAACATATTAGGTATTTGTTCTACGTCTACAGCTACGCTTCAGGGCTATTGATATCTAAAGCTATGCAGAGAAAAGTAAAAGAAGATCCTGGATTTATCTCTAAAGTGAAAGAGTTCTTATCTGCAGGAATGTCAAAATCCCCTAAAGAGATATTTTTAGATATGGGAATTGACATCTCTAAGAAAGAATTCTGGGCCGAAGGAATGAAGGAAGTTGAAGACCTGCTGAATGAGACAGAAGCACTTGCCAAAAAATTAGGCAAGATCTGACGACGATATTTACAATTTTTCCAAAAGATTTATTAATCAAATCTCTCAAGAGATTTAATGGCAGGAAACATAACAGTCCTTGATGAGAATAGTTTTGATGATTTTATCTCTTCAGGCAATTGCGTGATAGATTTCTACGCTGACTGGTGCGGACCTTGCAAGATAATGGCCCCGCATTTCCAGAAAGCTTCTGAGGAGTTTACTAATGTTAAATTCGCTAAAGTCGATGTTGATGCGAATCCGGATTTAGCAGGAAGATTCCAGGTCATGTCAATACCTACTACATTATTCATCAAGGATAAAGAGCAGGTCGACAGGTTCACTGGAGCGATGAGGCTCGAAGAGATCAAGGAAAAGATTGAGAGCAACTTCTAAACATTTAAATAACAAAATTTTCTCAGAAGCTTAAGGCCCTGTAGCTCAGCCTGGTTAGAGCACCAGACTCTTACTACAACTTCTTTTAGAAAAAGAAGTTCTAGGAGTCAAGAAAACTACAATTAGGCTAACGCCTAATCTTGACTTTGATAAGGAGTGATCTGGGTGCCGGGGGTTCAAATCCCCTCAGGGCCATTTAAATCAGAAGTGCTCCTACAATAAACCTGCCTCTCAGGATCAAATCTGAACCCTTCTCTTTTTGCAGTTACGTCATAAATCATCTTTGCTCCAGTTTTATTTATTCTAACACTTTCATATCGATTTCTTGTGTGGGGCAAAACCAAGACCTCAGGGATCATGTTAACATGAGCCCATCTGAATGCAGTGTTTAGTAGAGCGTTTGGCCACTTAAGATCTGAGAGATAATCTGCCCCCTTCACTCCTTGGAGTTGAGATACTAGAATAGCGTTTCTGACAGGTTCAAAACCAATCATGGCTAGAGGCTTGTCCTCGGGAGAACATAACGAAAACCCATAAAAAGTATCACGCCATATGTCGCAAGACCACCATCCATTTCTTTTAATAGTAAATCTAGATGTATCTAGAGAAGAGTCTTTTTTATAGCCATCTATAAATGATTCCTCTAGAAATTCCGCTCTCGAGATCTTGCCTGGAATTGAAGACACGAATCTGCGAAGCTCTATCATTAGATTTATTGCATCTCCCAGATCTGAGAATCTCTTTCCCCTGATTGTGAAAGCATGGTCAAGAGGTTTCAAAGGTTCAATCATGCTCCAATATGGTTGGACTGGAGAGGCTTTGTTTTCTCTTGAGGAGTTAGATCTCATCAAATTTATCCAAAAGTGGCTAATTTAAATATATGCCTAAATTGGGAAGACGGAGTCAATTAGATAGCAGCTATTTGGCATCCTTGAGCATATTAGGATTATTGCCTTGCAATATACATTTCTGGCACCAAAAACCATTTTAGCAGAAACATTTAAAAAGCCACTTTTACAGTCTTTTATTATTCCAAGGTTGTAATAGCCATTTTTGCAACAAAAACTATTCCAATGCACATATTAAAGCCCAAACATTCAAGAATGAAGCCAGAAGAGGTAAAAAAACTAATTGAAAAATATAATCTTTCTGTTTCTCAGCTTCCAAAAATAAAATTAAATGATCCTTGTGTACCTGAAGGATGCCAGACTGGAGATGTCCTTAAGATCGAAAGAGCCAGTGACAAGACCAAGGAATATTATAGGGTGGTAGTATGAATAAACATATCCTCGTCAATAAATATCTTGAAGAGCATTCATTAGTTGAATCTAACGTAAGAAGCTTCAATGACTTCATCGAGAACAAAATGCAAAAGATAATCGATGAGATCAATGAGACAATAAACAATGAAGATGTGGAAATCAAATTCGGAAAAATTAAGATAAAGAAGCCTACTGTAATAGAAGCTGACGGAAGCATCAGCATGATAACTCCTACTGAAGCAAAATTAAGGAACTTAACATATTCTTCGCCGATATTTATCGAGCTGAATGTAAAATTCGGCGACCAATCAGATAATGCAGAAGTAGAAATCGGAAGAATGCCTGTAATCGTCAGGAGCAAGGTATGCAATACATACGGCAAGACAAAAGAGGAGCTAAGGGATGAGCACTATATGGATCCGCTTGATCCAGGAGGGTATTTCATTATTAACGGCAATGAGAGAATCATGGTAATGACTGAGGACTTAGCACCTAACCAGTCTTTCATCGAGGAAGGCAGGCAAGGGCTTACATTAAGGCTATTCTCACAGAGAGGACCTTACAGGATTCCAACCACAATCTCAGAGACAAGTGAAGGAATACTTGATGTTAGCTTCAGCAGGCTCAAGAATATTCCTGCAGTTATTGTATTGAAAGCCCTTGGAATGACAAAAGATGCTGATATTGCAAAGCAAATAGGCAAGCAGGACGACTGCATCATAGTCAATCTATATGAATTCGCCAATGTTCAGAATTCAGAGGATGCATTGATGTTCATTGCAGAGAAATCAGGAATCCAGGGAACAAAGAAGGAAATATTAGACAGGGTAAAACAGAGAGTTGATTCTTATCTATTGCCACACATCGGACTTGACAAAGCTGCAAGGAACGAGAAAGCGATGACTTTATGCAAATTATTGAAACAATACCTGAATGCAAAATACGACAAGAAACTAAGGACTGACAAAGACCATTATGCAAATAAGAGAGTTAAATTATCAGGAGACCTACTGGCTGAACTTTTTAGGGTCAATATGAACATCCTAGTAAAAGATATCCAATATTCGCTTCAGAAAATAGTCAAGAGGAAAAAATTCTATTCTATTAAAACAATAGCAAAATCAACATTGTTCACGCATAGAGTTGAGAGCGCCATTGCCACAGGATCGTGGATAGGCGAAAGGACAGGCGTTACGCAGAATATGCAGAAAAATAATTACCTGGATATGCTTTCACACCTGCAGAGAGTATCAAGTATGCTTCCTGGAGAACAGGAGAACTTCCTTGCAAGAACCCTGCATCCTACACATTACGGAAGATTCTGCCCTACAGAGACACCTGAAGGAACAGAAATCGGATTAAGGAAGAACCTTTCTATCTTGGCGAGGATCTCAACAGCTATTGAATTAGATGAGCAGAAGATGATCAAGCAATTGAAAGATATTGGAATGAATGATGAGAGCGGGAAAGACGTATTCTTCAATGGAAGATTCTTAGGTTTAGTAGACAATCCTGCTGAATTCGTAATGAAAGTAAGGGAAGCAAGAAGAAAAGGTGAGTTCCCTATTGACCTTAGCGTCGGAAATAACCCTCATACTGACTCAATAGTACTTTCAACAGAAGTAGGAAGAGTCCTTAGGCCGCTCATAGTTGTCAAGAATGGAGTAAGCACATTGACAGAAGAGCACTTAAGAGCTTTAGAAAAGAACGAGCTTACCTGGAAAGAACTTGTGAAGAAAGGAGTTATAGAGTATGTTGACGCGTCTGAAGAAGAAGACCTATTGGTCGCGCCAAATCCTGAAAGCGTCACAAAGGACCACACTCACCAGGAAATAGACCCTATCAGCCTATTCGGGCTTGTGACTTCTTTAGTCCCATATGGAAACCATGACCAGGCATCTAGATTAAACAGGGGAAGCAAGACCTTAAGGCAGTCATTAGGAATATATGCTGCCAACTTCTTGGTAAGGCTGGACACAAATGTCTCTATCCTGCATTATCCTCAGCACCCTATAGTAAAGAGCTTCATCTATGATACTTTGAACATCTATCCTGCAGGGCAAAACCTTATCGTCGCAATTATGCCTTATGAAGGATATAATATGGAAGACGCTACAATATTAAACCAGGGAAGCATTGACAGAGGCTTAGGAAGAAGCACTTACTTCAAGCCTTATGCAGCTACTGAACTTAATTATGCCGGCGGACTTAAAGATGAGATCATAGTCCCAGACAAAGACGTTTCTGGTTACAGAACAGAAAATTCGTACAGGCTATTGGAAGACGATGGAATTGCATATCCTGAAGCCAGTGCGAGCTCAGGAGATGTAGTTATAGGTAAAACAACTCCACCTAAATTCCTGTCTGAAGCTAAAGATATCAGCATACAATCAAAGAAAGAGGGAAGCACTGCGATCAAACAGAATGAAGAAGGAATTGTCGACGCTGTATTCATCACAGCTGATGGAGAAGGAAATAAGATAGCCCAAGTCAGGATGAGAGATACAAGAGTTCCTGAGCCTGGAGACAAGTTCTCTACACCTCACGGACAGAAAGGAGTTGTAGGAATGCTTGCTGATGCTAAAGATATACCTTTCACATCTAGAGGGGTCAAGCCTGACTTGATGTTCAATCCTCACGGTATCCCTAGCAGAATGACTGTGGGATATCTGATTGAGTTACTAGCTGGAAAAGTAGGAGCTATCACAGGCAAGTTCATAGACGGAACACCATTCGCTGGAGAGAAAGTGGAAAATCTTGAGCAGCAATTAAGAAACATGGGCTTCAGTTTTGACGGAAAAGAGACAATGTACGACGGAGTGAGCGGAAAGAAGATGGATGTAAAGATCTATATAGGTAACATGTACTACTTGAAACTTGTTCATATGGTCAAGAACAAGATGCACGCAAGAGCTTCAGGTAAAGTCGCCCTTTTGACAAGGCAGCCTATTGAAGGAAGAGCAAGAGGAGGAGCATTGAGATTGGGAGAGATGGAGCAGCAGGCTTTAGTAGGTCATGGAGCATCATTACTATTGAAAGAAAGATATGACTCTGATAAGACAACAATCTATATATGCAAGAAATGTGGAAGTCTTGGAATCAAGGATACAATAAGAAACAAGAGTTACTGTCCTGTATGCAACAGCAATGAGATAGAGCCTATCGAAGTGTCTTATGCATTCAAGCTGTTAGTTGAAGAATTACTAGGGCTGCATATCATGACAACATTCGAACTAAAGAACAAATACGAATAAGATGGAAAGAGACATAATAAAAAAACAAGTTAAAGCATTGAAGTTCAATCTGATCAGTCCAGACCAGGTCAAGAAGATCAGCGCGGCAAAAATAGTAACACCCGAATTATATGACATCGACGGTTTTCCGGTTGACGGCGGGATAATGGATCTTAGGCTTGGAGCAATAGATCCGGGAGTCAGATGCAGAACATGCGGAGGAAGACTAAAGGAATGTCTAGGACACGTAGGAAGCATTGAGATAGCAAGGCCAATACTTCATATTAAGTATATTCCATTGATTGAATTATTCCTAAGGAGCTTCTGCCATAAATGCGGAAAACTTACTTTAGAGGAAGAGAAGCAGAAGAAATACTCTCCTGCTGAAAGAGCGAAAAAAGCCAGAGACAAGAAGAAATGCCCTCATTGCGGCGAGCCTGCTGAAAGGGTTAAATTAGAAAAGCCGAGCTCATTCTTTATTGGAAAGAAAAGAATATTCCCTAATGAGATTAGAGACTTATTAGTAAATATTCCTGATTCTGAAGCTAAGAAGATAGGAGTCAATCCTAAGACTTGCAGGCCTGAATGGGCGATACTCTCGCAATTGCTAGTCCCTAGCGTGACTGTGAGGCCATCTATAACATTAGAATCAGGAGAAAGAAGTGAGGATGACTTGACCCATAAGATATCTGATATAATCAGGGCAAACCAAAGGCTGTGGGAGAACCTTAATGCCGGAGCACCTGAAGTGATCATAGAGGACTTGTGGGACTTATTGCAATATCACGTCACAACATTCTTTGATAACAATATCTCAAGAATACCTCCTGCCCGACATAGATCTGGACAGCCACTGAAGACAATCACTGAAAGAATCAAAGGGAAAGAAGGAAGGATCAGAAAGAACTTAGCAGGTAAGAGAGTCAATTTCTCTGGAAGAGCAGTCCTTTCACCTGATCCTTACTTAAACATAGATGAAGTCGGAGTGCCGTATGGAGTTGCAACAATAATCACAGTCGCTGAATCAGTAACTACTGCCAATCTTGAATATATGAAAGACCTGATAAGAAAAGGTGAATCATATCCAGGGGCAAATTATGTCATAAGGCCTGACGGAAGAAGAAAGAGAATAACTGATGACCTAAAAGAAACTCTTTGTGAAGAGATAGAGCCAGGATACAAGATAGAAAGGCACCTGCAGGACGGAGATATAGTATTATTCAACAGGCACCCTTCACTTCATAAGCAGAGCCTGATGGCCCACAAAGTAAGGGTTCTCCCTTACAGGACATTCAGGATACATCCTGCAGCCGCATTCCCTTATAACGCTGACTTCGATGGAGACGAAACAAACATCCACTCACCTCAGACAGAGGAAGCAAGAAGTGAAGCAGAGATTCTACTAAATATATCTAATAATATAATATCATCAAAGAATGGAATAAACCTAATCGGGTGCATTGCTGACGCTATAACAGGAAATTATATTCTTGGCAAACAGGAATTCACAAAGGCTGAAGCTGACCAATTGCTGTTTGCTTCAGGCACGCTGAATAACCTGAAAGGAAAGAAGCTTACTGGCCAAGAGGTATTCTCACAAGCGATATCTCACGAAGCAGGCATAAAGATCCCAAGTGACCTTCTTGGAAGCAATACATTGGGTTCTGAAGACGGTGCAATGGTCAAGATGCTAGACAAAGCAGTTGGAAGAGAAAAAACACTTCAGTCCATAAAGAGTGCATTCTCATTAGGAACAAATTACTTGACAAGAGCAGGTTATACTTTAGCATTGAGAGACTTAGACGTCCCTGAAAAAGTCAAGAAGGCAACTCAGGAAATCATAGAGGATGCTGAAAAGAGGACTCAGGAAATCATCGACCAATCCACCTCTGGAAAGCTTGAGCTCATTCCAGGTAAAGATATCAGCCAGTCAAGAGAAATATTCATCTCGCAAGTATTGAACGAAGTTCGTTCCAAAGCAGGAAAGATTGTCCAGGTCAATTTCCCTAAGGAATCCAACATTAACAAGATGATCACTTCAGGAGGAGGAGGAAGCTCACTCAATATTACCCAAATAGGATGCTGTGTCGGACAGCAGATCCTTTGGGGAGATAGAATCAACTTCGGGTATAAAGAGAGGACACTTTCACACTTCAAGAAAGGAGACATGGGTCCTGCGGCTCATGGATTCATAAAGTCATCATTCTTCAATGGTTTAAGGCCACAGGAATTCTTCTTTGGGGCAATAACCGGAAGAGACTCCCTGATGGATACAGCATTAAGAACCCCTAAATCAGGTTACCTGTATAGAAGACTGGTCAGCGCACTGCAAGATCTTAAGCTTGAATACGACGGAACTGTGAGAGATGCATCAGAGAACATCATCCAGTTCGCTTATGGTGGCGACGGGATAGAGGTAGCAGGACTGCACTTAAATGAGAAAGTCCCTTCTGGAGAAGCTGTAGGAGTAGTTACTGCGCAATCATTCGGGGAATCATCAACTCAGATGGTATTGAACGTATTCCACTCAGCAGGAGTTGCGGAAATGCAGGTTACGCAGGGCCTTCCTAGATTAATCGAGATTTTCGATGCGAGAAAAGAACCTTCATCTCCACAGATGGAAGTCTACCTGGACAAGGAACATAATAATGAGAAAGATGCAAGGGTTATTGCAGAAAAAATTAAGGAAGTAAGGCTTGAAGAAATCGCGTCTGAAATAAAACTTGACTTCAGCGGAAAGAAGATAGAGATAGAGCTGGATAATGCTGCGCTTAGAAGCGTGCACGTCGGGGCTCAGAAGATCACTGAAAGGCTGAATGAAAAAGGATTTGAAGTGAAGAACAAAGACACTAAGTTGATATTAGCTACGCCTGATATGGATTTCAAGGCAATGTATAAACTGAAGGAAAAATTGAGAAAGACAATAATCTCCGGGCTTAAGAACATCTCGCACGTTGTAGTTGCACATAGAGGAAGCGACTTTGTGGTCATCACTGCTGGAAGCAATCTGAAGGACATACTTGAAGTCAAAGGTGTTGACCAGAATAAAGTGTTCACTAACAACATCCATGAAGTAGCAGATGTGCTTGGAATAGAGGCGGCAAGACAGGCTATAGTTATTGAGATAAACAAAGTGCTTGACGGACAAGGACTAGACATCAATGAAAGGCACCTTGATTTAGTTGCCGACGCCATGACCTCTACAGGAACTGTCAGAGGAGTGACAAGAATGGGAATCATCTCACATAAATCCTCGATATTCGCAAGAGCAGCATTCGAGACTCCGGACAAACAGTTCATAAATGCCACAATACAAGGAAAGAAGGATGAGCTTGCATCAGTGATAGAGAACATTATGCTTAACCAGCCAGTCCCTGTCGGAACAGGACTTCCTGGATTGCTTGTCAAGGTTACTGGAAGGCTTGTCAGCGATAAATAAATTTATAAACTAGTTTTGTAAGGTAGATTCAACAATGATTTTGGAATTAAAAAAGGGTATTGCTGACGAGAAAGTTATTTTCGGCGCCAAAGAGATCTTGAAGAATGCAAAAAAAATAAGCAGCGCATTTGTTTCAGCAGATTGCAGGCAGGAAGTCATTAGCTTGCTAAAAAATAATAAAATAGGATTTGAAATTCTTGAGAATACAAAACAGGATTTAGCGAATGACCTTGAGATTGATTTCAAGTGTGAGGTTTTTGGTTTAACGAAATAAGATGGCAACAATAAACATGCAGACTATGAGGTATATCAACTTGCTCAACAGGGTTGCGCATGTGAAGACCAGCAAATGCTTCTTCTATAATAATCATATAATCTTTGTAGTGCCTTCAGGATTTGTATCAAGGGCTATAGGCCCTAATGGAAAGAACATAAGATCTATGCAGGACCAGTTGGGCAAGAAAATAAAAGTCATCAAGGAAGCTAATGGGATCGAGGATGCCCAAAGATTTATTGAAGATATCGTCGAGCCTGTTCCGTTCGTGTCAATGGATGTGAAAGATAACGAAATAATAATAACAGCCGGAGTGAGAAGCAAGGCAGCTTTATTAGGAAGGAATAAAAGAAGGCTTGCAGAACTAGGGCAGATTGTCGAGGATGTTTTCGGAAAAGAGCTTAAGATTGTGTGAAAAGATTTAAAAACCGTTTTCAACAAGATTTATGATAACTGTTTAGAGAGTTTAACAATGGGATTAATGAACGCTAAGAAATTGATGAAGAAAAGGCAAAAGTTTAGATGGAGCAATAAGCCTTACAAAGCAAGAGTCATGAAGCTGCGAGAGAAGTCAGACCCCCTTGGCAGAAGCTGGCAAGCTAAAGGCATTGTGATCTCCAAGTTCCAGAAAGAAGCAGCGCAGCCAAACTCAGCCATGAGAAAATGCTGCAAAGTGCAACTGATAAAGAACGGTGAGCAGGTCGGAGCTTTCATCCCGGGAAATTTAGCGCAAAAATTCGTCGATGAGCACGATGAAGTCGTTGTCCAGAGAATCGGCGGAAAGCAAGGGCGTTCTAAAGGAGATATCAGAGGCATCAGGTATGCAGTAATTAAAGTGAATGATCAGCCGCTGCACAGGCTAGTGCGTGGCAAGATCGAGAAAGGAAGAAGATGAGTTACAAAGTTCTTGGATTATATGATATTGATGAAGTCAAGATTACAGATGATACTTTAAAGCCTTACATAAACATCTCTGATAAAATACTAGTCAAATCACATGGAAGGAATACTGGAAAGTTCTCAATTGCTAAAGTGCACATTCTTGAAAGGCTTGCTAACAGGGTCGCTGTTCCAGGACACGTCGGTAAGAAGCACAAAATAATCACTTCCTGGTCTACTGGAAAATACAACAATAATATGAAAACAGTGATCGAGGCTCTTGAGATGATACAGAAGAAAAAGAATGAGAATCCTATTCAGGTATTAGTAAGGGCGATAGAGAACGGATCACCAAGAGATGAGACCACAACTATTGAATACGGCGGAGCAAGATACCCTCAGGCTGTTGACGTAAGCCCTAGCAGAAGGATAAACTTAGCAATAAGGTGGATAGTGCAGGGAGCTTACCAGAAGTCATTCGGAAAGAAAAAGAAGATGGCTGAATCACTTGCGAATGAAATAATTCTAGCTGCCGACGGAAACATGGAAAGCTACGCGATGTCAAAAAAGAACGAAGCTGAAAAACAGGCTGACGCGGCGAGATAATTAGCAAAACTTTAAAAACCTAATTTATTATCACCAACTATTCTCGATTTTATCGAAAGCACATTAATAAAAATGGCAGAAAAAGAAACAGGACTACAGAAGATTGAAAGGCTCATCGGAAAGCAGGAAAATATCCGAAATATAGCGACGTCTGCACACATCCACCACGGAAAAACAGCATTCACTGATAATTTGTTAGCTGCTGCGGGAATGATGGCTTCAAAGAATGCAGGAGACTTAGAGGAAGGAATGGCAACATGGCAGCACTCTGACGAGCAGGAAAGGCTTATGACAGTCGACGCTGCTAATGTATCCATGCCCCACTCTTACCATGGGGAAGAATATTTGATAAACTTAATTGACACTCCTGGACACGTTGACTTCTCGGGAAATGTAACAAGAGCCATGAGGGCTATTGACGGAACAGTCGTACTAGTCTGCGCTGTTGAAGGAATAATGCCCCAGACAGAGACTGTACTAAAACAGGCATTAAGGGAAAGAGTAAAGCCAGTATTATTTATCAATAAAGTCGACAGATTGATCACAGAACTTAAAGTAACTCCTGAACAGATGCAGGAAAGATTCATGAAAATAATCAGCAAGTTCAACATGCTTCTGCAGCAGATAGCAGAAGAAGAATATGGAAGGAAATGGGCAGTGAATGTTGCAGACGGATCAGTTGCATTCGGCAGCGCCAGAGAGAACTGGGCATTATCAGTGCCTTACATGCAGAAGAAAGGGATCAGTTTCAAGGATATTTATACAGCTTATGCAATGGAGACTGAAGAAAGGGAGAAATGGTTCTGGGATAATGCTGCATTGTATGAAGTTATTTTAGATATGGTTGTAAAACATTTGCCTAATCCAGTAGATGCACAGAAATATAGGATCCCTAAGATCTGGAGCGGAGAGCTTGACACTAATTTCGGGCAAAACCTTCAGATGTGTGACAAGAATGGAGATCTGGCTTTCGTAGTCACCAGGATAATAATAGACCCAAGAGTAGGAAAGGAAGTCTATGCAGGAAGATTGTTTTCTGGAACGATGAAGAATGGGATGGAAGTATTCTCAAATACCACTAAAAAGAAATACAGGATACAGCAAGTATTAGTATATGAAGGAATAAAGCCTAAACAGGTTGATGAAGCCCCGGCAGGAAATGTTATAGCAGTTGTAGGCCTTAATACTGATGTGGGAGACACTATCTCAAGCAATGAAGTTCATCCGTTTGAAGAGATCAAGCACATTTTCCAGCCAGTAATCACTAAATCTATCGAAGTAACTAAGTCTGTTGACTTGCCTAAACTAATTGAAGTCTTAAGAAAAGTAGCAAAGGAAGACCCTTCTATCAAGATAGAGATCAATGAAGAGACAGGTGAGAACTTAATCTCTGGAATGGGAGAACTGCATTTAGAAATCATAGAAGGGAGAATCAAGAATGAAAAAGGCCTTGAAGTAAAGACAGGCCCTCCTATTGTAGTCTATAGAGAGACAGTAGGAAAGCAAAGCCCGGTTATTGAAGTAAGGACTCCTAATGGCCACAACATCTTCAACTTCAGTATCGAGCCATTAGAGGACAATGTTTTCGAGGCAATCCAGGAAGCCAAACTTCCAGAGATGAGACTGAAGAAAAAAGCCGAAGACGTTTGGAAGAAACTTGATGAGCTGGGATATGAAAATGAAGAAGCCAGGCAAGTGAGAGAGATCTATAAAGGGAATGTATTCGAAGACAGGACTCGAGGTTTAGTATTGCTTGGTGAAGTCATAGATTCAGTAATGGACGGATGGAAATTAGTCGTTGATGCAGGTCCATTGGCAAGAGAACCTTTGACAAAGACAAAGTTTGTTTTGCACGACGCTAAATTACACGTTGACCATATGCATAGAGGTCCTGCACAGATCTATCCTGCTGTGAGGCAGGGAGTGCATGAAACAATGAAACAGGGAGGAGCAGGATTACTTGAGCCTATCCAGACACATTTGGTTGAAGGTCCTATTGATTTCATGGGTAAATTGACTAATTTAGTTTCAAGCAAGAGGGGAGTGTTAGTAGACGTACAGCAGGAAGCAGGACAAGTTATAATAAAAGCCCAGATCCCTGTAGCAGAAATGATTGGATGGAGCAATGACCTGCGAAGCACCTCTGAAGGAAGAGGAATGAGCAATTTAGTAGACCAGCACTTCAAGAAACTGCCTGCTGAACTGCAAGCGAATGTTATCAGGAAGATCAGAGATAGAAAGGGATTATCTGAGAATCAGTAATTAATTTTTTAGATATTTGATTACGAAATTTTTGTTTTGAACGAGTGCCTTGTAAAGAAATTCTGCTCTTTGTATCATTCTTCTCTCCTGTGAGATTTGTATCTCTGATGCATTAGCCTGCACTAATTCTTCCAGCCTTTCTTTTCTTGTAATTAATCTATTTTCTACAGTAGCAAAAGCCTCTTCGTATGTAGTGATGGAATTCTCCATTGTCCAGTCTTCAATGATTTCACGTTGGTTCTCAATCCTATGATCCACTAAATCATTCTGCATCAAGTCTATCCTTCTTTCAATGGGAATCTCTGAGCCAAAAATATCTGCCCTTTTAATAGAATCAATGCTTCCCAGCATCTCCGTTGATAATACGAGATTCCAATCCATCTGGCTGGTTAATGACGCAAGGGCATAAGCAAATTCTAAGGTAGGAGATGTATCCTGGATGTATCTTTTGAAAGTAGAGTGTGCGAAAGAGGCATTATCCCCTTCCTCATGCTGCATTTTCCTGAATATTGGCAGGAAGTAATTTATCAGAACTTCAGGAGATGGCTTGGCGCCTCTAAAGCCTGTCAGTAATTCACCCCATTTTTTTAGGGGGTGATTTGCTCTTCTGAAAGTTGCATCCCCAGAATGATAGGATTTTTGATCATCCTCTTTTACCCCTGATTTATTAAAAATATCAGTTTCTAAATCTGCCGCATCTTTATCAAGAACATCTAAAGCATGTGCAATTCCTACTATCCTTTCAGGAGTTGCTTCATAAATAAGATCTGCAATGCCTAATTCCTGCCTTAATGCAATATTGATGGCATCTGCTACTCTCGAAGGGTTTGCCCTCAAGGCAGCCATTCTTTCAAGATAGTTCCAGGCCTGTTTAGTCCCTATGTATTTCTCCCGCTTCAGCTCCTGAATAGCTTCAAATCTTATCCTCATCCTTTCGCTTTTATCCATTAAAAATAGTCTAAATGAGGATTTTTAAACGTTGTTATTGTTACTATTTACAAGTAAGAATTAATTGAGAGTTAACTATGGAATCTTTCGGCAGTAGAGAATTTTAATAAGCCTAAATAATCTTATTTAATTATATTAAATCTTAATAATTGATTAAATCTGGCATAGTCAAGAACGCAATATTTATTAACCTTAAATAACTTTATTTTATTATAAAAGAAGAGGTTAAAATTGGCACTTAAAACGTTCAATATAAATGCAGATATTTATGAGGAGTTTTCTAAGCATTGCAAAGCTGAGGGCATAAGCATGAGCAAGAAGGTTGAGAAGTTCATAAAAGAAGAACTTGAGAGGATCAAGAATTCAGGAGATAATCATGTCGAAGAAATGAAAAATATTTCTGGTCACGTGATGAGCAAGTATTGCTGATGGCAGGATTAATCATAAAGGCTTTTTGCAATAAGGATGATTTAAAAAAACTTAGCCGTGGAGACGTTGTAGATTTCTTTCCTGATCCGAGATATGATCCTAAAATACTCGATAAGGCTTTATGTGTTGAAGTGGATAGATCTAGCGCGGAATTCCTGATCAGGGCAGAACACGCCAAAAGGATTTACGAAGTAAAAATCCCATTGGGAAATCTTGCAGCTAACTGGAGTGGACAACTTGCATTGATAGACCCGCATAATTTCTTTCATTTAACTTACTTTTCGGGAACTACTGAATATGAAATATGGGATAGAGACCTGAGAACTCACAGGCTTTAGGATTTCCACTTTATAGAACAACCCATCGACGGCTTCTGATCTTCTGCCTTTGGAAGATCAAGATCATTTGCCAAAGCATTTACCGCTGAGAGCAATTCATGTTTTGTCACTAATGCCTCATCATGCCAGTTGTCGTCGATCCTTCCATGATAGACCAGCTCTTCTTTATTATTGAACAGATAAATATCAGGAGTGCATTGCGCATTGAAAGATTTAGCGACATCCTGTGTTGAATCTATAAGATAAGGGAATTTTATCTCTAGTATCCTTATTAATTCTTTCATCTTCTCTGGAGAATCGTCTGGATAATCTGGATGGAGATTAGGGTTTATTGCGACAGAATTTATTCCAAGCTTCTTTGCCTGTGAAGCAATCTTTATGAAACGCTCCCATACTGCCTGCGCATATGGGCAATGATTGCATGTGAAAATAACAAGCAACCCCTTTTTTCCGACGAGATTGACAGATGAAAATTCATCTCCTTCAGGATCCTTCAGGACAAAACCAGGCATTCTTGTGCCTAATGGAACGCTTTCTGATTTTAATAAAGCCATAAATTACGTCGGAAAAAAATGTTAATAAAGTTTTGGATTTTTTATATTGCAATTTACAGAAAAGTTTAAATACCCTAAAAAATAGACACAATTACTTTTAACGAAAAACAAAATGGCAAAAGAAAAACCAACATTGAACGTCGCTTTCGTGGGACACGTTGACCACGGAAAGAGCACTACCATTGGTAGATTGATGTTCGATTCAGGAAAATTACCTCCTCAGGAATTAGAGAAACTTAAAGTCTTAGCTCAAGAGCAGGGAAAAGCTGGATTCGAATTCGCTTACGTAATGGATAGATTCAAGGAAGAAAGACAGAGAGGAGTTACAATTGACCTTTCTTACCAGAAATTACCAACACAGAAATATGATGTAACCATCATTGACGCTCCTGGACACAAGGACTTCATCAAGAATATGATTACTGGTGCTTCACAGGCAGACTGCGCTTTCTTGACAGTTGCTGCACAAGAAGGAGTCCAGCCGCAAACAAAAGAACACGCTTGGCTACTACGAACAATGGGTGTTGGACAAGTTGCAGTACTAGTTAACAAGATGGATACTGTTGAATACAAAGAAGACGCTTATAAGAAAGTAGTTGCTGATGTTTCAGTTATCTTAAAACAAGCAGGATACAAGACAGATACTATGCCTTTCATTCCTATTTCAGGATTCAAAGGGGACAATGTTGCTAAGAAGTCTGAAAATATGACTTGGTACAAGGGACCTACAATCCTTGAACAACTTGATCTATTCGAGCAGCCTGAAAAACCAACTCAGCTTCCATTAAGAATGCCATTACAAGATGTTTATGAAATCACTGGTATAGGAACTGTCCCAGTAGGAAAGATTGAGACTGGAGTAATGAAGATTGGCCAGAAAGTAGTAATCTTACCAGGAAGAAGCGGAACAGGAATAAACGGAGAGATCAGAACAATTGAAATGCACCACGAACAATTACAGACTGCTGAAGCTGGAGACAACTGCGGTATTAACATTAGAGGCGTTGGCAAGAAGGATGTAGCTAGAGGAGATGTTATTTGTGATGCATCAAGCCCTGCAACATTAGCTGAAGAATTCGTAGCACAAGTCGCTATAATCTCACACCCTACAGTAATAGCTAAAGGATACACACCTGTATTCCACGTACATACAGCTCAGGTACCTTGCCAATTTGTAGAGCTTATTGAGGTAAACAGGGGCGGACAGACTACCCCTAATCCGGACTTCTTGAAGAATGGAGATGTAGCCAAAGTAAGAATCAAACCAATCGGAAACTTAGTATTAGAGACACAGGCTCAGAATCCTCATATGTCAAGGTTTGCTATCAGAGACGCTGGAGCTACAGTTGCTGCTGGAGTCTGCATAGACATCACTGCTAAGAAGATTTAATTTTTTTATTACCTAAATTTATATAAAGAACTTAATCTCATTTGAGGTATGCCTATTCTTGAAGAAAGGATTTCTGCAAATAGTGACATAGCTTTGAAAGCAATAAGGACAATTCCTAATGAAGTAAATAAAATGGAAATAAGGATTAGTTTTCAGGGCTTGCCTGAACCACAATTCTTCAGTTCAAACAAAAAGGAATTCAGTATAAAGGTCGGAGAATTAATTGAAAAAGGAGTAATGCCTTCCACAGAATTATGCTTTGAATGGGATTCGTCAAAAGAATTATTTATTTCAAGAGAAAGCAAAGTACATCCCAGGGTGCCTCACCTCCCGCTTATGAAGGGAGGAAAGATCCATATCTTTACATATATAGCTACACCCTATGAAAAGGGAGGTTTCAATAAGTTTAGAGATAATTACTTGGATAATCTGCTAGCGGAAGGTTATTTGCCACTGGAAGCTGAGATGGAATGCCCTCTAATAGGAAATCACGGTCAAGGTTATATGTGTGTAAGATACTCAAGAGGCAATTTATCTATCTTTGAGAGGCTAGATGTGAAAAGAGAGGATGTTGAAAGATTTAAAGAATGGATGCAAACGTTAAGATCTTAGAATATCATTAATAGTGCAATGCAATAAAGATTATAAAGAGAGGATTTCAGTTTTTATTATGAGAGTGATAGACAGGCCGGTGGCTGAGAAATCAAAGAGTGAAATAGAAAAAAGGATGAGCACTATGGGTGACTATGTCAAGATGAGCTATCTTCAAAGAGCATTGAAATCAGGCCTTGATTTTGACACAAAGAAATTTGTCCTTTTTAAACTTGCAGAAGTATATGAGCAGAGGAGGATGTATTTAGAGGCTGCGAAAATGGTGAAGGCAGGAGCTGAGATAAACACCACATTCAAGGACAAGATAAAAGATTTTATGAGGTCAGTCAATCTTTGCGTGAAAGCTAATGATTTTGCTGAAGCTGACAGGATATTTGCGCAAGCACTAGCTTTAGGAAGTGAGCGAGAGAAGCAAGAAATGAAGGAAAGCTTAAGGGAATTCTACAGGGCACATGCAAGGTTCTGCTTGAGCAATGATAAGAGAAGCTATGCGAAGAACGCGTATGAAAAATTATTGAGCCTGGAGACAAATCCCCAGTCAAAGAAGGAAACACAGCAGCAATTACTAGAGTTGTACAACAGGCTTGGCCTGATAAAAAATTATTACTCATTGAAAGACAACATAAACAAGGCTTCTTAAAAAAATAAATGCCCAAAAAATCAAGGGCTTCTTGAAAATTCAATAGTCAGATGAATCAAGTCCTTCGAAAAGCTCTTCAGTCTCTTCGACAGGCTCAAATTCCTCGTCGGCCATTTGCACATTGTGCTCTGGCATGTCAAAAAGTTCTGTTTCTCTCACCATCTTTTTCTAAGCCTAGTGGTTAGGAGTGATATATAAATCTTTCCCGGAATTTTTGTGTATATTTTAAGACAACTAAAAATATATAAACAAAATAACTTTTTTAATTTCACCGCGATTTTTCTTTAGGATTAGATATTATTTGATTAATCTTATTCTTTATTTTATCGACGTCATTTAGATCTTTTATTTTATATCTTGGAATGAACGGACCTGATTGTGACCGAAAGTTGTATCTTATTTTCGTCGGAGAGATAAGTGTAAATTCTCTGCTTGGCAAGTCATCCTTCCTTATTTCAGTATAAGGAGTATCTGCTGAGGTCTGTTGGCCTATTTGAATAGTATTTGGCAAGGATAGTAATTTGTCTAAAAAGATAATTGAAGCGCTGCGTGAAGATTTATCAGTTATGATTATTATTTTTGCATAAACTGGATTGTTCTTTTTAGCCTTAGAGACTTTTGTCCTTGGTTCTTTTAGGATTATGAATTCTTTATTTTGCCTGATTGCTTTTTCTATTTTTGAAACAACTTCGGTAAAATATCCTTTGGTCTTATCTGCTAGATTAGCCCCCTTGAGGCAGTTCTTATAGTGATTTAGATTTCCTTGTGAGACTCTTATCTTGGCATATTTATTCCTTCCAGGAAAATTCTTTCTTGAGGAAATAAACTCTTTGCCCCATAGCTTTTCTATAATTCTATCACCCCAAACAGTCGCTCCCCCTTCAGTATTCCTCATATCGAAAACGATTAATTCATTATTCCTATAATTTTCAATCTTTTCAATAATATCATTCAATTTATTGAATTCTTTTTTAGTCCTTGGCAGGAATGAAGGTATCTTTACCCAAACCCTATCTTTTTGATATTCTCTTATGAAAAATTGTCTCTCCGCTTGGACTTTCCCTTTATCAGGTTTTTCCAGTCTTACGTGCACATCATCAAAACCTTGGATATATTTACTTAGGACATTCTCATAATCCTGTTTTGACTTAATTCTAGAGATTGAATTAATTGATTTTCTAAACCCTTCTTCGAGCCATTTCCTGAATTTATTGCCTTCCTTAGATTTGTCCAATTGACCTGGATGGTTCTCTCTAAGAGTTTGATAAATGAATTCTAGATCCTGTTTAGCCCTATCCCTCCAGTCCATAGATTATAGAAGGAGATATTTTATATAAAGATATCAACCAAAGCTTTATATACTCTCAATCAAGTTTATCATTAATTAAAGGTAGCTATTAGATTACCCTCATATTCACTTCACACGTTAGGACGTTTGATTAGATTTGTCCAATAGAATAAGAGATTCACGATTTTCTACCTGTATCAACAAAATGGCAAAAATAAGTCCGGTATCGATAAAATATATGATCTACGCTAGCTTCGCTGCTGAAGGCCCTCTTGAAAAGCCTGATGTTATCGGGGCTATTTTTGGGCAGACTGAAGGCCTTTTAGGTGCAGACTTAGAGATGCGTGAACTGCAAAAAGAAGGAAAGATTGGAAGGATCGAGGTTGACCTGAACACTATTGACGGAAAGACTGTAGGCGAGATACAATTGCCTAGTGCATTGGACAAATCAGAGACCACTATCATCGCTGCTACACTGGAAACAATCGACAGAATCGGGCCTACTGAAGCCAAGATCGAGATAAAGAAAATCGAGGATGTAAGGGGCAACAAGAGAGATTATATTATAGAGAGAGCGAGAAAGCTTCTTGAAGGACTAGATACTTCAGGCGATGCAGGGATGGCAAAAGCCCTGAAGGATGAATCCAGAGCCGCCAGAATCCAGGAATATGGTTTTGAGAAACTGCCTGCAGGAGATTTAACTAGCGACGAAATAATAGTTGTTGAAGGAAGGGCTGACGTTGTAAACCTACTAAAGAACAGAGTGAATAATGTTATTGGAATGGATGGAGCAAAGCTTCCTAAATCTATTGCAGAATTAGGAAAAGAAAAAGAGCTTACATTATTTGTAGACGGTGACAGGGGCGGAAAACTTATCGCTAAGAATGTCACAGATAATGCAAAAGTAGCATATATCGCTGTAGCTCCTGACGGAAAGGAAGTTGAGGAATTGACAGGAAAAGAAATATTACAGAGTCTTAGAAGGAAGGTCACAGTCGAGGAATATTTCAGGAGAGAATCAAGGGGCTCACCAAGAAGGTTCTCAAGAGATGAAGAAGAGGAGGAAGTTCCTGAATATGAGGGAGATGTCAAGGAAGCATTGAAGGAAAAATATTCTGAAGTCGAGAACAGCAGGAAAGCATTAGTATTAGGAAATGATCTTGGATTCATCAGGAAAGTATCACTAGGAGAATTACCAAGCACATTAAGAAGAACTAGAAAGAAAGTGTTTGCTGTTGTGATAGATGGCTCAGCCACTAAGTCAATAATTGAAGCCTGTGAAGAAAAAGGCGTATCTCATCTTGGAGCTAAAAATTTTGCTGCTGTTGATACTAAGATCAATCTAGTTAGCTTGTAAGTAATTTTTAAATAGGCGCTAAATCTATAATATTTATGTACTGGGACTGGAAAAGAGGGGCGATACTTGCAGGAATAATAATCCTTACTTTCTTTACTCTCTATGTGACTTTCTCGCCGGAAAAATGCCCTAATTTAGAATGTTTCCAGGAGAATTTGGCAAAATGCATGCCTGCAACTTATGTCAATGAAGAGCCTGAAGCTTCGTGGGGATACCAAATAGCCGGAAGAAAGGACGACAAATGCAGGATTGAAGTCACTTTACTAAGCGCTAAAGAAGGGCCTTTGGGGCTGAGAGATTATGAAGGGAATTCTATGGTATGTGCTTATCAGTTAGGATACCTGACATTTCCTGAGAAGAATTTAGATGCCTGCTCAGGAGAGCTGAAAGAAAATATGCAGTCTGTAATAATAGAGAAATTATACAGATACATAATAGACAACCTTGGGGAAATTTCCGAAGGTGTTGATGAAATCTAGAAAATATTAAATAGGTTTGATAAGCAGGTTTTTTATGCCTGAACTGATAGGACCCTTAGAAATCGTAGCGCATTCTAATGTCATACTTAAAGTTGACCAGGAATATAATGCTAAAAGGCTGAAAGTCATAACTTCAAGAGGAGAAACTGGAGATCTGCAGATACTAATAGGACCAAATGATGACGGAAATATGCCTATTGAAATAACTAATCCTGATAGGCATATAATAAGGACAAGATGGAATAATAGCTATGACATTTACTTTAAGAAAATTAATGTCCCTATTGTGGAGGTCAGAAGATTTAGAAAACCTTTAATGATAGGTTATTTCCTGTTTGCCGCGAATAAGGAAATCCTAAACGAATCAAACTCATATCGCCTGCTTTGCGAAGACGTGGTCAGTTCAGAGGAATACTTGGAGAGAGTCAGGGAACTTAGAGGAAAAAGATAAAAGCTGATTTTTCTTGTTTTATATATGGATATAAAATTAGGGCCGGCAGGGCTTGGGCCTGTCAAAACAGCTGAACAGGTTTTGGAAGAATACCACAAGAAAGGCTTTCGTGCAGTAGAGGTAGCTTTCACATATTCTGTTTATATTAAAGACAAGGAAGACGCTGCAAGGATAGGCAAGAAAGCAAAAGATTTAGGGATATCGTTAAGCATACACGCGCCTTATTGGGTAAACCTTAATTCTTCTGAAAAAGAAAAGAGGGAGGCTACAAAACAGAGAATACTCAGATGCTGTGAAGTAGGTGAATGGCTTGGAGCAAAAAGAGTTGTCTTCCATCCTGGTTTTTACGGCAAGAACAAAGAAGGTGCTTATGAAATGATCAAAGAAGGGATAAAGGATATTATGTCTGAAATGAAGAAGAAGAAATGGTCTATACAGATAGCCCCAGAGACTATGGGGAAAGTGAATGTGTTTGGAAGCCTAGAAGAAGTATCCCAATTAGTTAAAGACACAGGATGCAGTTTCTGCATAGATTTCGCACACATTTTAGCTAGAGACAAAAAGGTAGATTATGAAAGGGTGAAAAAGCTGTTTCCACAAAAAGAATGGCACTGCCATTTCTCAGGGATAATTTACGGTGATAAGGGAGAAAAGTCGCATAAATCGACAGAGACTAAAGAATGGAAAGACCTATTTAATAATTTACCCAAGGATAAAAAGATAACTTTGGTGAATGAGTCACCTACGATGATAGATGACTGTATTGAAGCTATCAAGCTACTCAGGAAGACTTAGAAATCCTTTCCCTAAGCCTGTCTATCTCAATCAATTTTGTCCTGGCCTGCATAGGGTTAACTTTGCAAAGGTTTAAAATAGACAGAATTTTCTGCAAAACATCGTCATAACTATCCCTGGGATGGACTTTCAGCTTATCAAGACGCTTTTTTGTCTCCCTATCCAGCTTTACCGTGGTGGTATCCATTCTGGTATACCAAAGTGGAAGTTTATAAGTCTTTTTGTTACTACACAATCAATACAAATCTGTTGTCATCGTAAAGTTTATAAAGGAATTCTGGGTTGGAATATTAACTAAATTTAAAATGCAACACACAAACAAAATGAAAGCTAAAAGTATTTTTGGTTTTCTTGTATTGGCACTGGCACTTGTTTTGGTCTTACCAAATGCAAGCGCTTTTGTAGATATCACAGAAGTTGCTGTAAATGGAATCGAGGTCAGCACACCTCAGCCTAGCGGATCAGAGATCAACATAGGCTCATTTGCAGGAGATACAATTTCTGTAAGAACTACATTCGTAGCCATAAATGACGACAGAAGGACTCAGGTGACTGCTAGACTTATTGGTGAATCAGGTTCGCTTGAGGAATCAAGAGAGTTTACAGTTATCGGAGGAGTAACATACAGCGAGACTTTGCATCTTGCCCTGCCTAGCAATCTTGACAGGCTTGGTGAGACATTGACTCTGGAAGTGAGCGTCGAAGGAGAAGACAATGACCAGAGCATCGAGACAGAGATCGAATTGAACCTTCAGAGAGTAAATGAAGAAGTTGAGATCCTGTCAGTCGATCTTGCAAACGAAGTCCAGGCTGGAGAGAGTCTTGCAATTGATACTGTTCTTAAGAACAGGGGCAGAAACAGCGCGCAAGACAATTTTGTAAGAGCTAGCATCCCTGCATTAGGAATAAGCAGACAGGTTTTCCTTGGCGATTTAGACGCTGAAGACCTGACTGACGCAGATTTTGAGGATTCTGCTGCTGCAAGATTGTTATTAGCAATTCCAAGAAATGCTCCGGCAGGTGTTTACGATATTGAAGTGGAAGCTTTCAATGACGACACTAGCGCTATGGTGACTAGAAGAGTTGTTATTGTGAGCGGAGCTGCAGATAGCGAAGTAATCTCATCAACAATGAGCAGGACATTTGCTGTCGGCGAAGAAGCTACATACACTGTAACAATCGTGAATGCTGACAACAGGATAAAGGTTTATGACCTTCAATTAGAAGCTGCAAATGGATTGACTGTTGATCTTGATGAGTCAACAGTGGCTGTTCCAGCAGGATCCAGCAAGACTGTCAGATTGACAGCTGAAGCTTCCAAAGAAGGAACATACGACTTTGCTGTAAACGTCAACTCAGAAGGCGAACTAGTGAAGACTCAGAATTTTGTTGCCAATGTTGAAGGCAGAGCTAGAGCAGCCGGCGGAAACGCTGCAGTTGTCCTTACTGTCATCCTGGCAATAATCTTTGTTGTCCTACTAGTGGTATTAATTGCCTTACTAACAAGAAAGCCTGAAAAGCAAGAAGAATTCGGCGAAAGCTACTACTAAACTTATTTTAATTTTTTATTTTTATTTAGTAGCTTTTTTTCTTCTATATTTTTAAAAAGGGAGAAAATAAAAAAATAATATGTTAATTGATGAAACAAGGGTATTGCAATCAGCGCCATTGGAAGCTAACACTGAAATATATCTTCCTGACGCTGCTTCTTCATTATATGCTGCTAGAATTAGAGCGTATGGATACAGACATCAAGAAATTTCTCCAAAACATATATTTGCGGGAATACTTGATGCTAAACACATTGATGAAATTCTTCAAAAAAGATCCGACCCAGAAGATATGAGAAGGGCAATAGGCAGCTATTTTGATCTTGGAAAGAAAAAAGATGCTTATCCTTCTCCCACATTAATACCTTTTTCTTCCGAGTCAATTGCTGCACTTAACCGTTCACTCCAGATAGCAGAGTATGAAATTGATTCTTCGCATTTACTCAGAGCCTTAATAGAAAGAAATGACGACCCTGTTCAAAGGTTTTTCAGAAAATTTGGAATTGGATTAGAAGAAATTTATTGCAGGCTGACAAATTTCAGTCAAGCTTCAAACTCAAGATCTTCGAGACCCCGTCATGCATACTGACTCCGTACAAGTGAGTTGAGTCGGTTATGATAGCATCATTATGGGTGACTATAACGTACTGCCCTGCCTTGATATATTTTTTCAGTAAAGCTGAAAGCCTTTCTGAGTTTCTTTTATCTAAAGCCGCGTCTATCTCATCAAAGATGTAGAAGTGATACGGTTTGTATTCCTGGATAGCAAATAATAATGACAAAGCTATTAATGTCTGCTCTCCTCCGGAAAGGGATGTGACGTCAAAGTATTTTCCCTTTGCCAGCCTGATTGCGATATTTACTCCGCCACTAAATATATCTTCCTTGTTTTCCATCTCCAGGAACGCAGTTCCCTTAGAGTAGAGTTGAGAGAAATTGCTTGTGAAAATCTCGTTTATTCCCTTGAAGGTCTTCATGAATGTCCTCTTCTTTTTCTTATCTATCTCCTCTATTATCTTAAGAACTTCTTCTTTCTCTTTCTGCAATGTGTTTACTTTTTCCTGCACCCTGTCGTATTCAGCCTTTATCTCGTCATAAACCTCTAAAGCCCTCTGGTTTACTGACCCTATCTGCATTATTGCCTGTTGCGATTTTTGAAGCCTTTCCTCTAACGAAGCAATAGATCCCTGGATCAGCTCAGAGCCTGAATAATCCTTAAGCTCCATCTCTAGAGACTCTCTCTCAGCATCAAGCTTTGCGTTCCCCACCTTGAGATAATTAACCTGGTCCTCTATTTGCCGTATTTCAGTCTGGAGATTTGAAAGATTATAGCTCTCCTGCTGCATTTTTTCCTGGAGTTCATCCCTGTCCTTGAAAAGTTTCTTGAAACGCTCATTAAGCTCCTTCTCTTCAGCGTCTTTCTTCTCTAATGTTTCAGATTTGCTTTCAATCATCTCTGAGATGTCAGAAATCTCTGTCTCTATATCGATAAGATCCTTTTTGCTTCTCTTGACAACTTCCTGGCTTCTTTCAAGCTCCCTTTGCTTATATAGCAAAGTTGTATCAAGATCCTTATCTGTCCTGGAAGAAATCTCCTCAATTTCCCTTAGAATAGTGTTATACTGCTCCTCTATCCTGGATGAATCAGTGGACCTTTTATCAAGAGAGTCTCTTTTTGCCTCAAGTTCCTGCACTAATGTTTTTGTTGTCTTAGCTTCCTCAATTAGTTTCTTGAGATATTCCTGCTTATCCATGACTACATTGTGCTTGACCTGCTCTCTTTCTAGAGAATCTATTTTGGACTCTATTTCTTTGATTCTTTTTACAGCTGATTCCTTGTCTTCCCTTATCTTTTCAAGCTCCTTTCTTGATTGATCAATTAATTTTCTTGCAGCACTTATTTTATTGTCTGAATTTGTGATCACGTGATTCAAATGCTCAGGAGTCATTGTGTTCTGGCAAAGAGGACAGATGTCTATTCCCTGGACATTCTTCTTCGCTTCATCCGCTGACTCTATCTGGGTCTCTCCTGATGATATTTTTTTTGCATTGCTTATCTCTGCATCAGCTAAGGCAGATAATGAAGAATTCTTAGCTTCAAGCTCTTTTCTCAGTTTAGTTATCTCTTTTTCACATGACATGGCATCTTTATGATTTAATTCAATAGAATACTCCTCTATCTGCTTAAGCAAAGAATCAGACTCAGCATCTAGTCTTGCAAGAGCTGATTGCTTTTCCTTGAGCCTCTCGCGGACATTGTTTATCTCTGTCTTCAAGGCATAGGATTTTTTCTTCTCTTCCTCAAGCCTCTCGAGATCTAATTTTTTCTTTTTTAATTCTTCCTGTTTTTTGGCGACTAAAGGAGACTCTTTACTAAGTTCATCAATCTCTGTCTGCAATTGCGGCAATGAAGACTGAATCTGCTCTATCCTGTGCTCTATCTCTGATTTGCGGTTCTCGTAATTCTCTTTTCTTACTTTTAATCCTTCCAGCTCTGCCCTTAAATTAGATATGCTCTCGTGCAGACTCTCCTGTTCAAGGCCTGTAGACTTCTGGATGTGCTTATTTATTTTAGTAATCTCCTCATTGAGAGTTTCTATTAATTTCTCTATTTGCTCAACATCTGAACGGATCTTGCCCTTCTGAGATGATTTTGTCTCTATTGATGCCCGCACAGAATTCAATTCCTTATTCTTGTCCTCAATTTTCCTGGTTATTATAGATGCCTTGCATCTCTTTATTGTAGTTTCCAGCTCCTTGTACCTTAGGGCCTGAGACCTCTCCTTCTCAAGATTCCTTAAAAAGGATGTCCTCTCCCTAAGCACTGCTGAGATCTCTTTCAATTTTTCCTCTGTCTTTTCCAGCTCTTTTAGTGATTTTTCTTTTCTTGATTCATAGATAGCTATTCCAGCCACTTCTTCTATTATCTTTCTTCTTTCTTCAGGGTGCATCTTAACTATTGCCTGTATTTGTCCTTGAAGAACCATATTGAATCCGTGCGGGTCAATGCCTGCGTGAGCTAGCATCTCTATGACTTCTGAACGTGTCTTAGTCTCCTCATTTATCTTGTATATGCTCTGGCCGTTATGCCTCACCACTCTCTTTATAGATATTTCCGGGTGTGGCAAAGCAAAAGTATTATTAGCATTATCAAAAACTATTTCGACAGATGCCTCCTTGGATGGCTTGACATATTTAGATCCCATAAACAGTAGATTCTTGGCTTTAGCAGCCCTCATGGATTTTATTGATAGCCTTCCTAAAACAAAGCATAGAGCGTCAGAGATATTTGATTTGCCTGACCCGTTAGGCCCGACTATGACATTGATGCCATTATCTAAAAGAATCTCTGTTTTATTAGCGAATGACTTGAAGCCCTGCATTGACATCTTCTTTATATAAGTCATGGATATAATTGCCTAAAGAGTTATTTAAAGGTTATTTTGGGGGGGATAATAAGGTTTTTATTCGAAGGAATATCTTTCTTTTCATGCCATTAGAAGGTATATGCCATTCAGATGAGTTCCTGATAAGGAAATATAACGAAAGGAGGGCAGAGGTTAGCGGACATCAGCATCCAAATTCTGAATTTACTCCGGAGGACCTGAATGGCAAGACAATGATAAACTTCAGAAGGCTAGACACCGGAGGAGATAACCCTCGTTTTATCCAGTCCTGGGATTATGATAATGGAGAATCATTGCTTATAGGTCTTGAGGGAATGCACGATTATTCAAATATCCATTGCTTTCTCGTTGACAAAGATGGAGATGATAGATATGCCAATGGAATGTCCATATTCAGTGGAGACAATTTGATGGATTATCCTGGATGATCATTACTTCTTGAAATTATCAATGTTTATATTCTGCCTTGGGAGGGCGAAAGATATTTTCTCCTTCTCGAAGGCTTCCCTTATCTTGAAGTTTATCTCCTGCTGGACATCCATATAGATATTGTAGTCAGGGCTGGTCACGTGATATATAGTCTCGTAATTCAAGCTGAAATTACCAAATTCCTTGAAATGTGTCCTGTCAAACCTGGCGTACTTTGTTGAACTTACTGCTTCTTTGATTATATTATTTATCTTCTTTAGCTTTGCTGTAGAAGTTGAATATTCCACTCCTATGTTGAAGGCTATTCTCCTCTCTTCCATCCTTTTATAATTATTCACTCTTGCTGAAGTCAATTCAGAATTAGATATTATCAGTTCCTGTCCGCCAAGAGATTGTATTCTTGTAGTCTTTATCCCTATATTCTTAACTGTTCCCATATCATTTCCGACAATTATGAAATCCCCTTCCTTGAAAGGCTTATCAAAATAAATTGCAAAAGCTGCAAATAAATCAGCCAACACAGACTGCAATGCTATTGCTATAGCTATTCCGCCAACTCCTAAAGAAGCTACCAGAGGAGTTATCTCTATGCCTAAATTAGCTAATACCATCAGTAGAGCTAGCGCATAGATAACTATCTTGAATATAATCCCAAAAGTCTTGATCATTGAAGAATTTGCAGGGTCATCAGATTTCTTTCTCTTCTTGATCTGCTCGTTTGTGAAATAGTCAACTACTCTTACTAACCCCTGAGATACATAGAAGATCACAAAAATTAGCAGCAATATCCAGATAACCCTATCTATTATTTCAGGCAAGATTAAAATAGAGGCAGCCACATAAAAACTAACATAAGCATAGAACTGCCAGTTTATGGCGCTGATGAAATCTATCGCCAGATCATCCCACTTTATTTTTGTTTTTTTGGAAGTCTTCTTAAAAAATACTACAATATATTTATCAAACAGCTTAAGAAGAATAAATAATCCAAGAAATACACCTAAGGCTATCAAATAATCCTGCCCTGTATTGTTCCAATAAGTAGCTATTAAAAACTGATCAAAAGTCACCATCTTTTTGAAAGGGTAATTTTTCTTTTAAATAATTTACTGCTAATGCTTAAATAACCCCTAACACCTAGAAAAATATGAGAAAGGCTCTTGAAGAATCAATAATCGAATTTGACAGGACATTAGGATTAAATGAAATTACCGATTATATTGGATTTATCTCTGATGAACTGGAATGTTTGATAAGATATAATAAAGATATTGGAGCAACAGTGAATGAAGGAGAGAATATAGACAGTGTGGTTATAAGGGGATGTATTATTCCCAAGAAAGACAGCATTTATACCAGAGAAAAAGGAATTTTAGTAAAGTTTAAAAGTGAATTTGATCCAGATGATTTCACTAAGACAAGGGCTATAAGGATTGACAGGAATTTTGATATAAAGGTTATGCCGAAAGGATACAGGATGCTCTGGGAAAATGTCCGTGAAGCAACAAAAAAATATTTCTCTTCAGTAATCTAAAAGCTTCTTCTGCCCTGGAGCAGGGAAAAGCGCTGTCCAGGTAGACCAAGATTTCCTGAAAATCCCTGAGTCTTTCAGCTTTTCTCCATTTTCCCTGAGGAATATTTTTGTCGCTGGATCAGAGGCATATCCTGAACCAATATCACCATAAATAGATTTAAGTTTTGTGACTTCCTCTTCCCTTTTTACTTTTGCTAAAATAGATGCTGCTGCGACTGAAGGATAATTGAAATCTGCCTTATGCTCGCATTTTATGGTAAGATTTGATTTGTTCTCTATATACGAAATAAGCTGGTTTTTCCAAGAGATAGTATTTACCGACGGACAATCCACTATCACAGTTATCTGCTCATCCAGAACATTCAATACATTTATTATTTCAGCGGCTTTCTTTGCTTCGAGTACGTTTAATTCTCCCTTTGCTACAGATGAGTCTATTTCAATAGGATCAGAAGTGACAACATGTGATTTGATACAATTTCCATTTATTAATGATGTCAGTTCTACTCTTTTTATCTGCGAGAGAAGTTTTGAATCAGTCACCTTGCCCTTTAAGGTTTCTTCGTGAGAAGGATTTATCAAGACCCCTGCCAGGACCATTGGACCAATTATCGGACCTCTTCCGGCATCATCTATTCCAAGGATCAGCATTAAGAGAGAAAAAACCGTCTCTATAAAAATATTGCTATTATCAATAGAGTTTATCAAATTTTTTTATTGCTGATTTTAGAGATTTCCTTTTTTTATTGAAATCTTTCCAGGAATCTTTTAGCCTTGATGCATGTTTTAAGATATAATTTTGATGTCTGAAGGATTTTAGCTCTTTCCATTTCAGCGGGACAGCTATTGGTGCATTTTCTATCGGCCTTAATGAATATGGAATTACTGATAACTGGGCTCTTTCATTTCTTAGATGATCTATGAATATTTTATTTTCCCTCTTGTCTTTTCTTTGCTCTATTGTAAACCTCTCAGGACTGGAGTTTACTGTCAATTCTGCGAGCCTTCTTGTAAATTGCTTGACTTCCTTGAAGTTTAATTCTGGTTTTATCGGACTAACTATATGAAGCCCTTTTATTCCTGTAGACATCAAGTATGGCTCTAGACCTATATGCTCAAGAATCTTTTTTATATATTCAGCGCCGGCCTTAACATCTTCCAGTTTCAAAGAATCAGGCGGATCTATATCTAGGACTATTTTATCAGGCTTATTTATTGAATCTATTGTAGACATCCAGCCGTGGAAAGTTATGACTGCCTGGTTTATTAAATATAATAATGATTTTTTATCATTGACTATTACATAAGTTGTCTGGTCTATCTTCTGCGTTTTGATATATGAAGGGAAGTAATCTGAAGCGTTTTTTTGATAGAATCCTTCGTCCTTTATGCCGTCAGGGTATCTTTCAAGAGCTAGCGGCCTGTCTTTCATGAATGGCAGCATAAATTTTGAGACTTTATGATAATAGTCAGCTACATCTTTCTTATCTATTTTGGATCCAGGAAAGAGGATTTTTTCAGGCCTAGAGATTTCTGCCTCATCTTCATTCATTAATATTATAAATTCCAGGATATTAATAAGTAAATGCTGTCTAAGATATACATAAACTGTGATGGAGGTGCTCGCGGAAACCCCGGGTCTGCTGCAATAGGCGTGACCATCAGGGATGAGAAGGATGATTATCTTGAGAGATTCAAGAAAACTATCGGGAGAGCCACAAACAATGTTGCTGAATATCACGGGTTGATAAAGGCTTTAGAACTAGCTGCTAAATATACCAGAAAAGAAGTTGTTGTGATAATGGATTCTGAGTTGATTATCAAACAGATGAGGGGGGAGTATATAGTCAAGTCTCTGTTATTAAAACCACTTTTCTTAGAGGCTAAAGAACTTGCGAAGAATTTTGAGAAAGTCACTTATAAACATGTTAGTAGATGGGACAAATTCCAGAGGAAAGCTGATGAGTTAGTCAATCAGGCGTTAGATGGAGTTTAATGCTGAAGGTAATTCTTTTACACCGTCTTCTTCTGTGAAGTGGCCTTTATCATGCTCAACAATTATTTGTGCATTTAGATTTTCCTTGAATATATCTTTGTCAGATATTGGGACGTAAGGATCATTGTCTGAGAAAATGCAAGTGAAATTCGCGTGTGACTTGACTTTTTCAAAATCTATCGGAGTTATTAGCCATGGCTCTGCGACTTCTGCAGCGCCTTCCTCTTCTTCTATGCCCTGCAGATGCAGCCAAGGGGCAATAAGGACAACTTTTCCAACTTTTACGTCTTCAGGAAGTGTTTCTAAATATCTCAGTATTGTCTGGCAGCCGATGCTGTGCCCGAAAAAATAAGTATTCTCATCTGAGTCTTGACAGATTTCCTTGATCTTATTTACCCAAGAATTTATTTGAGGATTGTCTGTATCAGGCATTTCAGGAACTATTACTTCAAACCCCCTAGATTCTAGTTCAGAAGCAAGCCATTTGTAAAGCCCTTCGTCGGGATTTCCTCCCCAGCGATGGATAATGAAAGCCTTCATTAATTTCAAGAAAAGGAAATTATTAATAAATATATCTACTCTCTAGTCATCGCCCCATTCCTTACCTTAAGTTCTCTGACTTTCATATTCTTGTCTATGTAAAAAGCTGAGAAAGTTATGTCGTAGCCTTCGGTCGGCTTGTCTTTTAAGAGGATTTTCATTTTTTTTGCCAAATGGATCACTGATTTGCCTGTTCCGTTTTTAGAGGAATATTCTTTTCTTTCTATCCTTATCAAGACTTCTATCCATTCACTAGCTCCTGCTGAAGCCATCTCGTGCTTTATGAATTCAAGGTCTTCAGTTGATAGGCTGTTCTGCTTTGACCTGGGCAGTTCCCTATTTGAGCGGTTTATGACATGGCTATGGAAACCTCCAACAATCTTGTTTCTAAAGTACTTCTTTCTCTTTACAAGCTCGTCTAAGCTTCTTAAACGGCTCACAGCCTCATAATTCCCATAGGATACTGAAGTAGGCTTCCTTGCTGCTGTAACGAACTGGTAAGCGTTAGATATGAAAAATACCCCGTTCTTTTCTTTTCCATAGATTTCACCCATAACTTCTTTAGGCCAGGACTCTATGACTGACCGGATCATAGTGTAATAAGAACTTTCATTCAATTTGACGGATAATATTTTTGCCATGTGGCAAGACGCTAAATTTTCTTTAAAAATATTTTGTCACTGGTGAATGAGTGAATTGTCCTGAATAATATATTTTTGACAACGACATAACTTTTAAAGGCCTTTAAAAAGGGAAAAAATCCCACAGGATGAAATGGAAAAATAGCGAGGGTGGGTGCTCGTGAAATCAAAGATTCCCGGCAACCTTCGTAAACCTTAAAGTTTACTCAGGTATTTGAAAAATCCCACAGGATGAAATGGAAAAATAGCGAGGGTGGGATTTGAACCACACGACCTCCGGGTTATGGGCCCGACGAGCACTCCAGACTGCTCTACCTCGCTATGATTAATATACTAATGAGAGGACTTTTAAAGATTTGCCTAGAAGACATTTGCAAATAAAATGATTTATTAAGGCCTAAATCCTGGAATGAATATGAAATTCAAGAGAGGTGAATGGGCAGTTATATTGTTTAATCTCGCTTATATCATTCCGTTCACTATATTCTATCTTCTAAAAGAAGATTATGAGTTCCTTATCTATATTGCAGTTTTAGTGTTGATAGCATTAATCATACTATTCAATTTCAGGAAATTAAATCTTGATTATTTAGCTTTATGGGGATTGTCATTATGGGGATTACTCCACATGGCCGGAGGAGGGGTTATAATCAACGGGGCTACATTATACAAATTAAGAGTAATTGAACTAATCAATAACACTGCATTGAGCCCTGATTTTTATATACTTAAAATGGATCAGTTTGTACATTTCTACGGCTTCGCTGTCGCGGCTATTGTGATCTATCAATTATCTGCTCCCCATATCAAAGACCTGCCTAAAAAAATGAAGCTTGCAATATTCCTGGCGTTCGTCGGGAGCATGGGATTAGGCGCATTGAACGAAGTTGTAGAATTTTTAGCGTTTGTATTTGTAAAAGAGACAGGCGTAGGGGACGTTTATAACACTGGCTTTGATTTAATATTCAATATGTTTGGAGCTTTCTTCGGGGCTTTAGTTGCATCGTGGTGGAACAAACGAAAGGTAGCTAATAAAGTGTAATTAATGTTAAAAAGAAAGATTTCAATTATCCTGAATGGCTCATCTAAATGTAGAATTCAAAGCTAGATGTGAAGATCCACTTGCTGTTAGAAGAATCTTAGAAGATATTGGGGCTGATTATAGAGGCCAGGATCACCAGATTGACACTTATTTTAATGTTACTAGCGGAAGGCTTAAATTAAGAGAAGGGACAATAGAAAACAACCTCATACATTATCTAAGGGATGACCAGGAAGGACCTAAACAATCGCATGTCTCTTTGTTCACGACTCATCCTGGCTCGACTCTTAAGACTATTCTGACTACTTCTTTAGGCATTAAAGTCGTGGTTGACAAGAAAAGAGATATATATTTCATTGACAATGTGAAATTCCATATAGATGATGTTAAGGGACTGGGGCATTTTGTAGAAGTCGAAGCGATAGATAGGGATGGCACAATAGGAAGAGAAAGGCTTGAGGACCAGTGCAATAGATATCTTGATGAATTTGGAATAAAACCTGAGCAATTAATATCTGTATCTTATAGCGATCTGTTGATGCAACAATCTCAAATTTGGAAGGAATATTTATAAAGTAAGGAATTTCTTACTTTTTATGGAAACCAGAATAATAAAAGTCACGGATAAAGGACAGATATCCCTGCCTATTAAAATAAGGGAATCTCTTCATATAAATAAAGGAGATGAATTGATAGTCACCCAGAGCAATGACTCAGTCATAATGAAGAAGCTTAGAAGGGAAGATTTTTCTGACTTGTTGAAACATTCGGAAAAAGTGGCTAAAAAACTCTGGGACAACAAAGAAGATGAGGTCTGGAATGAAATATAGGCAAGGAGAGATTGTGATAGCACCATTTCCTTTTTCAGACCTAAGCTCTGTAAAACAAAGGCCCGTATTAATATTGTCAAATAATAAAGATAATAAATCTTCTGATGACTTAATTACTTGTGGAATAACATCCAATCTCAAAAAGACTAAACATTCTATTATGATAGATGAAAATAGCTTGGAATCCGGAGCAATACCTAAAAAGAGTATGGTAAAAGTGGATAAAATATTTACACTAGAAAAAACTTCAATTATTAAGAGGGTGGCTAAAATAAATAATGAGATGTTAAATCTTGTAAAGAAGGATTTTTACAGCCTGGTTTAGGAAGTTTTAAAACTGCTTATTTCTCTAGAGATTGATGCCCGGATGGCCCAGCGGTTACGGCGCGGGATTGCTAATCCCGTTTCCCTTGTGGATTCCCAAGTTCGAATCTTGGTCCGGGCGCTCCACCATTTTGATTATCTTTTTAGGTTTTATGAAGCCAAAGATATAACCTTCATAATATAAGATATTTCAGAATCTTTAAATTTATTTTTATTCTCTAATCTCTTTTCCCATTTGAATCCGGGCATAATAACAATTACTTCTTTTTCATTTAACTTAGACCATAAGGCACTATTTTTTCTAATATGATGATTTCCTAACAGTGCAAAGACGAGACCCTTTGAGCTATATTGATTAATTATCTTAGCTTGTTGCAATTCTCGCTTCTTAGTAATCTTATTTGTTTCTTCATTAGAATATTTTTTATTTCTCCAATCTTTATTTACCCCCATATTTTTAAGATCGCATCCAATAATCGGTAATCCAAAACTTCTAGCCACTTTTACTATGGGTTTTAATTGTCCATATTTAGAAACTACTGAAAAATCCTTATCATCTGGCTTACTTAGAAATTCTTTCGCTTTCTTATCGTTTAAAATATTGCGCCTCTCAAGCATCTCATAAAGGAAGAAATCCGGCTTAACTGCGCGAATTACTCTCTTTTGAACTTCTATTTGATTAATAAATCCATGATATTCTCCAAAAAGAACTGTAATTATTCTGTGATCTTTAATGAATTTTCTAAGGTCATTAATACTTTTAACACCCTTAATGCCTACTTGTATCTTGTACATTTCTCTTTTAATAGTCAATTATTTAAAGAGGTATCGTATAACAATGAGATTAGATCTGCAATTTGGGAGTTTATGAAAATGGAAAAAGAAGATTTTCACAAAAAATGGTATTATCGATCACTTCAAATAATATTTCTGGGTTTTTTTATATTCTTTTTCATTGTGGGCATTAGAGGTATCTTTTACGGAGAGGGTGAGCCATTTATTGGATTCATCTTTGCAGGTATTTTAGCTATTATCTATTGGCTGATTATGAGAAGTGTAGGCACAATGAGCGGTTTCGTTTTTGGCGTAATAGTTGGCCTTCTTTTATTATTTATAATATCCAAACTTAATCCGGGGGACGATATAGCTGGGATAGTGATAATTACCTTATTAGTAAGTGGATCATTCTGTGCTTTCATAGGTTATTTAATTCAAAATTATCTTGGAAAGAAGAATAAAGATAGGTTTATTCGCTCAAGACGTGAGTACACACAATAGAAGATAATAAATAATAGAAATGCTTAGCATTTACTTAATCATGAAAATCAAAGATATATTTAATTATTACAAGGATAATCCTAAAGGGTATTGGTTCAAGCGAAAGCTCTATGGTTGGGGCTGGGTGCCTGTAAGATGGCAGGGCTGGCTTGTAATAATTATTAGTGCAGCTATTTTTGGTGCAGGCATTTACATCGGAGAAACTGATGATGCACCAGGTGCAGCGCTACTTGGCCTGTTAGCAATGATCGCAATTCTCATATTTTTCGGCTACTGGAAAGGGGAAAAGCCGCGCTGGCAGTGGGGATTGAAAGACAAAAGTAGAAACAGATAATGTTTTAAATAAATCAATTCTAAAGGACTTGTGAAAACTTTTGAAGAATTTACATATAAGCGCCCTGACATTAATAAGGTAGAAAAAGAATTTGTAGATAATATCTCTAACCTTAAGGGAGCTGAAAATGCAGAGGAATTTTTGAAAACAGTTGAATATACTGAAAGGCTCATAACAGAAATTGATTCAATGATAACTCTTGCTAGTATCAGGTTCAACCAAGACACCCAAGATGAATTCTACTCAGGGGAACATGAGTTCTGTAATAAACTGCTGCCCATCTTACAAAACCTAAAAAGAGAGTATTATCAAGTCATTATAAATTCCAAGTTTAGAGGAAACTTTGATAAGAAATATGGGAAAAATGTTGGTAGGGCAATGGAAAGATCATTAAATACAGTCAAGCCGGCTGTGCTTGATCTTCTTGAAAAAGAAAATAACCTAGCAAGCAAATACAGAAAACTTATCAGCTCAGGAGACTTTACATTTAAGGGTAAAAAATTGACAAGAAGTGAATTGCGCTCCCTATTCACATCAAAAGACAGAGAGACAAGAAAGCTTGCCAATGAAGAATTCTGTCATTTTTTCGAGAAATACGAGGAAGAATTAGATGAGATCTTTGATAATCTTGTAAAGACAAGACATGAAATAGCTTTAGCGTTAGGATATGATAATTTTGTTGAACTTGGGTATGACAGACTGGGAAGGCCTGATTATGGAAGCAGCGAAGTTAAGGAACTGCAAAAGCATGCATTGAAGAATTTTATTCCATTCATAGAGAAGGTAAAATCGTGGCAAAAATCAAATATGGGCCTAGATAAGTTATACTATTACGATGATCCGGTCTATTTCAAAGAGGACATTGAGATTAAAGGAGATCATTCTTTTGTAATAAAAGAAGTAGAAAATACTTTTAGGGAGATGGGTAAGGAGAGTAAAGAATTCTTCACATATATGATAGAACGTAATCTATTAGACCTTCTTCCGAGAAAATCAAAACTGGATTGGGGATTCTGCGAATTTATCAAATCGGAGAAAGCCCCTTTTGTATTTATGAATTATTCCGGCTCACCTCTTAATGTTCTGACATTATTTCATGAAGGGGGCCATGCATTATGCGCCTATATGAACAGAGACAAAAGCTTTCGGGATGAGACTACTGTAGGATATGAACTCTCAGAGATACATTCAATGTCAATGGAATATTTCTGCTGGCCATATGTTGACAGGATTACATCAAATCCGGAACAGTTCAAGCTTTTTAGCCTTTTGAAAGGCGCGCTCTTTATACCTTACGGGCTTCTTGTTGATGCATTCCAGCACTGGGTATATGAGAATCCTAATGTATCGCCTTCAGACAGAAAAAAGCAATGGAGAGAAATGGAGAAAAAATACCTTCCTTATTTAGATTATGAAGATAATGAATTCTTAGATAAAGGGACTTTCTGGTATAGACAGCTCCATATATTTGATGCCCCTTTCTATTATATTGATTATGTGATAGCTGGTTTGTGTGCCTTTCAATATCTGTTCAGGTTCATGGAGAATAGAGATAAAGCATGGAAAGACTACATTAATCTGATAAACTCTTCTATAACTTATGGTTTCAATGATGCGCTGAAAAAAGGAAACCTCAAAAGTCCGTTTAAGGAAGCGACAATAAAAGAGATCACTGAGAATCTTGAGTCTTTATTAGGGATATTACTACAATAAAAATTATAAATCCAGAATAAAATAGAATCTTATGGTACTTAATCTATATTTGTTCAGACATGGGGAAACTGAGTATAATATCACTGGCAATAAGATTGGGGGAAGATCAAATCATCTTGAGCTTTCTGAGAGAGGAGTTAAGCAGGCAAGAGCTTTAGGGGAGAGATTATTGAGAGAAGGAATAATGTTTGATGAGTTGCATTCTTCGACTGCTGTTAGGGCTATGGCTACTGCAGAAATTGTAGCTAGAACAATCGAATATCCTACAGAAAATATTATGACGTCTCCTGAGCTTTTGGAACTGTCGCAAGGTGATTGGGAAGGAAAGGTACGCTCTGAGATATATACTTCTGATGTCATAGCAATGATGAGGAAGCAAAGTCCTGATTTCAGAGCCCCGAATGGCGAGTCACAAAGAGATGTTGAGGAAAGAATTTATGGATGGGTTGAGAGAAATTTTATTGGAAGGCAGCTGACTGTCGGAGTCTTTGGCCACGGAATGGCTACAAAATGTTTCCTTAGAAAAGTCCTTGGCTCGAATCCGGATATTACATACAAGATGGAGATAGACAATTGTTCAATAACACATTTGATTTACACCCCAGATGGACCCCATAAAGGATGGGGCTTGACAAAAGTTAATGACAATAGTCATATAAATGGTGTTGGCTTCTCCCATACAAGATACGCTTAACACCCAAAATTTAAATAACCTAAACCTTTTTGATAAATATGCAAAAGATAGTCCCTCATTTATGGTTTGATAAGGAAGCGGTTGAAGCTGCTGAGTTCTATACTAAAGTATTTCCGGATTCCAAGATAACACATAAATCTATGATAAAGGACACCCCTTCAGGGGATTGTGATATTGTAGGATTCAATTTAATGGGATATGAATTCATGTCAATAAGTGCAGGGCCGTATTTCAAAATAAACCCATCTATATCTTTCCATGTCAAATGCAAAACTCCTCAGGAAGTGGATAATTATTATGAAAAATTATCTGAGAATGGAAAAGTCTTAATGGAGCTTAGCGAATATCCTTTCAGCAAAAGGTATGCCTGGGTTGAGGATAAATTCGGAGTGTCATGGCAGATAATACTAACAGAAGAAAACTTTGAACAAAATATTGTTCCTGCATTATTATTCACGCAGGATTTGTGTGGTAAATCAAGAGAAGCAATTGAATATTATGTTAAAGTATTCCCTGAATCTAAGATAGATGCAATAGTTGAGTATGGCAAGAATGAATTCAATGAAAAAGAAGATAATATAATGTACTCACAGTTCAAGTTAGCAAATGAAGAATTCATTGCAATGGATTCTGGCATGGACCACAAATTCAAATTCAATGAAGCGATATCCTTTATTGTTAACTGCAAAGACCAGAAAGAGATTGATCATTACTGGGATAAACTATCAGCAGTTCCTGAATCTGAGCAATGTGGGTGGGTGAAAGATAAATTCGGAGTTTCGTGGCAGATAACTCCTGAAAATATGAATGAATTATTATCAAAAAATCCGGAAAAGACAACTCCTATAATGCTGAAAATGAAAAAGATAATAATTACTGAACTAGAGAAAGCTGGGGAAGAATAGATTTACGATTTAGATACAATAAACGTTTAAATACTCACTCAATAGATTTTATCTATGAGACATGAACAATATATAGGTTTTAGGGAAATCCCTCATGGGCTTGAAAAATTTTTAGAAGAAAAAGGATTTATAGAAACTCCTACTAGCCCAAATTCTTCCGGAATGCATGTTTATGAAAATCAAGGAGATATGTGGTTTGAATTAGTATATAATGAAAATCTTGTGCAAGCAAGGCCTGGTGAAGTTCCTGACTGGAACAGATCGCCTGTACCGATTGTATCTGATATGCAAATTTCATATCCTGGCTGGGAGGATGAAGAGCTAGATATAGTGAATAGTTTAGTTAGAGATATTGTTAATACCTTTGATGCAGTACATTATGATGTTCAGTTAGATATATTTTATGAAAGGGATCAGAAGTAAAAATAATACTTCTTCCTATCAATAAGTTCTTAAATCCTAAATTGATAATCTAAAAATGCCTATAAAAAATGATGATGTAGTTGTAGTAAAGAACTTAAGGAAATCATTCAAGAATGTTCACGTCCTGAAAGGAGTTGATTTCTCCATGAAAAAGGGAAAGGTATTGGCCCTTCTTGGGCCTAACGGAGCCGGCAAAACTACGACTGTAAAAATACTAAGTACCTTACTAAAACCTGACGGAGGGAAAGCATTAGTAAATGGCCACGATGTGGTAAAGCAGTCTTATGAAGTAAAGAAGAGTATTGGCTTGACAGGACAGTATGCTGCTGTTGATGAATATTTGACAGGCGAAGAGAACTTGATCATGATGGGCAGGCTTTACAGGCTAAGCAAGAAAGATTCCGCAAAAAGAGCAAAGGAATTATTGAAAGAGTTCGACCTGAATGGCGCGGCAAAGAGAGCTGTAAAGACTTATTCAGGCGGAATGAGAAGAAGATTAGATTTAGCTATGAGCCTGATTGCTTCACCGCCAATAATCTTTCTGGATGAACCTACCACTGGCTTAGACCCTAGAAGCCGCATGACAATGTGGGAAATAATCAAGAAACTTGCTAATAGCGGGACTACAATACTATTGACAACTCAATATATGGAGGAAGCGGACAGGTTGGCTGACAGGATAATTGTATTAGATAATGGGAAAATAATCGCCGAGGGAACAGCCCAGGAATTAAAACAGAAAGTCGGGCCTGAAAGATTAGAATTGATCATTTCCTCTGAAAGTGATTTTAGCAAAGCTGTCAAATTGATCGGAAAAGAATTGACTTCTGACAAGGAAAACAGAAAAATAAATATCACTATTGAAAAAGGCATTGGTGAGATTAAGGATGTCCTCAATAAACTTGAAAGCGGAAATATCAAGATAGATAGCTTTTCATTACATCGCCCGACTTTAGACGACGTCTTCCTTAACTTGACAGGGCGCGCTGCGAGCGAAGAGGAGAAAAAATGAACGTGTTATGGATGCTTAGAGACTGCTGGGTATTGACGCAGCGAAGCCTGAAGCATATGGTCAAGAACTTTGACCAATTATTATCTATAATCATCATGCCTGTCATGTTCTTGTTATTATTCAGGTATGTTTTCGGAGGAGCAATAAATACTGGAGATGTGAGTTATGTCAATTTCCTTGTTGCAGGAATACTAGTTCAGACTTTAGCATTTGGAGCAAGCACTACCACATTGAATTTAGTATTGGATCTAAAAAGAGGCGTGATAGATAGGTTTAGGTCATTACCAATGTTTAGTCCTGCTTTGTTAGTGGGACACGTCTCAGCTGATTTAGTAAGAAACACCCTTTCAGGAGTAATATTATTAGCATTTAGTTTCCTTCTTGGATTCAGGCCTAACGCAAGCTTGCTAGAATGGGGATTAGTCTTCGGATTACTGCTATTATTTACTTTTGCAATGTCGTGGCTGTCCGCAATAATCGGACTTCTTGTAAGGAGCATGGAAGCAGCGCAATGGATATCATTCATGTTCATAATGCCATTGACTTTTATCAGCAGTGCTTTCGTCCCTACAGATAGCATGCCTGCAGCATTAAGGGTATTCGCAGAGAACCAGCCATTCACAAAAGTCATTGAGGCTATAAGAGCATGGCTAGTCGGCACACCTATAGGAAATTCAGGATGGATCGCACTATTATGGTGTTTAGGAGCTATTATAGTATTCATACCTTTAGCAGCACATCTTTTCAAGAACAAGCAGAGATTTGATTAATCTAAACCTAATTCATCCTTCAACAATTTCAACTGATCTCTCAATGCAATAGCTAACTCAAAATCAAGATCTTCGGCGGCCTGGCGCATCTCTTTCTCTAGAACTGGAACCATTTTTTCTTTCTCTTTTTTTGGAATATGCTTAGTGTCCTTAAGAATAATTGTCTGCTCTTCTATAGGCTTTTTGATAGTTACAGGAACTATATTATTATCTTTGTTATATTTTAACTGAATATTCCTTCTTCTGTTAGTCTCTTCAACTGCATTGCTTATTGACTGTGTGATATTATCAGCATATAGAATGACTTTGGCATCAATATTTCTTGCAGCCCTTCCGATTATCTGTATCAAGCTCTGCTGGTCGCGCAAGAATCCTTCTTTATCTGCATCTAGAATAGCCACTAAGCCCAGCTCAGGAATATCTATTCCCTCCCTTAAGAGATTTATTCCAACTAGCACATCAAACTTCCCTAACCTGAACTGCCTGATTATTTCGCTTCTTTCGAGAGTCTTTATTTCTGAATGCAAATATCTTGTCTTTATTCCAACAGAGGCAAAATAATCTGAAATCTCTTCAGCGAGTTTTTTAGTCAGGGCTGTGACTAGTATCCTGTTGCCCTCAGAAGTGACTCTTTTTATTTCAGTAATTAAGTCCTGCAGCTGATTTTCTGTAGGTTTTACCTCAATCTCAGGATCCACTAAACCTGTCGGGCGGATCAACTGTTCGACTACGTTCTTGCTATATTCCCGCTCATATTTTCCAGGGGTTGCACTAACAAATATCACTTTCTGCTTTTTCATGTATTCTTCAAACTCAGAAAACTTCAAAGGCCTGTTATCTAAAGCTGAAGGCAACCTGAATCCGTAATCGACTAAATTCATTTTTCTCTGCCTGTCGCCGTTATACATTGCGTTAAGCTGGGGGATTGTCTGGTGGCTTTCATCTATGACTATCAAGAAATCATCCCCGAAATAATCTAATAAGCAGTAAGGCTTCTCTCCTGGTTTTCTGCCGTCAAAGTGTCTTGAGTAGTTCTCAATACCCTTGCAGAAACCGATTGTCTTAAGCATCTCTATGTCATAAGCAGTTCTCTGTTTCAGCCTATGCGACTCGATCATATCCATCTTAGGAAGCTGCTGCCTAAGCTCTTCTTCTATACTTTCAATAGCTCTAGCCATCTCATCTTCAGGCGTGACGAAATGCCTTGCAGGAAAAAGAAAATAATGGTCCATCATCTGCTGAACAGAATTATTGTTCTTGTCTATCACTGTGACCCTGTCGACTTCGTCACCAAACATTTCTACTCTGATTATGTCCTTTTCATTACCGGGAATTATATCTATAGTATCACCTTTCACCCTGAACCTTCCAGGCAATAGTTCAATGTCATTCCTTTCGTACTGGCCATCAATTAATTTTGATATCAGTTCAGTCCTGCTTATTTTCATTCCTTTAGAAAGATCTAAACCCATTCCCTTGTAGTTATCAGGATTTCCTAAACCATAGATGCAGGATACAGATGCTATGACTATAACATCTTTCCTGCTCATCAGCGAAGCGCTCGCGCTTAACCTCATCCTCTCTATAAGAGGATTTATCTGTGAGTCTTTCTCTATGTACTGGTCTTTCTGCGGCAGGTAAGATTCCGGCTGGTAATAATCATAGAATGAGATGAAATATTCGACCCTATTATCTGGAAAGAATTCTTTGAATTCCCTATATAATTGCGCTGCGAGAGTCTTGTTATGCGCTATGACTAAAGTAGGTTTTTTCACTTTTTCAATAACATTAGCTATCGTGAAAGTCTTGCCCGAGCCAGTCACGCCTAATAAAGTCTGAAAGTTATCTTTTTTCATTCCTTCGGCTAGCTTTTTTATGGCTTCAGGCTGTGAACCTGCTGGCTTAAACGAAGACTTTATCTTGAATTCCATTTTCTTAATGACCTTTGGTAAGTGATAGCAAACCTGTGGGCTTCATCCCTGATTGCAATCAATAGTTGTAATCCCTTGTTTTTCATACTTATCCTTAATGGTTCATCGCTTCCCGGAATATATATCTCTTCCAGGCGCTTTGCTAAAGATATCAATGGTATTTTTAATTTTAATTCATCCAATATTTCCTTAGCTGCATTCAATTGCCCTAGTCCGCCGTCAATTACTATCAGATCAGGATTTTTCATCGAAGATTTGAGCATTCCTGAATATCTTCTTCTTACAACTTCTTTCATCGCCAAATAATCATCCCCTCCACTAGCTAAACGGATCCTGAATTTCCTGTAACTAGATTTATCGGGCAATCCGTCCTTGAACCTGACCATTGAAGCCACTGTATTAGTCCCTGTCAAATGCGAAATGTCAAAACATTCTATAATCAAAGGCAATTTATTCAGGGATAATAATTTCTTAAGTTCATTCATCCTCTCGCTGCCTGAAAAGAAAGTCGCGCTTACATTCTGCAGGACGAATTCCAGAAGCTCCTTCTTATCTCCTTTTTGAGGAATGACTATTGAGACTTTTCTCCCGGCTTTTTCAGTCAGGTAATCAGTCAAGCTTTCATCTATTGATTCAGGCAGGATTATTTCCTGGGGGATAGGTGCTGAGTCATAATACTGAAGAAGAAAGTCTTCCAGGAAATCTTCATAATAATCAAAAGTAAATTCCTGCTTTCCTTCAAGTATGCCTTTGCGCATTGAAAATATAAGAAGGTATACTGAATCCCCTACTTTAAGATAATTTATGATATTTGCATCTACTGACTTAGTCATCTCTATCAATTGTTTTTCTTTTAATGTCTTGAGGGCATTTATCTGGTTCCTCAAGCTCAAGGAGTATTCATAATATGTTTTTTTGGAAGCTATGTCCATCTTCTTTTCAAGCTCCTTTATCAGCCTATCTACGTCGCCTTTGAGTATTTGCCTTGCCTGCTTTATCCTTTCCAGATAAACATCTTTTTGAATACTTTTTTTAAGGCGAGGTGAAGGTCTCCTCATAAATACCCTGAAATTTCTAGATATCACGTCTGTTATCAATTTCCTCACTGCGCCTGAAACAAACGGGCCATAATACTCCCCTTTGGCTTCCCTATAACGAACAACTTCTATCCATGGGATCTCTTCATTATGTATCCTAATATAAGCATACCTGTGGGAGTCTTTCAGATCAAGATTATATTTAGGATAATGCTTTTTTATCAGGCTGTTCTCGAGTATCAGGGCCTCTACTTCTGTAGAAGTAGTTATGACATCAATATCTGAGATATTTTTTACTAACTGAGAAGTCTTTGGATCTAGCTCTTTTTTCTGGAAATAGCTTGAAACACGTTTACGGATATTATTAGCCTTGCCGACATAAATAATATTTCCATCCTTATCGCGAAACAAATAACATCCCGGATCAGTCGGAAGGAAATTTATCTCATTTATTTCTACCATTTTGCTTGAGCAGAGGCTTAAGAAATCTTGCTGTGTGTCCCTGACTATTGATTATTTCTTCCGGAGTGCCTTCTGCTAAAACCTGCCCCCCGTTTTCACCGCCTTCAGGACCTAGGTCTATTATATAGTCAGCAGATTTTATGACCTCAAGATTATGCTCAATTGTTATAATAGTATTCCCCTTATTTACTAAGCTGTGCAATACTTCAAGCAATTTATTTACATCGTGGAAATGCAGGCCTGTTGTAGGCTCATCTAATAAGTAAATAGTGTTTCCTGTCCCTCTTTTTGCTAATTCCCTGGTTAACTTTATCCTTTGGGCTTCTCCGCCTGAAAGGGTTGTGGCACTCTGGCCTAATTTGATGTAACCTAGACCTACATCTGTTAAAGTAGATAATTTCCTATGTATAGAAGGGACTGAAGAGAATATCTCTAAAGCTTCCTCAACGCTCATCTCAAGAACTTCTGCTATGTTCTTATTATTAAAGGTAACTTTTAGAGTTTCTGAATTGTACCTTTTGCCTTTGCATTCTTCGCATTCTACATACACATCAGGCAGAAAGTTCATCTCTATCTTTATTGTTCCATCTCCCTGGCATTTCTCGCATCTTCCCCCAGGAACATTGAAAGAAAATCTCCCTGGCGAATAGCCTCGTAATTTAGATTCTTTAGTTGAGGCAAACAGATTCCTGATCTCATCAAATGCTTTGATGTAAGTTGCAGGATTGCTTCTCGGAGTCCTTCCAATTGGGCTCTGGTCTATCACGATAACCTTGTCTAATTTCCCGTTTATCTCAATTTTATCGTGCTTTCCTGGAATTACAGTAGAAGAATTTATTTTTTTCATCAGGCCTTTATAGATTATTTCTTCAAGCAGAGTTGATTTTCCTGAACCAGAGACTCCTGTCAAGCAGGTCAATACTCCTAAAGGAATATTTACATCAATGTTCTTTAGATTGTTTTCCTTGCATCCTTTGAAGTTCACTTCCCCTTTTCCTTTGCGTCTTTTTTCTGGAACAGGAATAGATAATTTTCCTGAAAGGTAGTTTCCTGTCAATGAATTAGGATCATTTGTAATTTCTTCAGGAGTTCCGATAGAGGTTATTTCACCCCCGTGAATTCCTGCGCCCGGGCCCATATCTATAACATAATCTGCCCTGCGGATAGTGTCCTCGTCGTGCTCAACAACTATAAGAGTGTTCCCTAAATCCCTTAATGTATGCAGGGTCTCTATTAATTTTATATTATCCCTCTGGTGTAACCCGATAGATGGCTCGTCTAAGATATATAATACTCCTGTTAGATTAGATCCGATCTGAGTCGCTAAACGTATCCTCTGGGCTTCTCCTCCTGAAAGAGTTCCTGCCTGCCTGGACAAGGTCAAATAGCCTAACCCTACATCTGAAAGGAATTTTAGCCTTGCATTTATTTCCTTTAAGATCAGGCTGGCGATATCTGTTTCTTTTTTTGTCAGGTTCAATGTATTGAAAAAATCCAGACAGCTTGTTATAGAAAGATCAGTCACATCAATTATTGATTTATTGTTGATGGTGACTGCCAGAACTTTCTCTTTCAATCTTTTTCCTTTGCAGACTAAACATGGAGTAGCGCGCATATATTTTTCAAACTCGCTCTTTCTCCAGTCGGATGAAGTCTGCTTGTATAGCCTGTCAGACTGAGGAATCAATCCTTCCCATCCGCTCTCCATGTTCATGCTTGCTCCGTTAGACCAGCGGCCCTTTATTGACTGGGATGTTCCATATAGCAATACATCCATTTGCTTATCATTGAATTTATCTATTGGCTTAAATAAATCAAAGCCGAATTTTTTTCCGACTACCTGGAGCTGCTGTGACCTCCAGCTTAGGTCCATTTTTCCATAAAGAGCAATAGCTCCGTCCATTATGCTCTTGCTCTGGTCAGGAATAATCAAGTCAGGATCGAACTCTATTTTCACACCTAAACCATTGCAATTCTCACAAGCTCCGAACGGGCTATTGAATGAGAACATCCTTGGCTGGAGCTCTTCTATCGAGAGGCCGCAAACAGGACAGGCCAGAGAGGATGAATACAGCTCTTCCTTATCGTTAGTTAAAGCTATCAATAATCCGTTTCCCTTTTTTAAGGAATTCTCGACTGCTTCAGTCAGCCTTGTTTTGTCCTCTAAACTTACTCGATCTATAACAGCGTCAATATCGTGCCTTTTGTAGCGCTCAAGCTTGATTTTTTCATCTGTCCTGAAGATCTTTCCATTTATCCTTGCTCTTGAATATCCTTCTGAGTTTAGGTCTTTTATTAATTGCTCATAAGTTCCTTTCTTCTGTCTTATGATCGGCGCAAGAATAGTTATGTCTTTACTAAAATCAGAAACTATCTGGTTTACAATCTGTTCAGCTGTTCGGGATACTATTGGCAATTTATGGACCGGGCAATGCGGAGTCCCTATTCTAGCGTATAATAACCTTAGATAATCGTATACCTCGGTAACTGTTCCTACAGTGCTTCTCGGATTATTCGAAGTAGTCTTCTGCTCTATTGAAATAGCAGGTGATAAGCCTTCAATGGAATCAACATCCGGCTTGTTCATCAGTCCTAAGAACTGCCTCGCGTAAGCGCTTAAAGACTCAACGTATCTTCTCTGTCCCTCTGCGTAAAGTGTATCGAAAGCCAAAGTTGATTTTCCTGATCCTGACAATCCTGTAATTACTACAAGCTTGTTCCTTGGCAAAGTCACAGTGACATTCTTGAGATTATGCTCTCTTGCCCCTCGAATAATAATGTCCTTCATTGAAATTTTTTGTTTCCTCCTTTCTTAAAGCTTATGAATCTTTTAAATGGGTGAGTATCATTCTTGAGTTAAGGCTAATATTTATAAAATTGGCTGCCTTTTTTGTGCAATGACATATGTTGATGGATTTGTTTTAGTAGTTCCTAAGAAAAATTTCAATGCTTATAAGAAAATGGCTGCTGAAGGTGCTAGGTTATGGAAAAAGCACGGAGTACTTGATTATAAGGAATGTGTAGGAGATGACTTGAATCCTACCGTTGGCGGGATGAAAAGCTTAACTTTTCCGAAAATGGCCAATTCTGGAAAGAACGATGTCTGGTTTTCATTTATAACATTTAAGTCCAAAGCGCACAGGGATTTAGTCAATAAGAAGGTCATGAAAGAAATGGACCAGATGTCTGAGAAGTACAAGAATATGAAGATGCCGTTTGACTTGAAGAAAATGGCTTACGGCGGGTTTAGAACAGTAGTTGAAAAGTAATACTACAAATGTTTATTAATTCTTGGAAATTTATTTTAATATGGATCCTGTAGTACATTTTGAGATGGCAGCTGTCGATAAAGACAGAGTTAAAAAATTCTATGAAGATGCTTTCGGCTGGAAGATGACTAAATTAGGCGAAGATATGGGGGAATATATCATAGCCCATACTACAGAAACTGATGAGAACAATATGGTAAAAACTCCCGGGGCAATAAATGGAGGCTTTTTCCAGAGAGATGATACTAAACCAGGATCGCAACATCTCTCTGTTGTGATAAGTGTAAGTGATATCAATGAGTCTATTGAAAAAGTCAAAGAAGCAGGTGGAGAAGTTTTTGGAGAACCGATGGAAATACCAGGAATAGGCACATATGTAGCTTTCCAGGATAGTGAAGGAAATAGAGTCGGGATGCTTCAGCAATCTATGTAATTATCTTGAGAGAGTCTCAATCAGAAAATTAATTAATGCCTAAAATCCTGATAATAAAATGAATGATGATGAAGAAATCAGGAAATTAGTTGATGATTGGATGCTAGCTAGTAAGGAAGGTGATATTGATAAAGTTCTAAGTTTAATGACAGATGATGTTATCTTTATGACTCCTGGGAATGAGCCGTTTGGAAAAGAGGCGTTCAGGAAAGCTTCTGAAGAGATGAAAGACATGAAGATTGACGGAAAGAGTAATATCAAGGAGATAAAAGTCTTAGGCGACTGGGCTTACATAAGAAATTTTATTGAAATTAAAATGAGTTCTCCAGAAAATGAAACTGTTAATAGAAAAGGATATACTTTGACGATATTGAAAAAAGAGAACGGCAAATGGAAATTATTCAGGGATGCTAATCTTGTGAGTTAGGCAATACACATTCTTCCGGATTTTTATCTTCTCTTAAACGCTTGAATACAGGAGCCCTTAATTTCCCATTTTTTGTGACTTCATGGCATGTTACTTCTGCGACTAAGATAGGCTTTACCGGTATGACTCCTGATTCGGTTTCTATTAATTCTTTTTTTAGCTTTATTTTTTCTAATTTCTCTTTTAGTTCTTTCATCGATCTTTCATTGAATCCTGTCCCGGCCTTTCCTGCATAGACAAGATTGTCTTTGTTATAGAATCCTAATGCTAAACTAGTCAATGTGCGCTTTTCAGTAGTGTAACCCAGAATGACGCAATCAACTTCTTTGGTTATTTTTATTTTTATCCAGTCTGATGATCTTTCCCCTAAAACATAAGAGCTATCTGACTTTTTTGCTATCACTCCTTCTAACTTATTTTCCTTTACAAATCTCCAGAGTTTTTTTCCGTCTTCAGTGTAAGCTGAAAGCATTAAATTATCTCCTTCTTTTACTACTTTATCTAATATTTTCTTTCTTTTGTATAAAGGCTCTTTAAGAAGAGATTTTCCGTTATAATATAAGATGTCAAATGCAATATATTTAGCGTCTTTTGTCTTGCTTTTTTGATGCTCTCCCCATTTTTCAAATGACGGGCGGCCTTTTTCATCGAAGACTACTATCTCCCCATCTAGGATGCATTCTTTTGCTTTCAAATCTTTAAAGAAATTAAATTCAGGATATTTGTTAGTTATTATTATTCCATTTCTTGAGGTGAATTTGAGTTTTGTTTTCTTGTAGCATAAAGCGCGAATTCCGTCTAGTTTTACTTCGAATAAATATCCTTTTTTATCTAAGATGTTTTCATTGCCTATAGTCGCTAGCATCGGTTTCATTTTCTAAGTTTCTCCTTTATTGATTTTATTGAAACTCCTTTTTTGTACATTCCTTTCCAGAGATCTTTTTTTAGTCTTGATGAATAATTGTCTAAAGTGAAATGGCGAGGCCTTATTTTTTTAACTTCTTTCCATTCTATCGGCATCGCTATTCCTCCCCTTAATGAAGCCCTGACAGAATACGGAGCGACAGCTGTATGTGTAGGAGAATTCCTGAAATAATCCAATAACACTCTATCTTTTCTTTTTTCTATTCGCATCTGGGTAGTCATATCCTTAGGAAAATTATTTGCTAAAACATTAGCTATCTTTCCAGCAAATTCCCTAACTTCCTCCTGTTTTGTTGTTCGATCTAATGGGACTACAATATGGTATCCTTTGTTTCCTGTTGTCATAATGTAGGAAGGCATTTTCAAATCATCTAAGAATTTCTTTACTTCTAAGGCGACTCTTTGCGTTTTTTCAAAATCATTCACAGAAGGATCCAGATCGAATATCATCCTGTCCGGATAATCTAATTTGTCAGCTCTTGCAGGCCAGATATGCGGAACAACAACTTGAGTAGCTAAATAGACTATGCTTTCTTCATCGTTAGCCATAACATATTTTATTTTACTGGTCTTTCTTTTTACCTCAACTTTTTTCATCCAGTCGGGAAAATAATCAGGAACGTGCTTTTGGAAGAATCCTTCTTCCCTTAATCCATGGGGCATCCTGAACATTGAGATAGGACGATTTTTTATGTGTTCTAACATCAGCGGAGCTGCTTTTTTGTAATATTCAGCGAAATCTTTTTTTGTTAGATTAGCGAAGATCTCTTTTTTTGCATTTGTTATCTCTATTTTTTTCTTATTTACTGTAAAGAACTCTGAAGGGGATTTTTCATCTTCCTTATTTTCTATCGCTTCCTCATCGTTCATCTTTATTAGAAGCCAGTTTTTTCCTTCCATCTTGTTGAAAGCGAATCCTCCTCTTAGTCGATCTCCTTTAAGCCAGATTATGAAGTGGCCTTTTTCTATCCATTTTGATAAAGGCTCTAGCTTGCTGTCTTTTATTGTCATATTCACAAAATATCCATTGTCCCAGATCTCTACATTACCTGCTCCGTAATTCCCTTCAGGTATTACTCCTTCGAACTTGCCGTATTCTATAGGATGGTCTTCAACGTGGACTGCTAAACGCTTGTCCTTAGTTGACATACTCGGTTCCTTTGGAACAGCCCAGGATTTTAGAACTCCGTCAACCTCTATCCTGAAATCATAATGAAGCCTTCTGGCTGCATGTTTTTGGATTACAAACGTCGCTTTTTTCGCCTTCTTTTCGACTTTTCCCTTTGGCTCTGAAGTCTTAGTGAAGTCGCGCTTTTTCTTATATTCATTTAATTTGGCCATAGCTTAGAATAAGAGTTTAGGAGATATAAGGGTTGTGATTAGATCAACCTAATTGCTTCCTCAGGAGTTATTATTTTTATTTCCCTGTATTGCTTTATATTAAGCAGATGCCTATCGTAAGTTATAATATATTCAGAATTAGAGTCAACGGCGCATTCAAGTATCTTATCATCATCTGGGTCGTCCTTGACTATCTTTAATTTGGTTTTGGGCTCTACGACCCTGATAATGCCGATTAAATTACTTAGGATTTTTTCTATTCCTTTATTATCATACTTGAAATCCCTGGCCAAGACTTCGCTAAATTCTGTCAATATGCTCTCTGTGGAGAATAATTTATAGTCTTTCTTTATGAATTTGATTAGGGCTTTGTGGGCAACGCTTTTATTCCATTGAGTGGCTGAAATAAGGAAATTTGTATCCAGGGTAATCCTCATCTATTTTAATCTTCTAAGCCTGTGCACTAGATCAGCAGAATCGCTTTCTTTTATGCCTAATTTTTCAGCCTTTTTGCTTCCTTCTTTGGCTATTTTCTCTATCTGTTTTAATAAGTCTTTTTTAGAAGGCATTTCAACTTTCTTTAAGATAATAGTATCTCCGCTAGTCATGACTAAGAAAATCGTGCCTTCCTTGGCTTCTAATTCATTTCTGGCATCTTGAGGAATAACAACCTGTCCTCTGGATGACATTTTAGTGGTTTCAATCTTCATCTTACTTTCTTATTATAAGAATATCTTATATTTAAACATTTGTAGCTTTAGTGCCTAAGATTCCTCCATTAACTCCCTTGAAAATTTAGTTTATTTATTAATAAGCCTCTCAAAAATGAGGGGATTTTGGGATTGAGAAGGTTTACTAATCCAAACTAGCCTTCAGTGCCGCGATAAGATTATCCTCTTTCTTTGGTTTCTTTCCTGCTTTAGGCGCTTTAATGATTTCGCCTTTAGAGGCTTTCTCTAGCATCTTCTGCATTTCTTCCGCGAAATTGTCCTTGAACTGGTCTATTGAGAATTCGTCCTTGTATAATTTATTTATCAGTTCTTCTGCTAATTTTAATTCTGCATTTTGGAGCTTTGGAGCGGAGGCAATATTATCCACTTTTTTAATATCCCGAATTTCATAAGGATAATTCAGAGTAGTTAGCAAAAGCCCTCCTTTATACGCACGGATGGCGCAGAGGTATTCTTTCTCCCTCATCACAAACCTGCCTAAAGCAGTCCTTGCAGTCATATTTAATATCTCCTTGAATAGGAAATATGTCTTTTCCTTTTCTTTTGCAGGGCCTATGAAATAATGTGAATTAAGATAAATAGGATCTATCTGGCTCTGGTCAACGAATTCTATTATGTCGATAGTATCTGACTTCTCGGGCTTTATTGCCGCCAGCTGCTCTTTAGTTGGGACAAAATAATTCCCCTTTGAGATCTCAACGCCCTTGACTATCTCTTTCCAGGGGACTTCCTTGCCTGTTTTTTCAGAAACCCTTTTGTATTTTATTGGAGCGTGGTGCTTACTGTCTAACATCTTAAAACTAAATGCCTTGCTCTCGATAGCAGAATACAGCTTAACAGGGATATTCACTAATCCAAATGATATTGATCCGTTCCAAATTGATTTCATTTTTTACTCCTCAAAAACACCAACTCTGTGGGAGTTGATGACTTTTCATCAAACTTATATCCATCGCGATTGAATTTCTTAAAGTCTTCTATTTTTGTAAGGTTGTTCCTCACTAAGTAATCAGCAAACATCCCTCTTGCTTTTTTAGCTACTAATCCTATAACCTGGTATTTGCCATTTTTCATGTTCTTAAAATGTGGAGTTATTATCTTACATTTTAGCTGTGAGAAATCAACTGCTTCAAAGTATTCTTTTGAGGCGCAGTTAACTAACAAGTCTTTACATTCTTTCTTCAATACATCTGTTACTTTCTGTCTCCAGAATGCATAAAGGTCTTTTCCTGAAGGATTCTTTAATGGTGTATGCATGTCTAATCTGTATGCCTGAATAAGATCAAAAGGCCTTAGTAACCCGTGAAGGCCGCTTATTATTCTTACAGTGTCCTGCAACCTTTTGTAATCCTGATTCTTGTAAGCGATGAAATCGAAACCTTGGTATACTGGACCTGCGAAAGTGAAAACGCACTGCCTGGAATTCTTTATTGTGAAAGGAGTCTTCCATTCCTGATACCTTGAGTGATTTAACTTAGCTAAATCGTTGCTTATTTCCATAAGTTCAGCTAATTCTTTAAAAGATTTTTTCTTTAAAATATCAACAAGTTTTTTTGATTCTGGAAGAAACTGGGGAATAGTATAATCATCAACAGGAACAGTCTTATCAAAATCCAGAGTCTTGGCAGGAGATAATAATATTTTCATAATAAGAAAAGGCTTTTTTAGATATAAATAAATTGTGTAGTATTTTAGACTAAACCACGGTCCTGTTTCTGGGACAAAGATTTAAATATTTCAGAATGCTTTGTATAAGATTAGATGGACCGGCCGGTCCTAAAAAATTCTAATGAATTTTTGGGAACTTCAAAACAAGTATATTTTGAAGTGAATTGAACCCGGATTTTGTCCTTAGGAGGGAAACGTATTAACCGTTATACGACCGGCCCACCTAGATTTTCTAAGAGTTAATTAATCGGGTTATCAAAATTGAGAGAGCCTCAACAGAAAGTTAATAATTTTGGTTAAAAAATTTTGATGAAAATATATAAATCAAAGCACATTTATTATAATATGACGATAGATAAATATATTGAAACATTTCCAGATGCAGTGCAAAGCATCTTAAAAAAAATTAGAAGAACAATAAAATCAGCTGCACCTAATACTACAGAAGGAATTAGTTACAGGATACCCACATTCTACTTGAATGGAAAATATTTGGTATATTTTGCTGCTTTTAAGAATCACATAAGCATCTATCCTGCAACAACTTCTGCAGTTGATAAATCAGGATTATCAAAATATAAGGTCTCAAAGGGTACCTTAAGATTCCCGCTTGATAAAAAGATACCTTTTGATTTAATAAAAAAATTTGTTAATTATAGAATAAAGGAAGAAACATCTAAACAAAGATCTCCAAAGCCGAGAGGGTCACCTAAATGAAATACGCAGCGCTACTAAGAGGAATAATGCCTTCTAATCCGAATATGAAGAATGAAAAGCTTAAAGGATTATTTGAAGAATTAGGATTTACAAATGTAAAGACAGTAATATCGAGCGGAAACGTTTTATTTGAAAGCCCTTCTAAAAATTCCAAAAAACTTGAAACTGATATAGAAAAAGCGTTGCCTGAAAAACTTGGATTCAATAGTATCACTATAATCAGGAGCAGGGAAGAATTAGAAAAACTAGTGAAAAGCAATCCATTCAAGGGCGTGAAAGAAGACAAGAATAATTATCTTATTGTGACTTTTTTTAAAGACAGACGAAAGGAGCTATGCACAGTGATTGATATGTCGAAAGGCCGAACTCCTGATTTTATGAGAGATATTGAGAAACAATTTGGGAAAGAGATAACAACAAGAACGTGGAAGACTGTGAACAGGATCATTGATAAATTATAAATCAAAATCTTCGATGAAATTCCTGATTATATGATATTTCTCCAAATATCTTGTCCCTTTTTCTCCAAGAGAATAGAATTTGTTCCCTTTTTTGTCAATATCCTCTGTTATGAAACCTTTTTCCAGGAGTTCCCTAAAATATTCCATAAACCTGCTGGATGAAAGGCCTGACTTTCTCAAAAGAGGAGTTAATTTTATTGAATTCTTGTTACCTCTGATTATTTCCAATATGCTATAAATAACTTCTATCCTGCTTCTTTTTGCCATTTTATTTTGTTATTTTAATGACTCTATAGAGAATTATGAGAAACAATATAGATGATAGAGAATACTGGATTATTCCTCCTATCAAAGAGAACCTAATTGCAAACTGCGCTGCCCATCCAGCTATCCAGGATATGAATAATAAAATGTAAATCACATGAATGCCTGCGATTCCTGTTTTTTTCTTGGATTCTTTCCTATTCTTATATGCTAAATATATTGCAATTATGTATAATGCCAGAATCGCTATCAATGCTGCCCCATGGAAGATCAAAACAAAGATAAGTGCTATAATGCCCAGTGGAATAGGATGGGTATATTTACTGAACTTTGATTTCTCAAGCTTTTTCCACAATACTCCATACATAAGATAAAATCCTGCAATGAGTCCTGCAAAAGCAGAGAACGCTATTCCTATCCAGAACAATACAATTGAGACATCCTCAATTCCTATTATGAGAGAAGCTAATCGCAATAGTAATCTTACAAGAAAGGCTATTCCAAAAAACAGGAAAGCATTCCTAAAATATTTTATGCTTTTATAAGAAGTCAATTCATACAGCTCTTTTGTCCTGAAATAAATAATACTGCATGCTATGATGATAATCAGAGAAAAGACTAATTCAATCCAGAGGCTAGCCTGAGTAAATGATATGATCTCATTAAAAAATGGTGGCGGGGCCATGATTTATTGAATGAATAGCTCTTTTTAAACCGAATGGACAAAAAGTCCACCTTTCTTATAAATCAAATTTGTCATTGAATAATATGAGAAAAGTAACTGTAATAATCCTGATTGCTATAATTGCAATAATCATTGTTGCAGCTGTAGCTTTTGCCAGCGGAAGTGTGTCCATTTTAGCTGAAAGCTGCATAGGAGGATAATGAAGACTGAAAAGCATTCTGCTATGATATTGAGAATAGGAATATCTTCAGTTATACTTTGGTTTGCCCTGACATTACTGCAGAACCCTTCCCAGCTTATCCAAAGTATCCCTCTGTATACTTCTATTATTCCTCTTCAGCCAATAATTTTGATCTATTTGTATGCATTTTTCTTGATTACTTTTTCTGTTTTTCTTATGCTTGGAATTTTTACCAGAGTTTCAGCATTGTTTTTAGGGCTGAATATGCTTCACGTCAGCTTTGTTGTCGGATACAGTGCAACAGGAATCAGGGACATAGCTATTGCGATAGCGATATTATCTGTTTTCATTCACGGCCCTGATGAATACTGCCTTGATAAACATTTAAATGAAAGAATGATGCGCGAAACTATAAATTGATACCTAAGCTTTCTGGCGATTTTGCGCCGTTTGAATAGAAAGAAGATACAAATTACCTTTTTATACCCTTATTTCGTCGATTATGCATGAGAATAAGGTATGATTATTCGAGCAGGATGACAAGGACAATAGATCCGCATAATAAACATAGGAGATCCTTCACTTCGCAGGCTCTGGAAGTCATCAGGATAAGTGACGTGATACTATACATATTAGATGCCAGATTTATAGACGAGACAAGAAATAGGGAACTGGAGAAAGTGATGAATGAGAAAGATAAGATAGTAATCACTATACTCAATAAGAGTGATTTAGTAAATATCTCAAAATTAAAAGATTCACAGGACCTGAAGAGTCTCTCACCTTATATATTCGTCTCCACAAAGACTTTGATAGGAAGGAAGAAGCTGCGCGACCAGATAAAGATAGAAGTCAAGAGGCTGAAAGCTGCCGGAAAGATATTCTCTGAGAATGAAGACGAGGAGATGAAAGAAGAAGCATTGAAGGGGCATAAAAGAGTAATAGGAAAGACGCAGTGGCTAAAGCTGACAAAGAAAGCCCATATAGGAATTATCGGCTATCCAAACACTGGAAAGAGTTCTGTTATTAATATGCTGACAGGAAGAAGCGCTGCGAAAGCGTCTGCTCAATCTGGATTAACTAAAGGAATACAAAAAGTAAAGTTCTCCGCAGACATTTTGATCTTAGATACTCCTGGAGTCATAGAGGACAGAGAATACGAGCCTCACGAAGAGGAATTCATGGAGAAGCAAGGAAAAATAGGGGCAAGGGTCTATGCCTCTGTAAAAAATCCTGAAGCAGCTGTAGCAAAAATACTCGAAGACTATCCAGGAGTCTTAGAAAAATTCTACAGTATTGAGGCTAATGGTGACGTGGAGATATTAATAGATGAACTTGGAAGGAAGAAAAAATTTATGCTTAAGGGAGACAATGTTGATGTTGACAGGACTGCTAGATATATCCTGAAAGAATGGCAGAGCGGGGCAGTTAGCAAGAAGAGTTAATGTTTAAATATCTCTTCACATAAGTTCAGTTATGAGAGAGGTGAAGGACGAGAGATTCCATAAGAAAGTCGTAACGACAAAAAGATTCCTCAACGCTCTTTCTATTGTCAGCATAATCGGATTCTTAGGGATATTCATACAATCTATATTTAATTATGACCTGAATATTTATGTCGAGATCTCATGGATGCTGATACTCGGTATAGGGCTTATAGTTGAAGTTAATTATAGGAAACTAAAGAGGATATTCACAGGCGGGCTTAACAGGGATAATTTTGCCAACATAATCACCTTGGTCATAGGGTTCGTGGCAATTTTCGCAGCAGTATTTAGCATACCTGCAATAAGCATAGACAATCCTTCATTTTTAGCGATAAAGGGGATACTAGCATTAATAGCAATAGTCATAATCCTGATACAGACATTTTTCCTTGACAAATGAAGCACTTAGTTAGACATCTGTTTAAAGACGAGAAAGCAAACACTAAAATACATATATTGATTAAATAAAACATGGAAGATAATAAATTTTTTAGGGTATTAAGAATATTTCTAAGCATAGCTGCAGTTTTTGCTATTGTTATTTTAATTATCCTGTTCACAGCCTATAATAATACAAGCAAAGAGCATGTAAGGGAAGTTGTCACTGAGACTGCAACTGATGCTATAATAGACCAGGCGATAAGGGATGCCAATACTCAAGGAGAGCTTAATTTTCCGGAGATCTATGAAGATGTGATTAGCCGGTGTGCAGGGCAGGAGACAATTTTTTACGAAGACTCTGGGATTGAGATAGATTGTGCTGAATTAAGGGAATTAGGCCCTGAAGGGGTGGAGCAGATATTCAGGCAGGAAGTCAGCAAGGTTGTTGCTGATCAAATACAGGAGGAAGTAAAAGTATTAGATGATGAGCATCTGAACAGCTATTTTGCTTTTGGAAAGGGAGTGATAATTGCTTTAGGGATACTGTCTTCACTTCTTGTCTTAGGAATAGTATTATTCAGTATACCTAAATATAAGTCGCTATTCGACTTAGGGATAATAGGATTATTCGCCGGGGCTCCATTCTTGATTTTCCTGATGACCAGCTTAAGCTGGCAATTGCCATCTACAGCGAGTCCTGCGATAGACTTTTTGCATACTTTGTCCAGCAAGCTTGCCCTGAATTTTGGAATGGTTTTTGGAAGCGGGGCAATTCTTTTGGTCTTAGGAATAATTCTCAATAAAAAGGTAAAAAATGATCCTTAATATAATATTCTTATTCTTAGCTATTCCAGTAGGCTTTCTTATAGCTTGGCTGGCAAGGGATGAATTATTAATTGGCAAGAAATATTTCAGGGCCTTGATAATAGTATCGCTAGGTGCAATATTATGGTTCTGGCTGACTAAGGAGAGTTATTTAGCCTGGACTTTCGGGTTTATCTTAATCGTTTCCATTGTCTCCCTAGTAAAGGCTGAAGACAAGAAATGGACTAAAAAGAAGTTATAATCCAATAAGAGGAAAATATGAAAATGCATTGTAACTATATAGTGATTAAAATAGAAAAATTTATAAAGGAATGGCTATAAATTTTTACAATGATAGAGCTAGCATCATGCCAATCAATAAGTGTGGAGGATATGAGAAATTTTCTAATTAGATTGCCTTCTACGTCATATATGCCTAAATTATTTTATGATGCAAAATTTGCAGAGGTTAAGGGAGAACAAGAAGGAGACTTTACCGATGAAAAAGCTAATTGGTTAGCAGAATTAACAGTTCAACATCGTGGCTCAGCCTATGAGGGTTATCGAAGTGTAACTGACTTACCAATACACAAAGTTGTAATGTATGTTCAAGCAAGACACAATGATTTTTTGATTGTTGGGCATCAGGTTGATCCTGAAAAAAGAATAATTCATCCGGCCAAACTTTCCTTACAAGATTTAATCGGATATAGGGAGATAGAAAAAGTTGAATAAAATACTTTTATCCATTTTTATCTAAAAAATCCTAAATAAGAAAATATAAAAGGCTAAATCTTTGAGGTTATATATGATAGATTTTAAGCAGACAGAGAAAGAGATATTAGAATTCTGGGAGAAGAACAATATTTACCAGAAGGTCAAAGAAAAGAACAAGGATGGAGAGAAGTTCTATTTCTTACAAGGGCCGCCTTACACTTCAGGAAAACTACACATTGGGCATGCGTGGAACAATTCCCTAAAGGATATGATATTACGATATAAAAGAATGCGAGGTCTTAATGTATGGGATAGAGGTGGATATGATATGCACGGCCTACCAACAGAGCACAAAGTACAGCAGAAACTTAAATTAAAAACGAAGGAAGATATAGAAAAATACGGCATAGATAAATTCGTAAAGGAATGCATGGACTTCTCAATTGAGCATGCTAACTATATGAACGAGGATTTATGGAAATTAGGAGTATGGCTTGATCATGAAAATGCTTACAAACCGATTACTAAGGATTTCATCTCAGGAGAATGGAAATTCTTCAAGGAAGCAGACAAGCAAGGAAGATTATACAAGGGGAAAAAAGTCATGCATTGGGATGCTGTGACTGAAACTGCATTAGCCAAGCACGAACTTGAGTATGAAACTATAAGGGACACTTCAGTATTCTTAAAATTCAAAAAGAAAGATTCTGAAGATGAGTATTTCTTAATATGGACAACCACTCCATGGACAATACCTTTCAATCTGGCAATAATGGCGAATCCTGATGTTGACTATGTAAAGTTAAGAGTGAAAGATGAAACATGGATTATGGCTAAAGATCTTGTCGAACAATTCATGTCAGCATTGTTGGACGAGAAATTTGAGATAGTTGAAGAAATGAAAGGTAAGGATCTTGAAGGGCAGGAATACGAGCACATATTCTATGATGAACTCAAAGAGGTGTATGATGAATTGAAGAAAGAATCTCCAAAAGTGCACACAGTAATCTTGAGCAAAGAATATGTAGACACTTCAGCAGGAACAGGCTTAGTCCATTGCGCCCCTGGATGCGGTCCTGAAGACCAGGAAGCTGCTGCTAAATATGGTATTGAAGCTTTCAACACCTTAAATGAGAAAGGAGAGTTTGAGAATCTAGGAAAATTTACAGGATGGTTAGCTAAAGAGGATGATAAAAAATTCATTGCAGAATTTGACAAGAAAGGTGTCCTCATTGCGAAAACCCAAGTAGAACATGAGTATCCGCATTCGTGGAGGAGCAGAAAACCAGTAATTTTCAGGACAACAGAACAGTGGTTTCTTAAGATTGAAGATCTTGCTGATGAATTAGTCGAGATGAACAAAGAAGTCCATTGGGTTCCTGAAAAGACAAGAGCTAACTACGACAACTGGACAAAAAATCTTAAAGATAACAGCGTTGCAAGACAGAGATATTGGGGATGTCCTATACCTATATGGGTGAATGAGAATAATGGAGAAGATTATATGGTCATCGGCAGCGCTGATGAATTAGAAAACTTGTCTGGCAAAAAATTTGATGATCTCAATTTACACAGGCCCTGGATAGATGAGATTATAATAGAAAAAGATGGTAAAAGATACCGAAGGATACCTGATGTTGCTGATGTATGGATAGATTCAGGAACTACTTCCTGGAATTGTCTTTATAACGATGAGAAATTGATTAAGGAATATTTCCCAGCAGATTTAATATTGGAAGCTACAGAACAGACCAGATTATGGTACAGTCTACTGCAAATCTGCTCTGCAATAGTTTATGGAAAGGGCTGCTACAAAAACGTATTCAGCCATGGAATGATATTAGATTTTCAGGGAGTGAAGATGTCAAAATCACTTGGTAATGTAATCTCGCCTTATGAAGTGGTTGATAAATTTTCAGCAGATATATTCAGGTATTATATATGCCAGATTAATGCTGGAGAGAATATTAATTTTAGTTGGGAGGATATTAAGGTAAAGCAAAGGAACTTAATAGTGCTTGAAAACATTGCCAATTACATTATTGATCTTGAGAAACAAAATCTCCCTAAAGAACAAAATGAAATAGAAGAAAAATGGATACTTTCAAGATACCATAATACTTTAAAGAGAGTTACCAATCTTTTTGAGGAATACAATCTAGACAGTACAATTGGCGAAATAGAAAATCTTTTTCTTAGCTTATCTAGAGACTACATAAAGTTTGTCCGTGACAAATCAAATTCAGCAGTGTTCGGAACATTGAGAGAGGTATATTTAGGGATATTAAAAATGTTCTCCACAGTCTGTCCTTTTGTAAGTGAGTATCTTTGGAGAAAAATGGGCAATGAGGAATCTATCCATCTTTCGTTATGGCCTAAAGCTGATGAATCTAAAATAGATGAAGATCTGGAGAAGCAATTTGATTTAGCGATAAAGATAATTGAGGCAGGACTATCTGAGAGAGACAGGCAGAAAGTGGGGCTAAAATGGCCATTAGCTAAGGCTAGAGTGAAGACCAATCCAGGTTTTGATAAAGGTCTGAATGAAATAATCAAGAGACAGCTGAATGTGAAGGATGTTGAGATATCTGAAGGAGAGCTGAATGTTGAGCTTGATTTAGAGTTGACGCCTGAATTAGAAGCAGAGGGTTTTGCCAGAGAGATCTCCAGAAGAGTTCAGGCTGAAAGAAAGAATAGGGGGCTGCAAAAAACAGATAGCATTAAACTAGAAATTGCCGTCGGTAAAAGACTTCAGGAGATGCTGGAACCATTAAGAGATATGATAAAACAAAGGACAGGCTCTGAAAGCGTGGATTTTGTTACTGGCAGTGACGATTATGTCAGCTTCAAAGTCAAAGAGGAAGAAGTTCGCATAAAGTTTTAGTTTTGTAATTATAAAGGGGTATTGCTGAAAACATTTAAATAGTAAATGGTTTATTTACAATAAGAAAAGAGATATTTTCAAAATGATAGTAAATGGAGAGTTTTTAAGCAGGTTAAGGAAGATATTCGACTTAAACCTGTACGAAGTCAAGGTGTGGACTTCACTTCTTTCAAGAGGTGTTTCAACTGCAGGAGAACTGAGCAATATTTCTGATGTCCCAAGATCAAGGACTTATGATATTCTTGAATCATTAGAGAAAAAAGGATTCATTGTCATGAAACTCGGCAAGCCGATAAAGTTCATTGCTTTGAAGCCTGAGGAAGTCATTGAAAGAGTCAAGAAAAGCATGGTCAATAACGCACAAGAGAAAGCTAAGAGGCTTGATCAATTAAAGGGAGATGAAGTGCTTTCTGAACTTAGCGGATTATATGATAATGGAATAAAATATGTTGAGCCTGCAGACTTGTCAGGAAGCCTGAAAGGAAGACAGAATGTCTATAACCATCTTGACATGATGATAAGGAATGCCAAGAAGAGCGCAGTAATTGTAACAACTGCTGAAGGCCTGAACAGGAAATTTGAGACATTGAAGCCTGTTTTGGAGAAAGCAAAGAAGAAAGGCGTTGATATCAAGATTGCTGCACCTATAACAAAAGATAATTATAAGGTCGCTAAAGACCTGTCAAAATATGCAGATGTAAGGTCATTGAATAAACCTCACGGAAGGTTTGCAATAGTGGACGAAGAGCAGATGATGTTTCTCCTTTTGGATGATAAGACTGTGCATCCTAATTATGATGTGGGAGTATGGCTGTCAAGCGATTATTTCGCTAGTTCGTTGATCCAGTTAGTCCATAATTCCTGGAAAGATTTTACTCCTATTAATAAGGTTAAGATTTAATTCTGGAAAGATATTTAAATATTGAAATACTGTGTCTTTAATGGTTTTAGACTTCAACGTCAATTATCTGTCTGTTATTGTTGCAGCTATTGTTAGTTTTGTTATTGGCTGGATCTGGTATGGTCCATTATTTGGCAAGCAGTGGAGGGCTTACATGAATATTTCTAAGAAAGACATGGCTAAATCCAAAGATAAGAATATGGCTAAAGCACAGCAGCAAGCTATGACTAAATCAATCATTGGCGGTTTCATAACCCAATTAATAATGGCTTATATTTTAGCAGCTTTATTTGTCAGTCTTGGTATATTGACAGTAGGAACAGGCTTGACATTAGCGTTCTTTATCTGGCTAGGATTTGTTGCTACAATAGGCTTGGGGATAGTTCTATGGGAGCAGAAGCCATTCGGATTATATTTGATTAATTCATTGCTATGGCTTGTGGGATTATTAGCAATGGCTATTGTCCTGACGGTCTGGCCTTAAGAAGTTTTCACATCTCAATAGTTATTGATTCAGGCTTGACACCTAACTGATCCAAAGCAATCTTCATGTCTACTACAAACTGCATTGGCCCGCAGATATAGAACTGCTGGTCTAGATTTGAAATATTCTTTTTAAGAAAATCCAAGCTGATCTTTTCATTATAATATTTTGTATCTTTCTCCTGAGAAAAAGTCAGCACCATGTTTTCTTTTAAATAATTCTTTAATTCTTCTTCTAAAAAAATATCTTGGGATGTTTTGTTTGAAAACAATAATATATTTCCATCTAAAGAGTTCTTTTTAGCAAGATCCCTGAATATTGAGATGAACGGAGTTACTCCTGCTCCTCCTGCGATGAAGATCCCTTTTCCCTTGTATTTTATTGTTCCCCACGGGTCTGTGATTATTAACTCATCACCTTCTTTTAATTCTGAGATATTTTTTGTAAATCCTTCCTCATAGATTTTTATTACAAATTCTATTGTGTTATCTTCTCCAGGGAGTATTGTATAAGGCCTTTTTTCATCTTTTAATTCTGGATTATTGATGGATATTTCTGTTGCCTGGCCTGGAGAAAAAGTATATTCTTTAGGCTTTTCTACTATTATCTTCATTACATTATGATTTAGAAATTCTGTCTTGAGAACTTTTGCTACGTATTCACCCATAGTTAATCTTTAATTGAAACTTATAAAAATGTTTTTATACTCCATATTTTTAAAGTGTTTATGAGAAATTACATTGGAGGTGTTGCTGCAATTGTTTCTTCATTTGCCTTATTTCAATCCAGTGCTCAAGAGATAGATTATAGTTCCAGACATTTAGTTACTCCTACTCGCGAACCTCTTCCTAAAGATAGAATAATTTATACTGAGAGAGCTAAAGTTGAAGATCACGACCCATTAGAGATATTTAGAATTGATCAAAGATATAGTACAAAAAAGAGAGACAGAACGAGAATTAATTTTAAACAACGACCTAGGATAAGATAATCAATACTTCCACTTAATACCCCAATTTTTTATTTCTTCAAGCATTCCTGAAAGTTCTTTTCCTTTTTTTGTGAGTGAAT
>CAZOEF010000001.1:176371-421967 GCA_964578845.1 Candidatus Woesearchaeota archaeon
TTTTTTATTTCTTCAAGCATTCCTGAAAGTTCTTTTCCTTTTTTTGTGAGTGAATAGAGTTTTTTTACACCTTTTTTTCTAACAGAGATTATTTCTTCATTTTGCAGAAACTTGAGATTTAGTGATAATGACCTGGAAGTAAGATTAGTTGAGTTCTTTATTGAGTTGAATGAATTCTCTGCCTGATATAATGTCCAAAGTATCAATATTCTCGGCCTTGTTCCGATTATTTTTGTTGATTTAGCGATTGGGCAATCCATTAGTATAATGCTTTATACCAACTATTTAAATAGTTTACTTTTTATACTAGCTGATGAAAGGAGGTAAAATGGCAGATAAACATCTAGAAACAACCTGGAAGATCTTGTTCTTCACTTACGGACTAGTACCGATAATTGCAGGCCTGGATAAGTTCACCAATTACTTAGTTGACTGGTCTACTTACCTTAATCCAACTGTAACGTTAGTGATTCCTCTGAGCGCTGGAACAATAATGATGATTGTAGGAGTTATTGAGATAATCGCTGGAGCATTAGTATTCACAAAATTCAAAAGATTTGCAGGATACTTGATAGCTGCGTGGTTAGTATTGATAGCTATCAATCTGTTGCTTACTGGTTACTATGATATAGCTGTAAGGGACCTAGTGATGGCAATAGGAGCTTTCACTTTCGCAAGACTTACAGAATATCTTAAGAAGTAAACAAATAATTATTTTTATTCCCCTATTATTTTTATTAATATTCTTTTATTCCTCTGTCCGTCAAACTCTCCGTAAAAGATCTGCTCCCACGGGCCGAAATCTAATCTACCATTTGTTATTGCTACAACTGCCTCTCTTCCCATTATTGTTCTTTTCAGATGTGCATGGGCGTTGTCTTCTCCTGTCAGATTATGGTAATATTTATCCACTGCATAAGGAGCTAGCTTCTCTAACCAGTCTAAAAAATCCTGCTTTAAGCCTGATTCTTCATCATTTATGAAAACAGAAGAAGAAATATGCATTGAATTGATTAAAACTAATCCTTCCTTTACTTCTGATTCTTTTAATGCCTCTTCAACTTCTGAGGTTATATTGATTATCTCTCTCGGATTCTTTGTGTTTATTGTGAGATATTTGGTTAGAGATTTCATAAAATGACTTGTGATTTACTGATTTAAATAATCTTCTTAGGAATATTTATAAGCTCGTTTAATATTTTACAGAAGAGGGTGATATGAGAAAGAACAGAAATGAACACAGGTCTGATCTTGAACATTTTATTCTTACAAAAATACCCATAGTTGATGAAAACACAACTATTAAAGGAGTCTTAACAATCCTGGAAAAGATAACTACTAAATATGATGGCGCTGATTATATTTATGTTGTTAATGACAAAAAAAATCTTATAGGAGTATTCTCTATACAAGATCTTTTCAATTATCCTAAAGCAACGCCTGTCAAGAAATTTATGCAAAAAAAGGTAGTGCATGTTTCTCCTGGGACAACTCTTGAGAAGGTAGCACATTTGGCCTTGAAGCATAATTTAAAGCAAATACCAATTATAAAAGAAGATGTATTTTTAGGGGTTGTTTCCTCCAGGGAAATCCTATCTACTATAAATAGAGCATTAAAAGAGGATATTTTCCATTTTGCAGGAATCCATAAATCACATCTTGACTTTGAGAATAGTGAGGAGATTCCTATATTGAAAGTTCTAAAAGATCGCCTGACCTGGTTGATCATTGGATTAGTCGGTGCAATGTTTATGGCTGTATATATAGGATTATTTGAGGAAACCCTTGCCAAATACCTTATTATTGCATCGTTCATCCCTGCAACAGTCTACATAAGTGATGCTTTAGGTACTCAGCTTCAGACAGTCTTTATACGGGATCTTGCAATTCTAGGCAAAGAAATAAACATAAGGAAGTATATATCCAAGCAGATGGGTATAGCTACATTAAGCGCACTGGTTATAGGGATATTCATGTTCGCTTTTATATCGATCTTCTGGAAAGAACCTTTTATTGCGTTTACAATATCGCTTGCCTCTTTTCTGTCTCTTGTTGTGACAGGACTTACTGCACTCTTGATCACATTATTTATCAAGAAATTTAAGTTCGATCCTGCCCTGGGAAGCGGGCCTATCGCAACAATAATTTCTGATATGACTTCTGTAATAATATACTTTTTTGTTGTTGTGTGGCTGCTTTAACAATAAATATTTATTTGCCCATATGGATTAATAATGATGAAAGCTCTATCATTAAAACAGCCGTATGCTGAACTTATTGTTTCCGGGAAAAAGAAGATAGAAATCAGAAAATGGAATACTAAATTTCGGGGGGAATTTCTAATTCATGCTTCGCAAAGTACTGATAAAAAAGCAATGAAAAAATTTGGGTTTACTGAATTGCCTAAAGGAGCTATTATCGGGAAAGCTAAATTAATTGATGTGAAGAAATATTCTGACTCTAAAGAATTTGCTAAGGATAAAGACTTGCATTTAGCGACTATTGAATATGGCAATTACGGATTTATATTGGAAAATGCTTCAAGAGTAAAGGAGATTCCTTGTAAGGGGAAGTTAGGTTTTTGGGAGTCTGAACAGTAAGCTTTTTAATAATTCATTACTTAGAATTGATGAAAAGAGATGGAATACAAGAATTATATTGATGGTAAGTGGGTGAAGAGTACATCTAAGAAGACCTTCTTAAGCTTGAATCCTGCGAATGAGAAGCCAATAGGAAAGTTCCAGAGATCTACTAAGGAGGATATCCAATATGCTGTTGAAGTTGCTAAGAGGGCTTTTCCTGCCTGGAGGGATATGCCTGCTCCTGCAAGGGCGAAATATCTATGGAAGATACGAGATTTATTGATTAAAGATAAAGAAAGATTGGCTAAATTGATTGTTAAAGAAATGGGAAAAGTCATTTCTGAAGCGCGCGGTGACGTTCAAGAAGCAATAGATGTATTTGAGTATATGGCTGCTGAAGGAAGAAGATTATTCGGGAATACTACAAAATCTGAGCTGCCTAACAAATTCGCAATGACTGTCAGGAATCCTGTTGGCGTTGTTGGATTGATCACCCCGTGGAATTTCCCCATAGCTATACCTGCGTGGAAAGCTGCGCCTGCGTTAGTCTGCGGCAATACTGTTGTGTGGAAGCCAAGCTCTGACATACCTTTGGCAGGAGTTGAATTCACTAAAATAATCGAGAAAGCAGGAGTTCCTCCAGGGGTTTTCAATATGGTTACAGGAAGCGGACACGAGATCGGAGATGAAATAATCAAGAACAAGGATGTTTACGGAATATCTTTCACCGGCTCTAAAGCGACAGGAGAATATATTTTACAGAATGCAGGCGTGAAAAAAGTAGGGCTGGAATTAGGAGGGAAGAATGTCATAATAGTCATGGAAGATGCTAAAATCGATTTAGCTGTTGATGGAATATTATTCGGAGCATTCGGCACTAGCGGGCAGAGATGCACTGCTGCTTCAAGAGTTATAGTCCATGAATCTGTCAAACAAGAACTTGAGAATAAATTACTTGAAAGGGTCAAAAAATTAAAAGTAGGGGAAGGAATGAGGAGCGATGTCGGGCCATTGATAAACCAGGCAGCTGTTGATAAGTCTGAGAATTATGTTAAAATTGGGAAGGAAGAAGGAGCCAAGTTGCTTATTGGTGGAAATGCAATCAAGATAGGAAAAAGGGGATTTTATTTTGAGCCGACAATCTTTACTGATGCTACCAGAGAAATGAGAATAGCTAAGGAAGAGATATTCGGTCCTGTGCTATCTATTATTAGTGTGAAGGACATTGATGAAGCGATAGATATAACTAATGATGTTGAGTACGGACTTAGCTCTGCCATTTACACGGAAAATATGAAATATGCTTTCTATTGCATTAATAAAATCCAGACAGGGATTACTTATGTGAATTCTTCAACAATCGGAGCAGAAGTGCATCTGCCTTTCGGAGGAGTAAAAGGAACTGGAAACGGCACTCGCGAAGCAGGCATAGAAGGAATACACGAGTTCTCTGAGACAAAGACTGTGTATTTTGATTATTCTGGTAAATTACAGAAAGCACAGATTGATACAGAATAATTATTGATTCTTCTTATGATAAATATTCAGAATAACAACTTCATCTTTTTCCTTGATAAATGAGTAAGCCAAACGAAATGGTTTTACGTATAATTCTCTCGTACCTTTTCTATCATAGCGCATAGGCTTACCAACTTCAGGATTGATCTTTATCTTCTTAATTTGAGTAGCTATCTTATCTTTCAGGGAACTATCTTTTATCTTAGAAATGGTCGATCGGAATTCATCGCTATAAGATATCTCTACCATTTTTTCATTTCTTCTATGAAATCATCAAAGTCCATTTTCTTAAATTCGCCTCTTTCATATGCTTTCCAGGCTTCTTCAGTTCTTCTTGCAAACTCTAGGTCTTCTTTCATGCTTTCATCCATGTCTTCTTCTTTCTTTAGGATTATCTGCTTTCCATATCTTATTATTATCAGTTTTTCTCCTTCCTTGAGGTCTTTTCTCATATCCGCAGGTATGACAATCTGCCCCTTAGAGCTTATTCTTGTAACGTCTATTTGAACCATACGTAAGACATATCTTACGTTATATTTAAATGTTTGTATTATCAATAATAGATGTGCCTATTTTTTCCAAGGACTCTTTAAAGGGCCTACATAAACTTTCGGGCCGCCGTATTGATCAGCAGTTATATCTATAACCTGTTCATCAACCATTAAGAAAGTATGATTATGCTCACCATATTTTCCATTGATTATCTCTCCTTCTTTTAAGATATCTTTTAGGTAAACGCAAGCGAGTCCGCAATTTAAGCTTGGAAAAATATTAATGGCTTTTTTAACAAAGTTTTCAACACCATTAGTAGGATTATATTCTGAGTAAAGCTCTGCTAATCTAGATATCTCTATTTCTCCTGATTCGAATTGTTTTCTTACTTTAGTAGCTAATCCTAAAATATCCATAGATATGGATAGAAGTTTAACCTATAAATTAATCTATCAATTGTAGTTACTTATTTAAACAATAATTTCATTTTATCTTAAAGAGAGATGATAAATATAAGAACAGAAATACCCGGGCCGAAATCTTCCAACATTCTCAAAGAGCTTAAAAGCAAGAATGGTGGGTGGGCTGTGCCTTATCCATTAGTGCATTCTGCTTTCGGGGATGGAGCTTACACGCAGGATATTGATGGGAATATTTTTTTAGATTTTGCTTCGCAGATCGCTTCTAATCCTTTGGGATATAATAATCACGAACTACTAGAAGTAGTCAGACAATATAACAGACATCCAATTAAATTTGCAGGGCAGGATTTCTGTGTAGAAGAACATCTTGAATTATTGAATTCGCTTCTAAGTGTTTCTCCATCTGGAATGAACCAGGGGTTTTTGATAAACTCCGGAGCTGAAGCTGTTGAGAATGCAATAAAAATAGCTATGCGAAACAGGCCCAGGAAACAGTTTAGTGTTTCTGTGCAGGGAGCTTTTCACGGAAGGACTTTGGGAGCTTTAAGCTTGCACCATTCTAAACCTCTGCATAGAGAAGGATATATGCTAGAAGCAAATATTGAGATACCGTTTGATGAAGATGCAGGAGATAAACTGCAAGAAACAATTAATGAATACGGGGATGAAAGCGTCAGTTTAGTCATATTAGAACATTTCCAGGGAGAAGGAGGGTACAGAATGCCGCCTAAAAAGATGGTGAATGATCTAAGAAGGATAACGAAGAAATATGATATTCCCTATATAGCTGATGAAGTGCAGGCTGGAATGGGAAGGACTGGGAAATGGTGGGCTTTTGAACATTACGGAATAAAGCCGGATATTTTTAGTGCAGCTAAAGCTTTGCAAGTTGGAGCAGTTGTAGCTAATAAAAAATGGTTCCCTGATAAGCCTGGAGCAATATCTTCAACCTGGGGAGGAGGACATATTTTAGACATGGCTATAGGTGTGAAGACAATTGAAATAATCAAGAAAGAAAAATTATTGAAACATAATAGAATAATGGGAGAATATTGTGTTAAGAGATTATCTGAGTTAAGTGGAATAGATAACATTAGAGGAAGAGGACTGATGGTAGCTTTTGACTTACCGAATGCTAAAACTCGGGATAATGTGATAATTGAATGCGTGAAAAATGGATTATTGATACTAGGAGCAGGAGAAAAAAGCATAAGGATAATTCCGCCGTTTATAATAGGAGAGAAAGAGATAGATGAAGGAATATCAATAATCCAGAAAGCTGTCAATACTTGTGTTCAGCAAGGATTTAGACATAAAGGTGATATCTGTAAATTTATGGATTGCGGGATGAATTCTAGTTAAAATAAATTATTAATTAAGAATAGTAGACGACGAATGATGTCACATATTACGAAGTCTCATGAGTAAAGCTCTGATCCCTATATAGTTTCATCTTCTTTCTCACCTCTCTCAAAGAAGTTCTGCCGAAAGACTTTACAGACAAAAATTCCTTGTCAGTCATATCCTCTAAATCCTCCACGTAAAGTATGCCTACACTTTCTAGAGCATTGCTCGCCCTAGTTGTCAAATCTAAATCGCTAATATGGGTCTTGTCCTTAGAGTTTTTTGCACCCCTACTGTTTATTTTAATTACTTGTGAAGCCTTGTTTTCATCGCTTATATTGACATTCCTTACACTATAACCAGCCCTTTCAATTCCTTTAAAATTAGGCCTATAGCCTAATACCTGATAGCAAGTACCATTTTCAACAACAACTCTTTTTAGACATCCCTCCTCATATAATACATCAAACAGAACTTTAACATCCTTTGAAGAATATACTTTTTTAGATGCACCTCTAATCTTTTTTCCGTTTAAATCCTTCGTACAGATATATGTATCTCTTGGTAGTCCTTTTGTAAGTTCAACCACTGCACTTAAACAATCTTCTAACGATTTTGATTTCATAAAATTTCCGTCACCGCATAACCGGACCTTTCAATTCCTTTAAAATTAGGCCTATAGCCTAATACCTGATGTGGAGAAAGCCCAACAACGACTTTTTCTATGCATCTTTCCCCATATAATACATCAAGCAAAACCCTGACATCCTTTGGAGATATTTTTTTAGATGAAACAGGACTACTATGAACTTCCAATTTTTTAGACACCTCAGATAAAGACTTATAGGTATCTTCTGGTAGTCCTTTTGTAAGTTCAACCACTGCACTTAAACAATCTTCTAACGATTTTGATTTCATAAAATTTCCAAAAAAATTTCCTATTTAACTATTATCTCCCCCCTAGGGGGAAGCTATTTAAATATGGAAAGTATTAGATAATTAAAAATGGACAAAATATCGTCAGCCCTCAAAAAACTTGGATTAACGGATGGAGAAATCAAGGTTTACTTGGCATTAATTGAATTAGATAACTCAACGGTTGGACCAATCATAGAGAAGGCAGGCATATCGAGTTCAAAAGTTTACATTATTATTGAGAAGTTAATTTCTAAAGGGATTGTCACTTATATTATAAAGGAGAAAACAAAGCATTTTCAAGCAGCAAAGCCAAATTCACTCCTAGAAATAGTTGAAAAAAAAGAAACTGAATTATCCGAAATAAAAGAAGAAATAATAAATACCATAAAAGAGCTAGATAAAAAAAAGCATGATAAAAAAGAAGAGGCAATTATATACAAAGGGTACAAAGGTCTAAAAACAGGGATTCTTGAGCTTGCAAAAAAAACCGAAAGAAATGGAAAATATTATTTCCTATCACATGGATATGGCAAAGATCCTGTCCTTTTTCAAATATTTAGAGAATTATCTCAGCTACTTAAAGAGAAAAATGTAAGAATCTTGGGCTTAGCAAATTTCAGCGAGAAAGAAATGTATAATAAGATGTATAAAAAATTAGGATATGATATGAAATATACCCATTTAATTTGGCCTGCTGATACTGCTTTCAACAATGATACTGTCCAAATACTAGTATGGAAAAAAGAGCAGCCCACATTATATGTGCTAAAAAGTAATACTTTAGCAGATTCATATATCAGATTCTTCAATGCTGCGTGGAATCAAACCTGAATATTAGTCCCTCTAATTTTCTAGTTAAAAACAATCCTAGCATCAACTACTACGCCTTTTTCCTCATCCAGGATGAAAGGATTGATGTCCATCTCTTCTATTCTTTTGTATTTTATCGGCAATTGGGATATTTTTACTAAAGTCTTTTTCATTAGGTTTATGTTTAATTTTTTTCCGCGAAAGCCGTAAAACAATTGTTTTACCTTTAGTTCATCGATCATTTCCTGGGCATCCTGCATAGTGATTGGGCATTTTCTTGTCGAGGTATCTTTTAGTAATTCCGTAAGGACTCCCCCAACACCAAATAAGATGACGTGGCCAAAAACAGGATCTTTCTTTATTCCTATAATGAACTGCTCACCTTCATGATATTGCTGGGCCATTATTGAATATTTTAGTTTCTTCTTTTCGGCAATGCTCACTAAAGCCTTAAAACTGTTTTCAATGTCTCTGGAATCTTTTACTATCCTTACTCCGCCGATGTCAGATTTATGCAATGCTTGGTCTGAAACAATCTTCATTACTAAAGGGACTTTTATTTTTAGGTCGGAAACTTTTTCTATGAGCTGGTTCTTTCCTACAGGAACATATTTGCTAAGGAACCTTTCAGCCTTATAGTCATTATAGACCTCTTTCTTACCTCTCATAATAAAAACAGTTTTTCATGGCTTAAATATGTTTTGGGAATTTATTTAAAGCCCTCTTTTCTTGTTATCTTGAGGTGATAAAATGGCAAATATTTCAGAAAGGGATTTAGAGCTTCCGGTCTTAGAATTTCCCAAGATATTCCAGAAAGTTGTCAACGATAAGTCTATTATTTCTCTTGGCCCTGGTGAGCCTGATTTCTCAGCACCTAAAGAATTATTAGATTATGCTAAGAAAGTGATAGATAAGGCAACACATTATCCTGACCCTCACGGAATTACTGAACTGCGTGAAGCTATTGTTAAAAAAGTCAGGAAAGAAAACAAGATAAAAACCCATCCTAACAATGTACTAGTTGGATGCGGGAGCCAGGCATTATTATTCGCTTCTTTATTGACTACTTTAGATCCTACTGAGCAGGTCATTGTGCCTTCTCCAGGATATTTAGGATATATTCCTCCTATTGAGCTAGTCTCTGGAGTCCCAGTGTTCTTAAGACTGGATGAGAAAGACAGGTTTGAATTCAATCCTGATAGAGTTAGAAAGTTAATAACTCCTAAGACTAAAGCACTTATTGTGAACAGCCCGAGCAACCCGACAGGAACAGTCCTGAGTAAACGAATCCTTGAAGAGTTAGCAGATATCGCAGTTGAGAAAGATATCTATTTGTTCTCAGATGAGGCATATGAGAAAATACTTTATGATAATGTAAAACATATTTCTCCTGCTTCACTTAATGGAATGGAAGACCATGTTGTGACTTTCCAGAGCTTTTCAAAAAGTTTTGCGATGTGCGGATTTAGAGTTGGTTATGCAATAGGACCTAACCATTTTATTGAAGAGATGACTAAAGTCAACCATTACATAACATTGACTGCTCCGCATATTTCTTCTTTAGTTGCTGCGCAGGCTTTAAAGATCAACTTGAATAATTATGTGAATAATATGGTAAAAGAATACAAGAGGAGAAGAGATTTTCTAGTCAAAAGACTGAACCAATTAGATATGCCCACTCCGATACCTAAAGGAGCTTTTTACACATTCTCAAATATAACAGAGCATGACAAGAGTGCTTCAAAATTTGCAAAAAGGCTGATAGAGAAAGCTAAAGTTGCAGTCATTCCAGGAACAGAATTCGGTCCTTACGGAGAAGGTTATGTGAGATGCAGCTTTGCCACAGATTATGATAAGATCGTAGAAGCTATGGATAGAGTTGAAAGGGAACTTAGGAAGAGATGAAAATCAATATCTATGATTTAACTCGCAATCGCTAATACAAATCTCCAAAATACTTAAACAACTAGATACATCTGATTCATCAATGCAGCTATCTGAAAGAAAACCAGGATAATCTAAACAACTATTAATATCAAAAATGCATTCATTAACACAATAATTATATTCATCTAATCTTGAATCATTTAATGAGGTTATTATTAAGACTATAATTATAATCCAGGGAATCCAGCGCCAATAACTCTTTTTTTTATTGGTTTCTGAATTCTTCATTTAATTATATATTTGTAAGAAGGTTATAAAATTTTTCTTAACATGAAATTAGAAATATTTATATACTCAAACGTATTACACGTAATATACGTAAGGAGTAAAAATGGTAAGTTTGACATTATCAATACCGGAAGATCTGAAGAGGGAGATGGATAAGTTTCCAGAGATAAACTGGAGTGAGATAGCCAGGGCTTCTATTAAGAAGAGGATAGAGATACTCCATAAATTCAGGGAATTTACTAAGGACAGTGAGTTCACAGAGGAAGACGCTCTCAAATTTGGGAAGATGATTAAAAAAGGCAGATTCAAAGAGCTATATAAAAATGGCTCCATTAAATCTGATAGTTGATGCTAATGTTATTTTTGCTTCTTTGATAAAAGAAGGAAAATCTATTGAATTTATGTTAAATCCTATCTTTGAACTTTATTCGCCTGATTTTGCTTATATTGAAATTCTTAAATATGGAGGAGAAATAATTGAAAAAACAAAAAGAAACTCTGATGATTTTGTTAGAATTTTTAAAACACTGTTAGAGACCGTAAATTTTAGGGAAATCGAGATCTATCAGGATAAATTAAATGAAGCTTACGAAATAACTCCGGACTTAGACGATATAGATTATTTTGCCTTAGCATTAAAATTAAATTGTCCTATCTGGAGTAATGATAAAGAGCTGAAAAAGCAAAGTAAAGTCAAAATATATTCAACTGAAGATTTAATAAGAGAATTTGGCTGTAAAATGGAAGAAAGATGAAATATTCAATTTTTTATCTGATCAGAGGCGAAGCAGAGAAATATCACCAGTCTTTAGTCAGGAAAGTAGGACCTATGTTTGGGGAGAACTATCTAGTCGAGAATCCTCTGCCTTCGCATGTAAGCTTGAAAGGCTCATTTGAATCTGATAAAATAAAAGAGATTGAAAAATTACTTGAAGATTTTGTTGAGTCTTTAAAGCCTGTTGAGATCAAAATAGAGGGGTTTGATAACTTCAGAAAATTTGTTGCCTTCCTGAAAATTGAATTTTCAAAAAATGCTATTAATGCGCAAAGAGAATTAGTGGAAAAACTTCAGGAAGTAGGAATAGATCCAAAAGAGCATGATTTAGATTTTAAACCTCATGCTACTGTGAGTTATGGAAATACTCCTGAGACCTTTGATAAAATATGGGGATATCTTCAAGGCATGGACAAGCCTGAATTTAATCTTAAGTTTGATAATATAACAATAATGAAACAAAATAAAAATGGATTGTGGGAAATATATAGGATGTTTGAGATAAAATGAAAACAATAGTCATAGCACTCGGCGGAAATGCGATTCTAAAGAAAGGCGAAGAGCCGATTATGAGACTCTCTCAAATTTGGGAGGAGGATTAATATGAGTAATGTGTTAAATTTACACATGGAAGACAATGCTCAAGAAAATAATGAAAATGCTCTAAATTTTATTAGGAAATTTCCTGATAAAAGAATTAATTACCTAGAGCAAGTTCTTGGTGAGGGAGATACATTTAAAGGTCAGGTTATAATTTCTTCTTTGTTAAAATTTTTTATTAATAAAGGGTTTCTGCCCTCGGAAATAGGAAAAATCTTTAATAGAGATAGGCACACCATACACGAATGGTGCAAGAGATACGAAATAGAATTGGCCAAATATGAGGGATTCAAGAAATCTATCTTTACATTAACCACAGATAAGGGTATGCATGAAGTTAATCATCCAATATATGGAAAAGTCAATGATGAAACGTATCGAATATATCAGGTTCATCTAAATCCGCAACTCGCTTATTTTATTGGATTGATTCTTGGAGACGGACATGCCGATGATCGGAAGGTCTATTTAGTAGGAGGAAAACCATACGATTTCCTAGACAAGATCTATCCACTCGTTGAAGAGGTTGTGAATTATTTAGGAAAAAGATCTATTAAGGTTCTCTACTATACAAATGATGATGATGAAGTTGAAAGAGATAGCCCTAACGCATCTTATTGGAGAATCTACATTTATTGGTCTGCACTGTCCAACTTTTTTCGAAATAAGGAACTGCTAAGAAGTTCTCTTCAAATTATCTGGTCAAATGAAGAACTATTCAATTCCTTTACCGCAGGATTATTTGATACTGATGGATATTTTACTGAGAAATATGGAAAACCAGAGAGAATTGAATTAGAGCAAAGCAACAAGAAGTGGTGGTTTCCTGATTATTGTCAAGAATTAAAAAAGAGATACGACACTACTCAAGGTACAAGAAAAAGGAAGTATAAAATTATTAGGAGAGGCAAGGTTTATAGTGGGTTGAGTGAATCCACTAGAATTGGGCTAAAACAAAGTTCTTGGCCATCTTTTATAGAAGATGTAATCGAGCCATATTCAAATAAGATACTATATGAAAACAAAAAAGAATTATTTAAAAATCATGCGCTAAATAATAAAAATAGGTGGCACATATGGCGAAAATTGTGATTGCTCTAGGTGGCAACGCCCTTATTAAGAAGGGTGAAAGCCCTACGGCACAAACTCAAATAAAAAACATAAAGAGAGCCTTAGATAAACTCTTTCCTTTAATCAGGGACAATGAGGTTGTATTGACACACGGTTCGGGTCCGCAGGCAGGGTATTTATTATTGCAGCAAGAGTTAGCAAAAAGTAAAGTCGCCTCCATGCCCTTAGATGTTCTTGATGCTGAAACAGAGGGGCAGATAGGATACTTAATTCAGCAGAACCTGCAAAATATATTTAATAAAAAAAGAGTCAAAAGAAATATTGTTACTGTTTTGACTCAAGTGTTAGTTGATAAAAATGATAAAGCTTTCAAGAATCCGACAAAATTTATCGGCCCTTATTATAGTAGAAATGAAGCTGATAGATTAAAGAAATTCAACTTAAAAGAAGATTCAGGAAAAGGATACAGGAGAGTTGTAGCTTCTCCTAAGCCGCTCGAAATCATTGAGTCTAGAGTTATTTCTGATTTGTTAGAAAAAAATACTGTAGTGATTGCTGCAGGAGGCGGCGGAATTCCTGTAGTGAAGAAGAAAGGATCTTTAGAAGGAATTGAAGCAGTCATTGACAAAGATTTAGCTTCGGCAAGTTTGGCTGAATCAATAAATGCAGATTTGTTCATAATGGTGACTGATGTCGATAGTGTTTATATCAATTATAAGAAAAAAAACCAAAAAAGAATATCTAGAACGACACTTAATGAAATAAAAAGCTATTATCATGACGGGCAATTCCCTGCAGGAAGCATGGGGCCTAAAATAGAGGCCGCGATGAATTTCCTCTCAAAAAGAAAAGGGAAAGTTATAATAACTGACATAAATAATATTGATAAAGCTGATAAAAAAGGAACGGTGATAGAGAGATGAAAAAGACAAATATTGCAATAATCGGAGCTGGTGGGAGAGATTTCCATAATTTTCTTACTAAATACAAAAACAACCCGCAATACGACGTCAAATTCTTCACTGCTGCGCAGATTCCAGGGATAGAAAAAAGAAAATTTCCCAAGGAGTTAGCAGGAGAATTATATTCTAGAGATATTCCAATATTTCCTGAAGAGCAATTGCCTAAATTAATAGAAAAATATGGCATTGATGAAGCTATCCTATCCTATTCTGATCTGAAACATGAGGACGTTATGCATAAAGCTTCTATAGTAAATGCTAAAGGAGCGAATTTTGTTCTGTTAGGCGGAAGAGACACAATGATAAAATCGACTAAACCGGTTATTTCCATTTGTGCTGTAAGGACAGGGAGTGGAAAGAGCCAGACCTCAAGAAAAATAGCTGAAATATTAAAAGCAAAGGGGAAAAAGGTTATCGCCATCAGACATCCGATGCCTTATGGGGATCTATTAAAACAAAGATGCCAGAGATTTGAGAAATATGACGACTTGCAAAGGTATGAATGTACTATTGAAGAAAGAGAGGAATATGAGCCTTGGATAAAATTAGGCATCCCCATCTATGCAGGAGTCGATTATGAACAGATAATAAGGGAAGCTGAAAAAGAGGCAGAGATAATAATATGGGATGGAGGAAATAATGATACCTCGTTTTATTTCTCTGATCTGCAGATAGTGGTGGCTGATCCGCATAGAGTTGGACATGAACTAACCTATTATCCTGGTGAAACTAACTTCAGGATGGCTGATGTGATAGTTATAAACAAAATAGATACTGCTCCAGTTGAGAATGTGAAGAAGCTAGAGGCAAATATCAAATCAGTCAATCCAAAGGCAATTGTCATAAAGGCTGAATCTGAGATAATAGTATCAAATGAAGAATTGATAATAGGGAAGAATGTCCTAGTAGTTGAAGACGGGCCTACATTAACACATGGCGGGATGAAGTTCGGGGCAGGATATGTTGCTGCGAAGAACTACGGAGCCAAGATAGTAAGCCCTAAACCGTATGCAGTTGGATCTATAAAAGACACCTATAAGAAATATCCTCATGTTGAAGACGTGTTGCCTGCCATGGGCTATAGCAAAAATCAGATAAAAGAGCTTGAGAAGACTATCAACAGGATAAAATGCGATGTGGTTATTGACGGAAGCCCTGTCAACCTTGCCAAGCTTATAAAATCAAACAAGCCGATAGTGAATGTTGATTATGTTCTAAAAGAGAAAGGACTAGATTTAGAGACAGTACTCAAAAAGTTTAGGTTTATTTAGACAATCCTTTCTTTTCTAGAACCTCTTTCTTGGCAACTTGGATTTTCTTTAATATATCTCTTCTTACTTTTAGTGTGTTTCCCCATTTTGCGTAGGCATTCCAGCCGTTGAAACTTTCCATTATTTCTTTGTAAGATAATTTTCCTTCTTCAAATAATCTTATTTTCCTGACCGCCTTCCTGATATTCCTTTTCCTTAATATCCTGAAATAATAGAAATTCCTGAAACCGATAAAATCCACTCCATTCGATAGAGATTTTATTTGTGACTTATCTTTATGAAGTTCAATTTTTAATCTACTATTTAGAAAATTATTAATTTGCTCCTTCCATTTTTCCAGTTGTTCTTTATTTTCATGCAGGATTATAAAATCATCAACATATCTTATGTAATATTTTGCCCTTAATTTATGCTTTACAAAATAATCCAGCTCATTAAGATAGATATTTGCAAAGAATTGGGAAGTTAAGTTTCCTAATGGCATGCCTTTAGAATTAATCTCTCTCTCTCTATGGACGAGGAGTTCGCAATAATCTTTTTGATCAACCAAAGCACATCTTCATCTTTTATTTTTCTGGAAATAATACTGGTTAAGATATTCCTGTCAACTTCCCTGAAATAGTGCTTTATGTCGGCCTTCAGGCAGTAAGCTTCTTTAGTGAAATTTTTAGTTGTTTTTCTTTGGAATTTTTCAAATCTCTTTAAAGCATATGAAGTTCCTTTTCCAATGCGGTTAGCACATGAATCGCAGATAAATGATTTATCAAAAATCGGCTCAATTATTCCGACAAGAGCGTGGTGGATTATCCTGTCCCTGAAATCAGACTTGCTTATCTTTCTGGTCTTTGGGTCTCTTAGAACAAAAGTCTTTAATGGCTTTGGTCTATAACTCTGATATTTCAATTCATAATGTAAGGCCATCAAATTATAAAATAAGTCTTCCTCAAAATCTAAGACATAAATCTTCTTAGTCTTGCCTTTTCTTGCTTTTTTCCATGCAAGTATTAAGTTTTCGAAAGATATTATTTGGTTGTATAGATTTGCTGTCTCCATATTGAATAAAACCTAGCCAAATACTGAGCCATTCGACCATTAGCGTTAGAATTCGCCAAGTTGTTCCAGTTGCCATTCCAGTTGTCGTTCCTGTTGCGGTTCAGCCTGTGAACGCTTACGTAGCACATTTACCTATTGACACCATCACTTCATTCTATAGTTATGTCGCGATTGAATTTTACTGCCCTCATAGCAAAGAACGTTCTTTTACGTTGCGCCTTTGCTATTAGCGAAATTTCTTTCGCTAAACCTAGGAAAGGGACTAATAAACGTGCGTGTGGCCCAGCCATTTAATGGCTAGGAATTAATAAAATAGAATGAGATTTTTATAATTATCTCTTTAAGGATTCTTCAAAAGCCTTAACATCTCTTGCCTTCGCATCTTGTAGTTCTCTGATCTGCTTTCCGTATTTTCTTTCAGCTAAAGAATCATATACGCTTGTCAAATCGGCGCGTGTGGCTTCGCCACAAACCCAATCCACCCGACCACTAGCGCTAGAACCCGCCAAGTTGCCCCAGCGGCCATCCCAGCCGCCGTACCAGTCGCGGAGCAGCCTGCGAACGCCTGAATTGCCTTTATAATTAAGCACATTGATTTGTTTTTCTGCTTCCTTTCCTGAGATTATGCCTTCCGGAGATTCAACAAATGAGATGTTAGGAGAATGGTTTAAGGCTCTGAAAGGAATAACTAATGGCAACTTCAAACCTAAAGCTTCTGCTTCAGAAGCGAGCCTCTCTGCAATTTCATGATTTGGCTCAGTTCCATCATAAAGAACTATACCATAATCTCTATATACTCCGTTACTTAATTTTTTAGCAGAATCCAGAGTTTTTCCTTCAACTAGGCCTGGAAGCCATAATCCTCTTGGCCTTAAAACATCCGCGTCAAATCCCAAACACGAATGAAAACTAGATCCTTTAATTCCATCTTTCCCGAATACCCAATGTCCTGAAACTCTGGTTGCATCCTGTGCTACAATTTCCTCATAGAATTGCCTCATTACCTCTAAAGATGGCTTGGCTGCATAAATATGATTATCTCCTGATCTTCCTACTGGATGAATGTCCTGCACTTCTTCCAAAACATCTATATTGGGTATATTTTTCATACTTTTTCCAGAAATCAAAGCTTTTTAAATCTTTTGATTTTGTAGTTACTAAGAAAAGGTAACTAATTAATAAATTATTTCCTTAAAGTTCAGGTTTATTTAATATTTGAGAGAATCTCAATTTTGGGCGAAATATTTATATATTTGATTATACCAATATAATCATGGCTATAGAATTCGAAGCAAGATTAAGAAGATGGGGAAGGTCATTTGGAATAGTGGTGCCTATGGATAAAATTAAGCAGGCCAAGATGCGCGAGGATGAAAAATTCGAGGTGGTTGTGCACAAAAAAGATAATGTCCTGAAAGAAACTTTTGGGACTGTTAAATTCAGCAGACCTATAAAGGAGATTTTAGATGAAGGAGACAGAGAATCTTGGGACGAATGAAGAAACCGAAACTTTCTTTTTTGATACTTATGCAATTTTTGAGATAGTTTATGGTAATCCTAGATATGATTCTTACACAAATGCTCAAATAATAACTACAAAATTTAACTTGGCTGAACTAAATTATAATTTAAAGAAAGATATAAGCATTGAGAAAGCGGACAAGTTGACTGAAAAATATTGGAATTCTGAAGTCGAAGTAACTCTGGAAGACATAAAAAAAGCCATGGATTTAAAGTCTAAAAAGAGAAAATTATCCATACCTGATGCAATAGGATATACTGTTGCCAAGAGGCATAAGGTAAAATTTCTAACAGGAGATGAAGATTTTAACGGTATGGGTAATGTTGAGTTTGTGAAGAGATAAGATAGCTTTTTATATAACTCCGGATTATCTATAAAAAGAGGAAAGATGAAACATCTATTAACACTAAAAGATTTCTTAAGAGAAGAGATTCTTGATCTGATCAAATTAGCTGAGAAGGTCAAGAAGAAACCTGGGAAGTTTGAAAAGAAACTAGAAGGAAAGACATTATTGACAATGTTTGCTAAGCCGTCTTTAAGGACAAGATTATCGTTTGATGCTGCAATGCACCAGTTAGGAGGGCATACTGTCTTCTATAATCTTTCTGAGTCTACATTAGGAAAGAAGGAATCGATAAAGGATTTTGCAAAAGTTACTTCAAGATATGTCAATGTCATCATGGCAAGATTGTATGAGCATAAAGAGATAGAAGAACTAGCTAAATATGCTGATGTTCCAGTCATCAACGGACTGACTGATGATTTTCATCCGTGTCAGATACTGGGAGACTTGTTGACAATGAAAGAGAAATTCGGAACACTTGACAAGATAAAGATTGTGTATATAGGAGATGCATTCAATAACATAACTCATTCTTTGATTGTTGCTTGCAACAAACTTGGAATAAAAATAGTTGTATGCTGCCCTGATAAAGCTGAATATAAGCCAAACCCGAAAATATTAGAAGGCTACACTTATACTTATGAGAAAGATCCTAAGAAAGCAGTCCAAGACGCTTCTATAATATATACAGACACTTGGATGTCTTACCAGATACCTGAATCTAAGAAGAAAGCAAGGATAAAGATATTACAGCCGTATCAAGTTAACAAAAAATTATTTGATAGCTCTGAAGCATTATTTATGCACTGCTTACCTGCTGCAAGAGGATATGAAGTGACTGATGAAGTTATTGATTCTGAAAGATCTATAGTCTACGACCAAGCAGAGAACAGGACTTATGTAGAGAAAGCTGTGTTGTTGAGATTGCTAGGGAAATAAACTTTATAAATCCTGAATTATTGTGATTTAAGAAAGAATGGGAAAATTATTGATGTTTTATGGTACTGAATGCGTGCATTGCCACGAGATGATGCCGTTAGTCAAGAAATTAGAGCAGGAGACTGGCGTTAAAGTGGAGATGATCGAGACTTGGCATAGCGCTGTGAACAAGAAAAAACTTGATTCAATAGACAAAGGAAAATGCGGAGGAGTTCCTTACTTTTATAACGAAGATTCTAAAGCATGGATCTGTGGCTCTGCTGATTATGCAAAGCTTAAGAAATGGGCAGGGAAATAATTATTCCTTAATTAAGATAAAATCGTGATTATAGTCTTGCAAATATCCATCTAGACCGATTGTCAATCCTGCGCGCTCTGATAAACCTATCCAGCCCTGCCTGACAAATGGCTTGTCTTTCGTTTCTGGACTGTAATTTCTTCCTGCAACCTGCAATCTAACCTCTTCCACTCCTGAACTTGTTAGTTCCAGAAGATTTGTATCTAACCCTAAAATAGAGTAAAGGACAGAAGGAATATCTTTTCCCTTGATTTCATATGTTCTTGAAGATTCAGGAAGCCTTAAAGAATCTCGAGTTAATTTACTAATCTCTTCTTCATTGACTGAAATTTCATCATATCTTTTATGCTTAGATAAAGACCTATTCAGATCATCCAATAAATGAGTATCATGAACAAAATGCTTTTCTCCTGAAGGAAGATATAATGCCCCTTCTTTAGCATAGACATATGAAGTAGGCTTAACTGCTTCTGTAGACCATAGATTCATTATTTCGAACATTGCAGGCAACCTATACCCTTCTCTTAAATGTTGGGCTAGCCCTTGAAAATCTGTCGTTACTTGTTTAAAATCCATAAAAAACTCTTAATATTTAGTTATTTAAACATTCTTATTGTCGATAATCGATTTATCCTAAAATTTATATAGCTTCTTTGTTATGATTGAGTGGGAAAAGAGAAATGGAAAAAGTTTTACAGAATTTTGAGGTGAAATATTTGCAAATTCTTGACGAGAATGGCAATGCTGATGAGAGATTGATGCCTAAATTAACTTCTTCGCAGATAAAGAAGATGTATGAGCAGATGGTCTTTACAAGAGTCTTTGATGATAGGGCCTTGAAGCTGCAAAGACAGGGAAGGATTGGGACATACGCGCCTATGAGGGGACAGGAAGGTTGCCAATTAGGGACAGCATTTGCGTTAGGGAAGGAAGATATGGTATTTCCTGCTTTCAGGGAAAACGGGATATTTATGCTAAGGGGCGTGAAGCCTGAGGCACTTTACTCATTCTGGGGAGGAGATGAAAGGGGAATGAAAGTCCCTAAGAGCGCAAATATATTTCCTGTTGCAATAACTGTAGGGGCTCATCCGCCTCACGCTGTAGGGGCTGCAATGGCTTTCAAGCTGCAGAAGAAAAAAGCTGCTACTGTGGTATATTTTGGAGACGGGGCTACTTCAGAAGGAGATTTTCATGAAGCTATGAATTTTGCGGGAGTGTATAAAGCCCCTACAGTATTCGTTTGCCAGAACAACCAATGGGCAATCTCAGTCCCTGTGAAAGAGCAGACAGCTGCAGAGACAATGGCTCAAAAGGCTATAGCTTACGGCTTTGAAGGAATAAGGATAGATGGCAATGATATTTTTGCTGCTTACAAGGCGATGGAAGAAGCCTTGAAGAAAGCCAAGGCAGGAAAAGGCCCTACATTAATTGAATGCCTGACCTATAGAATGGCTGACCACACCACTTCTGATGATGCTAAAAAATACAGGCCTGAATCAGAAGTGAAAAAATGGGAAGATAGGGATCCAATACTCAGACTTAAAAGATATATGATAAAGAAAAAAATGTTCTCTGAGAAATATGAAAAGAAAGTTTTGGCTGATGCAGAGAAGGAAGTCGATAGAGCAGTGCAGAAATATGAATCTACGCCTTTGTATGATCCTAAAGAGATATTCGATTACATGTATGCTGAGCTGACTCCTGACCTAAAGGAGCAGCAAGCCAACATGAAAATAGAAAAAGTCGAGAACAGAACCCCAACTTCTGCTGCGAAAGAAAAGGGAATGGGAGTTGTAGGAGAACTAGAGGAGGCTAAGGAATGAAAGTAAGAATTGTTCCGCATAAGAGAGCTGACGCTGCCTGGAATTTAGCATTAGAAGAAGCATTGTTCTTAAGAGCAAAACAGGATTTACTGAAAGGAAAAGAAGTCCAGCCGATAGTAAAATTATATTCATTTGATAAGCCGAGCGTTGTATTAGGATATATGCAGAAGATGTCAGAAATAGATTATGACTATTGCAAGGAAGTCGGAGTTAATGTTACAATGAGAACAACAGGAGGAGGAAGCGTCTATTTAGGGAAGAATGACTTGCAGTATTCATTGATATTGCCCCAGGCTTATTCAATTGAAATGTTAAAGAAAATAAATGAAAGTCTAGTTTCCGGACTGCAAGATGTAGGATTTGATCCGAATTTGATAACAAAAACAGGGCATCCAGTATTGAGGATGAGAGGAAGAGGATTCGTCTTTGATGCGCAGAGAAGATTCAAGAATCTTGTTTTACACCATGGCACGACATTAGTTGACAATCAGGATTATTCACATATGCCTCACGCACTAAAAGCTACAAAAGAAGAGATAAAGATATTGAATGAAGGAAATATCTGGCTGAAAGAAGAGGCTGAGGTAAAGGAGCAGAAACTAATCAAAGCTTTTGAAAAGAATTTACCTGAAGGCGCTTCAGTAATAAAGAAAGATTTCACAGATGCTGAAATAAGATTAGCTAAGAAACTGTATAAAGATTTTTACACAAATTATGAAGAGATATCTACAGGGAAAAAAGATTATGGGATCTGCTATAAGACTGATTCTGCTTATGATATGGAAAAATATGTGGAGGAGGATGATTAAATGGTAAAAATGAATATGGTTGATGCTATTAATTTAGCTTTAAAACAGGAGATGAAGAAAGATAAGACTGTTGTCCTTATTGGCGAGGATGTCGGAGAAGATGGAGGAGTCTTCAGAGTTACTGACGGATTAGCAAAACTGTATGGAAATGATAGAGTTATGGATTCTCCACTGGCTGAAAGCGCGATCATTGGAACGTCAATAGGAATGGCTGTAGCAGGACTAAAGCCAATACCTGAGATACAGTTTGAAGGATTTTTAATGCCTGGCTTTGACCAGTTGATATCGCACGCCTCTAGAATTAGGAACAGGACTAGAGGGGTTTACTCAGTTCCTATGGTTGTTCGCTGTCCAATCGGAGGAGGAATAAAAGCTCTGGAGCATCATTCTGATTCTCCTGAAGCTTACATGGTGCATACGCCAGGACTTAAAGTTGTTATTCCTTCGAGCCCTTATGAAGCAAAAGGATTATTGATCTCAGCAATAAGAGATCCCGACACAGTGATATTCTTTGAGCCAAAAAAAATATACAGGGCAATAAAAGAGGAAGTCCCTGAGAAAGAATATTCTATTCCATTAGGAAAAGCTAACATAGTAAAAGAAGGAAAGGACTTGACGTTGATAACTTACGGAGCATGGGTAAAAACTGCTAAAGAAGCTGTGGAAAAAATGAGTGATGTTGATGTTGAGATAATTGATCTAAGGACTTTATCTCCTCTAGATACTGACACAATAATAAATTCTGTCAAGAAAACAGGAAAATGCGTCATAGTGCAGGAAGCACAGAAAACTTTAGGGATGGCTTCAGAGATAATCGCAAGAATAAATGAGAAAGCATTCTACTCGCTAGAAGCTCCTATTGAAAGAGTCACAGGTTATGATGTAGTAGTCCCTTTGAGATTATACGAAGACCATTATCTTCCATCACACCAGAAGATAATCGATGCTATTACAAAAGTTATGAGGAATGCTAAATGATAAATTTACGAATATATAAAAAGCAAAAAACTGATATTTCAAGATGAATTTATACTGTATTAAGGGCCTGAGAATTGAACCATCCAGCAAACATTATTTATTTATGGGAAACTTTTTACAGCAAGGAGATAATATCGAAGGATCATTAGCAGAACCTAACAAAATAAGCAGTAGAGAAATATCAATTATCAAAGGAACTTTTAACGATCAAAGACTTGAGTTCGTGGCACAATATGATAATAGCCGTACTATCTATAGGTTTAATAAAGAAAAGGTCTGGATAGGAGAATACGAAACTGAAGATGAAGTAGGCATAGCTATGTGCGAAATTAAATCGTTCGAAAAAGATATGGAAACTTGGGAGAGGTGGGCTATTCCGATTGCTTCTACACACATAGAGATGTAATGATTAGTAGACGAAGCAGTATTTCCAAAACCTTATAAACTTCCTTACTATTCAATGATATAAAAAGAGGATAATGGCAACTGAGTTTAGATTACCTGATATTGGTGAAGGCCTTGAGGAAGGCGAGATCGTAAAGTGGTTAGTAGCTGAAGGCGATGAGGTGAAATCTGACCAGAATATTGTCCAGGTTGAGACTGACAAAGCTGTCGCTGACCTGCCTGCTCCTGTTAGTGGAAAGATATTAAAAATAAATTTCAAGGAAGGCGATACAGTAAAAGTCGGGCAAGTCTTATGTGTGATTGGAGAGGCAGGAGAAAAAGTATCAACAAAGAATGCTGAAAAACCTAAGGCTAAAGCAGAACCTAAAGAGGAAGTGGTTATCGATGAAAAACCCCATTCTGAAGCAGTCAAAGGAGAAGCACAGACAGGAAAAGTATTGGCTTCGCCAGTTGTAAGAAAACTTGCGAGAGAAATGAAGATAGACTTGACAACAGTAAAAGGCAGCGGAGAACAAGGACAGATACTTAAGAGTGATTTAGAGCAAACAAGGCCTGATCTAGACCAGGAAATGGAAGCTAAAGCAGCTGTTCCTCAACAGACTCTGCAAGTAAAAAAGAAGTTCGACTCATTCGGTTATATTGAAAGAGTTCCTCTGAAAGGAATAAGGAAATCTATTGCGCAGAATATGATGAAATCTTTAGAAGGGAGCGCTCAAGTGACTGCGATGGAAGACATTGACGTGACAAAACTCTGGGAAATAAGGGAAAGAGAAAAGAGGCATTTTGCTATTGAAGGCGTTAAATTAACGTTCCTGCCATTTGTAATAAAGGCTATAATAGCCGCACTGAAAGAGAATCCGATATTAAATTCCAGCATTGAAGGAGAAGAGATAATCATAAAGAAATATTTCAATATCGGGATTGCAACTGAAACTGATGTAGGATTAATGGTTCCAGTAATAAAGATAGCTGACTCAAAGAGCATTGTCGATCTAGCGAAAGAGATTGTTTCATTAGCTGAAAGGGCTAAGAATAGAACAATAGATGTCATGGATATGAAGGGCGGAACTTTTACTATAACCAATTACGGCTCTATCGGCGGGACTTACGGAACTCCTGTGATAAATCCTCCTGAAGCAGCAATATTAGGGGTTGGAAGGATATTCGACAGAGTTGTAATGGAAAAGAAGAAATTAAGGAATGCCAAGATACTTCCTGTCTCAGTAACATTCGACCATAGGATACTAGACGGAGCACAAGCAGCAAGATTCTTGGAATCATTAAGATCATTCTTAGAAGATCCTGATCATCTTTTCAAAGAATTATGAGAAAGAAATTAATTATTTTAATTATCCTGTTAATCGCTTTTTCTGTTTATTCTTTCAGCCAAATACCTGATAATGTTAACCTTGAAACGCAAGAACCTAATGAGATTTTTAATGCAACAGCTTATGAAAATAATATTACTAATTTGGAAGATATAATATTAGATGGAAATGATGTGCTAACAATAAAAGGAAGCCATTATTCACATATGGGTAATATAATTTTGAAAGGGGATTCAGAACTAAGGATAATAAATTCATTAATAGAGCATAATAAAGATTTTTCCGCCCAGTTCTCCCTGGAAGCTCATGATAACAGCAAAGTAATAATTGAGGATTCGATCATCAAGAATGACTGCACAGGGACATTCAACTGGAATTTCTTTGATAATTCAAGATTGGTCCAGAATAATGTAGTGGAAGAGCCTTGTAACATATGGAGGCTTATCACTAATAATGCCAGTGCTGAAATAAGGAATAGCACTTTTTCAGGAGGAGGATTAACTGTCTGTGATAATGCTAAGGCTGTTCTTGAGAATTCAAATGATGTTGAATTTGAGTTGTGCTATGGTGATGGAGTTAATCTGGACTTAACTCTTCCTTCAGAGATTGATGAATTCATTTTTCCTCCTGAATTCTCAAATATTGACACATCTATCATTATTCGCAACAGCAGTGTTGACGGATGGGGATTAGGTGTCACCCCTAATAGCCATATAACACTAAGAGATACTGAGAAAGCAACCATAAGCATTATTGTAGGTCTGCCGCTGGAGAATGAAGTAGTTATTCTTGATGACCTTGGAAGGAAGTATTATGGCTCAAGGAGCTGGGAAATCGGTAGTGGTGAGCTGAACATCCTGAATAGCACAATCTATGGATGGGAGGCGAATGTATTTGCCAAGAACAATACCTTGATCGTAAGGAACAGTAATTTTACAGGAGCTACTATCAACAGTGATCACTCAAGAGAAATAATTGAAAACAGCACTATGGATATTGTGCACGGGCACGAAAATGTCTATATCGAAGTAAAGGATTCAATAATAAACGGTGATGTAATCGCCTCAGAAAACAGCACTATACTGCTGTTCAATACTGAAGTAAGAGGAAGGATTATTGAAGAAGATGAAGGAAGAGTGTTCAATTGAACATTATCTTCTTTACAGCTAGAACAAATTTCTGTGTATTTCTTATCCTTTCTTGAGTTAATTTCCCGTCTGAATATTTTTTATCTAAAGATTTTCTAGTCACGACTGCCTGATCAATAAAGCTTTTCATAGAAGATATTGTATTAATTGGATTAAATATCTTTTGAAGAAAGGTATAAAAACAAACTTTCTCAATTATTTTGGTAAAGATGGTGAATTTGAAGAATTTTTTTGAGCCTAAGAGAATCGCTGTTATTGGTGCATCCAGGGAATCTGGAAAAGTAGGGCATGTCATATTCAAGAATATTTTAGATGGAGGCTTTGAAGGGGAAGTCATTCCTGTAAATCCTAATGCTGACATGATACTCTCGACAAAGGCATATTCTTCTGTAATAAAAATAAAAGATAAAGTTGACCTAGCTATAATTAGCGTTCCTGCTAAATTTGTGCTTCAGGCAGTGAAAGAATGCAAAACAAAGGGAATAAGGGATGTTTTGATAATCACTGCAGGTTTTGGTGAGATAGGGAACCATGAACTTGAGCAGGAATTAAAAGACTACCTGAACAAGAATGGCATGAGGTGCATAGGAGTCAACTGTTTAGGAATATTCAATCCTTACAATAAGTTTGATAGCTTATTTTTGCCAAGATATAAGTTGAAGAGACCTGAGAAAGGATCAATAAGTTTTGTATCCCAGTCAGGCGCGGTAGGATCCTCAATAATGGATATAGCTACTAACGAAGGCCATAAGTTTGCAAAGTTCATTAGCTATGGTAATGGAACGCAGATAGATGAGTCTGACCTGATAGAATATTTAGGAAATGATAAGGAGACTAAAGTCATATGCTTATATGTTGAAGGCATAAAGAACGGCGAGAAATTCTTTAGGACTGCTAAAAAAGTATCTAAGAAAAAACCCATTATTGCATTGAAAGGCGGCTTGACACAGGAAGGAATGAAAGCTACATTGTCGCATACAGGATCTTTAGCAGGACAGAAAGAGGTCTATTTCGGAGTGTTCAACCAGACAGGCGTAATAACTGCTACATCAATAAAAGAGATGTTAGATATTGCCTCGTTGTTTGAGAAAGACGTTGTATTCAAAGGCAATAAGGTGCAGATAATAACTAACGGAGGAGGTTTTGGAATACTATCTACAGACGCTCTTATACAATCAGGGAATCTCAAGATGACAACTTTCTCTGATGAAGTAGCTAAGAGTTTAAGGAAAAGGCTTCCTGAGAATGTCAATATAGGAAATCCTCTTGATCTTGTAGGGGATGCTACAAATAACAGGTATCAGATAGCTTTAGAGGAATGCATCAAGGACAAGAACATTGATGGAATAGTTTTGATCGCTTTGCATCAGACACCTTTGATAACAACTGATCTAGTAGAAATAATATCTGAAGCAAGGAGGGAAAGCAAGAATCCTATTGTAGTGATCTCTACAGGCGGAGAATTCACAGAAACATTATCTGAATCCTTAGAGAATATCGGAATGGCTACTTTCAGCTTCCCTGATGAGGCAGTGAAAGCTATTAGCAAACTAGTCTGGTATTATGAGAAGAGGAAAGGGCTTTAGACAAATAATTAAAAACTTTAGCATCATTTGCTTTTGATGAATAATTATGATAACTCAGATCGTCCGCCTGAGTGTTTTCAAACTAGATCTCCTGAAGTAGAAGAAGCCCTTAGCAGAGCGGCTTGGAAATCAGCAGAGGACAGAGAAAAGATAACTAAAGAAGAGATTGAATCTCAGATGAGTAGAATTTATACCGATCTCGCAAGAGATGCTTACGCTCAGGCTGCACTGGAAAGAGAAGCTTTCAATCGTCTCAGCCATATGAGATATACTGGTTGATTCGAAGTTCAAGCAAACTAAATTGTTACTCATGACTATTCTAAGTGCATTGTATGTTTAGAATATAAATCCATATTTCTTCAGATCAACTCTCCCATCAACAACTTCAACTCCTTCTTTCCTTAACATAGATACCTTCTTTTCTGTCCCACCTGCAAAACCGCCTATCTCTCCGGTAGATTTCAAGACTCTATGGCAAGGGACATCTCCACCCTTCACTAAGAAGCTATAAGGATTCTTGTTCATTGCATTTCCGACTGCGCGATAGCCATTAGATTTTAACGCCTTGGCTAAATCTTTGTAAGTAGTGACTTTCCCTGCCGGGACTTTTTTCAATAATTGATAGCATTTCTCATTGAAGTTCATTTTATAAGAAATTAGCCTGGATTTAATAGTTTTTCTGTAGTCCTAAATAATACTTCTAAAAAATACATAAAATAATAAATAGAACTATAGACTATTTTAAGTATGACGAACCAGCAAATCTTGAGACCGACCAGAAAGGAAGTAGTGGAGAAAGCAAATAGAGGAAATCCTCTCGATTCCAGAGATCTGCTCCATTTAAAATCGAGGAGCTTTGCTTACCCTATAGACGCTTTATGGACTTTAAAGGGAGAAGACGAGTCTGACAAAAGAATCATTATCCAGAACTTATACAACTGGCTGAGAGAATTAGATGAGGCAGAAGATGGATATATCCCGATAGGTGACAAACTGAAAGTTATTGGGGATATATCCCATATAGCGAATGAAGTAATAAGGATAGGGTCTTCACCCCTTGAAGACTTGATACACGGGCCTCTTAAAAATGTCACAGAGACCATGCTTAGGGGGCATGGGAGGTTTTCTACTGATGAAGAAACGAGAATATTCATTGAGCAATTTGGAAATGGGCCTGTCCTTAAAGAATTGCAAGGAATATTAGCGAACGTAGAAGGAAATCCAAAATATGAAGACGTGATAAAAAACCTCTTTAGGGATTCGGTAAATACAATGGGCAATGGAATGAGAAACGCATTAGAATCCAGAGAATTGATCAGTGCCGAGGATTTTGAAAGGTATTGTGATTATGTTGCAGGGATAATTGGGGAAAAGACGACTTATTTAGTAAGGGAGCTTGACGGTGTTGAGGATCTGAATTCCGCAGATGGAAAAGCTCTAGGAAAACTCCTGCAAACAACCAATATAACCAAAAATATAAGGGAAGATGCAGATGTAAGGGCTGATTATTCAGACGCCAGGACTTTCTTTATTCCTAGAGATTTTTATGAACAGTTCGGGATAAATTCACAGGAACTGGTCAGAGGTCCAGGCAAAGAAGCCAAGGAAGCTAGAGAAGAGGTCTTTGAAACATTAAGGACAATAATGGAAAGCTATAGGCCTGCTAGCGTGGACTATATAAAATCTATTCCTCAAAGAGTAAGCGGCTATAAAGCGTTCTGCTTGATTCCTTATATTACTGCGGAAGCCACATGGAACCGTATGAGAAGAGCCCGGGCTGAAAAGATATTTGCGGGTGAGGAAGATGCTGTAAAAATATCTACAGAAGAGTTCAAGAATATAATCCAATTCACCCATAGCATAATCAGGTCTGGAAATGTCAATGAGTGGCTAACAGATTTTTCGGAGAGGCCTAAAAATTATTCCTTTGTGGAAGGAGATGGAAGGACTAAATATAATGCATGGGTTAATAGATGGCTTGAAAGGGCGGCCTGATTACTTTAGAATTTCTCCAGTCTTCAAATACCACATGAATAAATCCAGTTTTGCAGGGCTCATCTCTAGATTTTCAGCTAAATCATTGAATATTTTTTCTATTTCTAGATAAGATTTAGGAGTTAAAGTCTTAGGTCTTTGGATAAGATTATGGTCAGCCATAACATTGAGTATATGCCTATCAAGAATAGATACTTTTTGTGAGCCGGTATTTCTTAAGAAATGTGAAGCCTCTTTATAGCCTAGGCCTTTGATGTTTTTTACTAGCCAGTCTCTAGCCTCTATTTCATCATTTGAAAGCTTGAGAGGGAAATGATTTCTTGCTTCTACAATATATTTAGACTTGTTATTATGGAACCTATGCTTATTTTTTATTATGCAGTCTCTTATCTCTTCCTGAGATTTATTTAGAAAACCTTCTGGCCCTAATTCTCTCTGTATCGCAGCGCCTGTCTTCTGTTTTGAGTTGGCAGTTAAGATGCAGAAGCATAATTCCGAGAACCATTCTTCTTGGGATTTATTCTTGAAAGAAGCGAATTCATTCAGCCTTTGTTCTACAATAGAATTTATCTCTGACTCTTGTAAAGATTTTATCTTATTCAGAAGTTCTTGCATAGAATTTGGAAGTTTTTAGCTATTTATTGTTTTCTAAAGATTTTTAAATGTGAAAATTGTATATATTTATGTTTAACTTTGCTGAACTTAAGAAATTCTTTCTCTTCAATCTGATAGGCAGCTTGATAATATCAGCCCTTGTTGCAGTGATCACTGTGCTTATTGGAGATTTTAATGAGATCACTATCAGGGTATTGTTGACTTTATTAATGGTTATTATACACTCAGTCATTAGTCTTTGTTTCATATGGGATGACAAAAGGCAGGATACTTTTGATAGGTTGGCGCTCTTTGCAAATTCTCTATTTATTATAATAGTATTGAGCTTCCTAGTCTCAATCTTTGGAATTTGGGAAATAATAAAAGATAGTTTGGTTTTAGACCTGTACCAAACATTCTTTGTCCTGGGCTTTGCAGCTCTTCACGCTAATATATTGGCAAAAGCACTTAACAAGGAGAATTATATTGATTTAGTAGTCTATCTTAACTATGTATTTATGGCAGGAGTAGTATTGATGCTGATGCCTATAATCTATGTTGAAAATGCATTTAGGATTTTGGGAGAACTTTACTTTAGAGTGCTTGCTGCCATCGGAATAATCGATGGGACATTAAGCATTCTCACAATAATCTTCTATAAATTATATTTGCATAAGCATCCTCAGGCAGAGAATACTCTTGGAGCATTAAGCCCTGAAGGATCCAAACCAAAGAAAAAAGGATTGAGCATTTGGGTATGGATATTGATAATATATCTAATATTGCAGATCTTTGCTCCATTCATATTTTATAGATTATTCTAACAATATCAACAGAGCCATCATTAATATTCCTATAATGAATGCTGCTAATTGAAGGAAAGCTTTCTTGATTGTGAATTCTTTATGTAATTCAGGTATTAAATCAGAGCCAGCAATATAGATGAATCCTCCTATAGCGATTGAGACAAGTATAGGGAATATTCCTTCTATCCTTGTGCTTAGTAATAATGAAAGTACTGCTCCAAGGATTGCTGCTAATGCAGTCAGGAAATTTATTGTCAAGGCTTTCGTCCTAGTGAACCCTCCATGCAATAACACTCCGAAATCTCCTATCTCCTGAGGTATTTCGTGCAATCCAACTGCTACAGTAGTAGCTATTCCTGCAGGGATGCTTACTAAATATGAAACTCCGATTATTATCCCATCCAGGAAATTGTGTAATGCGTCACCTACAAGGTTCATTATAGCGAAAGGGTGCACGTGCTCTTCTGTCAAAGGCATATGGCAGTGCTGCCAATGGATTAATTTCTCAAGGATGAAGAATAAAACTATTCCTCCTAGTATTGAGAAGGATATAGTCAAAGTGAAAGAATTTTCTTCAATCAATTCAGGTAGTAAATGTATAAAAGCGTCTCCAAATAATGCTCCGGCAGAGAAAGCTATTAAGTAAATAAGTATTGTCTTTAGCTGTTTTGCCTTTAGAGATAGGGTCAAAATCCCGATTAATGACAATAAGCTTACTGCGAAAACGCTTATCAGAGTATATGTCCAAACGGCTAGCATTTGACTAAAAGTAATAATCAGATTTTAAAGGTTAGCTTTTTAAACCCTGAAAATTTCTTTAGACTTGCTTCTAAAAAATGGCAATCAAAAATCCCTGGCACGACGTGAGTATCGGAAATGAATGCCCGAGAATAGTGAATGCTATAATAGAGATATCTAAAGACTCAACCCAAAAATATGAGTTAGATAAAGAGACAGGGTTATTAAAACTTGACAGATTTATGTATTCAGCAGTCCATTATCCTGGAGATTATGGGTTTATTCCAAGGACATTATGGAGTGATGGAGATCCTTTAGATATTGTGATATTGACAAGCAGGCCAGTATTGCCCATGACATTAGTGAAAGTCAGGATAATCGGTGTAATGAGAATGGTCGATGAGGATGAAGAAGATGACAAGGTAATAGCTGTATATGACTGCGATCCAAGGTATAAGGAATTCAGGAGCATTAAGGACATACCTACGCATACTTTAGTTGAATTGAAGCATTTCTTTGAGACTTACAAAGACCTGCAGGGAAAGAAAGTGAAAATTCTAGAGATGCTAGACAAAGATGAAGCCTACAAGGCAGTTGAAAAAGGAATGAAGCTGTATAATATGAAATTCAATATTGATGGTTTCCAAAGAGAGGCTATTGCTGAGATACGATGACATCATCTTCGTTTCCTGATTCCATAAACCTCATATTTTCCTTTAACTCTATTAAAGGAATACTCATCCCACGGACCTATTTTATATCTCTTGCCTGGCCTTAGGTTCATCCTGACCTTAATCCTCCCCCATAATGATAAAGGATTATCAACCATTCCTGAAGATTTCATCGCCTGTTCTATCTGTTCCCTTGAAAACCTTTCATCATAAAAACCTATTCCATAAGGAGGGTATCTTGATTGAACAAGTCGGAATATGAACTCTAAATTTTGCCGATATTTTCCTTTTCTTATTAAAGGGAATGAAAAATTTCCAAACTCTTCTGCTATCTAGTCCTCTAGCATTATTATGTATAAACTTACCAACTATTAAATCTACCTCACAAACAAAGATGCGGGGAGTAGGATTCGAACCTACGAAGGCACTAAGCACACAGGATTGCTTACGCATCCTAACTTACCCAATCCTAATGGATCAGGGACATCTTAAGTCCTGCCCGTTTGACCACTCCGGAATCCCCGCATTAAAATGATTAGGTAAAAGTCAGTTTAAAAGTTTATCTAGAATAATTTGTCCCTTGTTGATCCCTGTATAATTGGATCATCCTTGGGGGACCATAGGCTTCCCAAGAGGGGTTAATATTTCTTGTCGCATCCCACGACTTAAGGGCTGAATTAAATATTAATCTAAATGTTTCGGGCTCTTCAGTTTTTATTCTTTCACATTCAGCAACACATTTTTCCAAAGAACACTCATTTTGACCTAAATTCATCAAAATAATGTTTAATTTCAACCATATATAAATCTTACGTCGTATCAAAGGGGATTATCTATTTTTTCCAGGATCTCCTTGACGTTATCAGAGATGTGCTGGATAATCTCGCTCTCTGTAGCGTATTTGTTCTTTTCCTTGTAGCGAATCGCCTGGGAAGCCCCTGCAATAACAGCCATCTTTAATCTTTTGTCCTCTTCTTCCATTAAACTAGGAGAATTTGATTTATATTTAAAGATTTATATAGCGAATTATTTTAAGGTAACCGAACAGAATAATGCCCATTAAATATAGAAATAACAGAGCCATAAATATCAACGCTAATATTATAATATCCAGTGTATGCGCCACTCTGATAGCATCTTATCCTGTACATTTGACTAAGCTGCTCACTGATTCTATCGGGATGATAGTAATGCTATCTTTCTTATTTGATACCACTACTGATTTCTTTATATTCTCTGGGCTGCATATCATCACCCATAAGCATCATGTCAAGAGATTTAGATTATCTAAGACTATCACTAAGGACATCTATAAGATACAGGTGCAGAGAGTATTCTTAGCTATGCTGTTCTTCGTGATTGCGGCGAGCATCCAGTATAATCTTCTAACCGCGGGGATTGGAAGAGTCCCATCTTTTCTGGCAGCTTACCTTACTGCACTAATTGTCGCCCGAAGCGTGCATACTTTTTACGGATATAAGACAGGGCTGTTTGATCCGATATGAAAATTTATAAACAGAGCAAAAATGCATTTTATATGAGAAACGGCGACCTTGTTGATGCTTACGGACATATATATTTATATGATCAACTTATGGATCTTCCAGGACTAATTATTTTTGATAGCTCTTTTTTATGTAGTTTGGGAAGACCCACTGATGATTTTTATTTTAATCAAGAAAGCATTAAGGCAAGAATGGAGTTTATTGGAAGGTTAAAAAGAAGTATCGAAGAAGGAAATAATATAGCCATATCTGAGGAAGTTAGAGGAGAAATATTAGATGGAGAAAATAATCTTAGAAAAATAGCCAAAAAGCAAAAAAGATCTGCCGGAAAAATTGACAGATCTTATAGCCTTCGAAATATGGGTGGGAGAGTATTAGGGGATGAAAGAAGAAAACAGGCAGTTGAGTTAGCCGAAGGAATTAGGCATCTTGCTTTAAAAGAAGCTCGTGTCTTCAAAGACATTCCTTCTATTGAGGAGAGAATTAATGATTTCTCTAATTATGGGGATTTAATCAATTGTGTGTTCCCCGTTTCAGAAAAAATAAGAGAGAGATACGGTTTCCAAAAAAGCAATCTAGAGGGACATTTAGGGAACGATGAGCTTATATTTGCAAAGGCAGTTATAGCCACCCAAGAGATGCCAGGATATTTAGTTTCTATGGATAGAGTCCATAATGTATTATATTCTGCCTTTTACGGGACACACACAGGACAAGGCATATTAGAGAGAGAATTCCCAGATTTTCCTGCTGAAAATTTGCATTTGATTTTTTTCGATAGAAAAACAATGAAGCCATATCATAAAATGCCTTTGGTTTACAGAAATTCTAGAATAACTCTTTCCGCTTAAGCCTCTGGGGAGATTCGAACTCCCGGCCTCCAGTTTACGAAACTGGCGCTCTAACCAACTGAGCTACAGAGGCATCTTTTAACATAAAAGAGTAGGTTTTTAAATTTAGATTATCTTTATTCTTAATGGCAAATCAGAAAGTAAAATCTAATAAAAAATACTTTATTGCAACAGGCATTGTAATCGTGCTGGCTGTGCTAGTAGCGACTATATTTCTGTATTCATTTGATTTCAGCCAGAGCACATCTACAAAAAGTGCAGCTGGTTCAGGATTCACTGAGGCAGTCACAATGGAAACACTTCCGGCATTTTTAGAAAGCACTGAATTTGTGAATGACCTTCCTAGAAACTCCAAAATAAACCTCTTGGTAGGAGATAATGAATATATGGTAACAAAGAATTCTGTTGAAAGCGGATCTTATCCTGATCCTGATGTAACTATAACAGTCCCTGAGAGCTATGTTGAACAGATGGATAATGGATTATGCGAGACCTTGAGCACAGCTTGGGATAATGGGGATATCGGAGTTGAAACATCCCTTTCAAATTTACAACTTGCCTGGAAATACAAAGGCATGATGAAATATAGAAGCTGCCTGAATGGTTAGTTTTATTAATTCTTTTTTTGCTAGAATATGATGAGAGAAGAAATTTTGAGGAGTTTAAGCTTTCTTAAGATAGACAAGAAGAAACTGAATGAATTATTGGAAGTGCCTAAAAATCCTGAGATGGGAGACTATGCATTGCCTTGCTTCATTTTGGCTAAAGAAATGAAAAAGAGCCCGAATGAAATCGCTAAAGAGATTGCGACTAAGATAAAACCTGATAAGAATATCGAGAAAGCTGAAGCTGCCGGGCCTTATGTTAACTTCTTTATCAATAAGATAAAATTAGCCGGAGAGATCATTGACAGAGTTAGTAAAGAGAAGGATAAATATGGATCCGGAAAAATAAATGAAAAGACCGTTATAGAGATATGCAGCCCTAACAGCAATAAGCCATTGCATCTTGGGCACGCAAGGAATATTGTTTTTGGGCAGAGTGTAGCAAATATCTGCAAGTTCATGGGAAATGACCTGGAAATTGTTTCAGTCAATAATGACAGGGGTGTTCACATATGCAAATCAATGATCGCTTATGAGAAATTCGGCAATGGAATGACTCCTGAAAAAGCAAACAAAAAATCTGATCATTTTGTAGGGGATTATTATGTAAAATTTGCACAGGCTGCAAAAGAAGATAATGACCTTGAGAAAGAAGCACAAGAGTGTTTACAAAAATGGGAAAAAGGAGATAAGGAAACAATTGAACTGTGGAAAAAAATAAACAAATGGGCCTTTGACGGATTTGCTGAAACATACAAATTATTTGGCCTTGATTTTGACAAAGAATATTTTGAATCAGAGATATATGAAAAAGGCAAGAAAATAGTAAATGATGCGTTGAAAAAAGGATTAGTAAAAAAAGAAAAAGATGGATCTGTCTATATTGATCTGAAGAAAGAAGGGCTAGGCAAAAAAACACTCTTGAGAAAAGATGGCACATCTATCTATATCACCCAGGATCTGTATTTGGCTGTGAACCGTTATGAGGATTTTAAATTCGACAAGATGATCTATGTGGTAGCTAGTGAGCAGGACTATCATTTTAAGGTCTTGTTTAGCATCCTGGAAAAGCTTGGTTATAAATGGGCTGACAGACTCCACCACCTTAATTATGGGCTTGTCCACCTTGAATCAGGAAGAATGAAATCCAGAGAAGGGACGGTTGTTGATATTGACAACCTGATTAAAGACTTAAAAGATATTGCTATAAAAGAAATAGAGAACAGATACCCTGATATATTTGCAGATGAAGCGCAGGAAAGGGCCCTGGCCATATCATTAGCAGCACTCAGATATTATTTCCTAAAGATAGACAGAGTAAAAGAGACTACTTTTAAGCCTGAAGAATCATTGAGGTTTGAAGGAGACACAGGCCCTTATTTATTGTATAGTTATGCCAGGGCTAAAAGCATATTGAGGAAAGCTAATTACAAGAAGGAGAAGAAATTTACAATAGAAAAACCAGAAAATAATGAAAAATCGCTTATTACTGAAATAGCTAATTTTCCTGAGATTGTCCAGCAAGCGTATAGGAATCTTGCTCCGAATACTATAGCAAATTACTCTTATGAGTTAGCGAAAAAATTCAATGAATTCTACCATAATATTCCAGTTGTAGGTAGTGAGCAGGAACAGTTCAGGCTGAAACTAGTTGATGCCTTTTCGCAGACATTGAAGAATTCCCTAAATTTACTGGGAATCAATGTTATTGAAGAGATGTGATTAATCAGATAAATCTTTATAAATATTATTTAGCGAGTAAAAATATGGAAGTTGTACTTGCTGCGATGTTGATGAGCTCAGTGCTATTATTAGTGATACTGGTTGCATTGATCATTGTCTGGTCATTGAAGCCTGCCAAGCCTTCTGATGAAAAGAAGAAGGTAAAGGAAGACCTGAGGGCTATAAAGAAGCAGATCAGTGGTAACGAAGGGCGTAAAAAAAGACAGGCTAGATAGACTTAAAAACGCTTTTTCTATTTGAATAATGTAGGCGAGCCGGCGCGTTAGCCCTGCGCCAAATGCAAACGGGCTTTATGGCAGGCTTAAAGGAGTGCGTGATGCAAAAGCAGGATAGTCTTTTGCCGGACGTTGAGGCTCTGTCCTGTTCGACCGTACTCCTGTGAAACGGGTCAGGCCTTGATCGGAGCAGCCCTAAACAGAAGTTTCGGTGCTTGCAGGGGTGCAGAGCTGAGGACGGCAGAAGGCAGCTATTTTGCTAATGTTGAGCAATCTCCCCGCCTACTTAAGATTTATATACTGAATTTTCACGGATTTTTAATGGATGAAGATGCGCAATTTAGACAATATGGAATTTTAGGTTTAAGGGAAATTCCTAGGAAAGAAGAATTTGACAATTTTTTAGGCATAAACGATTATCGGTCTATAAACGGGAGCAGAGTGTATGATAACCCTATGGGAGTAAGACTGACTTACCTGAATGGTGAATCTGCTAGAGATATAGATTGGAGATTTACACCAGCTACACAAATAAAGATTGAAGTAGATAAAAGCAGCCCTTCGCTTGATGATGCCTATAGAGAGGCATGGAGGATAACCACAAGGCTGACAAGCAGATTTCCAGGCAAACTCTACGATTGTAAAGGAGATGAAGTTATTGATGAAGAAGACATCTGAAACTTTAAAAACATCTTAAGCTAGTTAATTTGATGAATAATAGAGGTCAATTTTTTCTAATAACTGCGATCATTGTTATAGGGATAATAATTGGTTTTGCCAGTGCAGTGAATTCTATTAATGTAGGCGATAAGAATGAAGTGTTCTATGATCTTGCTGATGAAGTGAATTTCGAGACAAAAAAAGTACTAGACTATGGGGTTTACAATGGAAAGAACGAAGAGGAAAAGAATGAGCTTGTCAGGAGTTTTATTTCCAAATATTCTGATTACTTCTCCCAGGAGCAGTTAGTTTTCATTTACGGAGATAAGGACGGGCTTGATGCTTTTTACTTTGTCAAAGACCCTGCCGGCAGTGTTGGGATAAATACAGGAACTCCAATTAACAGTGCTATTCCTATAACTGACGTGAAAGGCAGGACAGCTATCGTTGAGAAAGACTCTGAAGATATAGTTAGTGTTAATATTAATGATATACCTTATCAATTTGAACTCAAGCAAGGAGAGAATTTCTTCTTTGTTTTAGTCAAGGATGTAGATGGAGAGAAATTTGTTGCGCAAAGATAAGAAAGGTGTTAGCATAATGTTAGGATATGTGTTATTGATAGTTCTGGCTATCAGCCTTAGCATTGCTGTTTACGCCTACCTGAAATACTATTTGCCTTCTGATAGGGTTGTCTGCCAGGATGACGTAATCCTCAGTATAGAAAGCGCCTCTTGCACCGGCAATAATGTTACTGTTACAATAAAGAACAGAGGATTGTTTACTGCAGATGGTGCATTCATCAGGTTTGGTGATGAGAACAGGATATTCAGGGAACTCTTAAATGAACGGCCTAACGGAGATCCTGTCTTTGATGGAACACTAGGCCCTGGCGGATTTGGATTGACCCCTGGAGAAGAATGGACTAGAAAATTCTCTTTTGACGAAGGTGCATTTGAAAGTGATCAAAATAAAATACTGGAAATCCAGCCTTTTGTTTATGAAGACAACCAGGCAGCATTGTGCGAGAAAGCAGTAGTCAGGAGGACATTGATATGTTCAGGAAGTGGATCTATTCAACCTGGAAATCCTTGCGGAAATGGAATGCAGGATTCAGGAGAGCAATGCGATGATGGAAATACAGATTCCGGAGATGGATGCAATGTTATGTGTCAAGATGAGTCTGGATGGGATTGTGGCTTTGGAGCGGGATCATGTACTCAAGATCCCGACCCTGCTCCTGTATGCGACGTTGAATTAAACGGAGATGCTACTGATGGGACTATCTGCTTTAGTTTGGGTTCTACTCTTGATGTCGTACAATTTTACAATGCGTGTGATTATTTTGGAACTTTCATTAATGAGAATACGTTCACGAAGAGTTTTACTGGTGCAGTAGAGGGTTTAGACGGTTCAACCTCTGTGAATATTACTTGGTACGATGGAAATTCAAGGATCTATTTTGATAAAGACAAAGGGTGGGGTTTTGATATTGGCTCAAGTTCAGTTACAAACCCTGGTTGTGATGATATTAATCTAGGCCAGATATGGATCTGGGATGAAGGTTACGGTTATGACAGAGGATATGAAGAAGACGATAGTAATACTGTCAGACATAACGGTCTGCCGGAAATAGACGATGATAATCAGGAAGAATTATGTCTTACGCAAGGAGTATCTCCTGAGGGTAGATGGAAAAAGAAAATGGATGCTACCTTAAACAATAATGGCGCCGGAAATGATGTTAGAACTTCCGGATTCAAAGCATATTATAGAGTTTGTCCAGGTGATCTCTAACAAACTATAAAAACATACAAAAATGAATAAAAATATGAATAAAAGAGGAGTGACGCCGGTCATAGCGACTGTGCTATTAATATCAATAGTAATTGTTTTAGCTGCAATAATATTCATTTGGGCGAGAAGTTTTGTTGCCGAGAAGGCTGAGAAATTTGAAAGGGCTGTTGAATTGTCCTGTGATAGTGTCAATATGGAAGTAGGGGTGTTTGACACTGATAATGGATATCAATTAGATATTACGAATAGGGGCGAGATTCCTGTCTATGGAGTTTCAATAAGAAGAGATACCCCTGGGAACCTGGAAGTCTTAGAAGATTTTATTTTTGAGGGAACAGTTTCTTCAGGGCAAAGCCAGCACATCCCTATACCTAATAATTTGGATGTTACCCCTGACGAAACTCTTGTAATAGTCCCAATCATTTTAGGAGAAGATAGTTCTGGAAGAGTCCCTTATACTTGCAGCGATAGGGATGATTTTACTGCTTCAGTATTCTAAAAAGATATAAAAAGCTCTTTCTGTATTTTAGGTCATGGATAAAAGAGGGTTATCTCCAGTTATAGCAGTAGTCTTATTGATAATGATAACAATTGTCGCAATAGGAATAATCGCATCTTTTCTTATCCCTTTCATTAGAGATAGCTTAGGTGAAGGAAAGGAATGCTTTGAAGTCTTGAGTGACCTGCATTTTGCAGAAACTCCCTATAATTGTTACGATGATGATAGTTCTGCTGATGATTCAACTGGATTCTCAATAGGGATTGATGACGAGAGGATAAAAGGATTTAGCGTAGCCTTAATCTCAGGAGGATCATCAGACGCTATCGATATAATTGACAATACTGACGGGGACTCATTAACTCCTAAAATATCGATATTTGATGGAAGCGCAGGTGGAGCTACAACACTGACAGTACCGAAAAGAGGAGGAATCAGGACTTATATAGCCGAGGGAATATTTGACAGGATCGAGATTTACCCGATTTTAGAATCAGGAAATAAATGCGATCTGTCGGATAGCATAGAACTAAGGCCGTGCGATCTAATTGACCTTCCCTAAATTCTAAGATGAAAAGAGGACAAGTCTGGCTTGAAACAGTAATCTATACATTGATAGGCTTAGCTATCCTAGGATTAGTTTTAGCGATAACTGTGCCTAAGATAAATGAGCTGAGAGATAGGGCTATAATAGACCAGACTATTGATTCATTAGCTATACTGGACTCTAAGGTAAATGAAGTCTTAGCTGCCCCAGGAAACAAAAGGATAGTTGAATTCACGATGAAAAGAGGCATATTGCAATTCGATACTCAGGCAGAAACAGTAACTTACGAGATGCTCGACAGCAGAACACTATATTCTGAACCTGGCTTATCAATAATGATAGGAAAAATAAATGTTACTACAATCGAAGGCGATAAGAGGCATACAGTTAGATTAGTACTAGACTATAGTAACCAAAATATTACTTTTGGAGGAGCTGACTTAACAGAGATAAAAACCTTCAGTCAGGCAAGCATCCCATATAGATTCTCAGTAGAAAGCAGGGAATTCCTGAATGGAAAAAGAGTAATAGACATACAGGAAGTTTAGTACTAGATAGGTTTAAATAAATATTTAGAGTTTCTATTGGATAGAGGTGAAAATGAAAAATACTGAACAAACTAGCCCTGTCCTGCCAACAATAAACCCTAATCCTCCAATACCTGCATTGCCAAAAATGAAGGACAAGACAAAAATAAACGTGAGATATTCATTGATTTCCCCATACGCTAATGCGCACATTTACTGGGATCAGAAAACAGAGGAGATAGTGTATGATATTGAGGAGCCTCCGCTAGACAGTAAGGAAAAGGAAATGTTAGACAGGCTGGAGGAAGCAATGAATGAATTATTGAATGTCAATGTCGCTGTTGACAAGACGAGTGACAGCCTTATAAAATACATTGACAAGACTGCTAAATTATTGATAGGGGAACTTAACCTGAAGATATCGCCACATTCTTATGAAAAAATATTTTATTATCTATACAGGGACTTTGTCGGGCTGAATGAGGTTGAGCCTCTATTAAGGGACTATTTCATTGAAGATATTGAATGCAACGGCATCAACACTCCTGTATATATTGTACATAGGGTTTACAGGAATGTCAGGACTAATTTAACTTATAAAAATATGGATAAGATGGGGCATTTTGTGGAGAAACTTGCACAAAAAGCCGGGAAATATGTCTCCTATGCTTCTCCATTGCTTGATGGGGCGCTGCCTGATGGAAGCAGGGTAAACGCTACCTTTACAGAAGATATTACATCAAAGGGACCGACTTATACAATAAGAAAATTCACAAAGACTCCTTGGACACCTACTCAATTGATAGCGTTCAACACATTGAGCCCTGAGATGCTGGCTTATTTTTGGCTTTTAGTTCAGTACAAGTCTAATATTTTTATTGCTGGAGGAACAGCTTCAGGAAAGACAACTTTGCTGAACGCTATAGCTTTTTTCATACCTCCTGAAGCAAGAGTAGTATCTATTGAAGACACGAGGGAATTGAACCTCCCAAGAGATAATTGGCTGCCTGCTGTTTCCAGAGTATCAATAGGCAGGGGAGGAGTGGGAGAAGTGGACTTATTCGATTTGCTAAAGAACTCATTTAGACAGAATCCTGATTATGTTATTGTAGGAGAGGTAAGAGGAAAAGAGTCTTTCGTATTGTTCCAGGGAATGGCTTCAGGACACCCATCAATCAGCACGATGCACGCTGATTCGGTAGACACTATGATCAGAAGACTGGAGACTCCTCCAATTGAACTATCACCAACGTTAGTCAACACTTTAGACTGTGTAGCGATAATGACTCACGCTATAGTCAAGCACAAGGAGACAAGAAGACTAAGGGAGATAACTGAGATCATATCAACAAAAAATGACGGCACTGCTTTAGTAAATACCCCTTTCAAATGGAATGCTATGGATGATATATTCTATTTTAAAAGGCAAAGCAAGGTTCTTGAGAAGATATCATTAAGGCATGGCATCCCTATCCAGGAGCTTCAGAAAGATTTCATAATGAGGTCGCACCTATTATATAATCTATATAAAAAGAAAATATTCGGGTTTGAAGAGATGAAGCAGATAGTAAATGAATTCTACAAGGATCCCCAGAAAGTCCTGATAAAATATGGGGTGATAAAATCCCCTCAGATAAGTAATAAAACTATATAAATCTGAAAAATTCTATTAATTTATGAAAGAAGAGGATGTCCTGCTTTTAGCACAATTGCTTCGCACAATGAGGGATATAAGCGACAAGATAAAGGAGTATTACCAGAAAAAGGATGCTGAAAAACTCGCTTTAGCGAAGAAGGAACTGCTGGAACTTCAAAAAAAGGTGAATGAGCTGTTAGCATGATAGACGAGCTTTCAAACAATCTAGATATTGAACTAAGCATGGTTAGAGAGCTTGCATTATTTGTAGATGGACTGCAGGCCAATGACTTGATAGAAAAGAAGCTTTATGCTGGTGTGATCAACTCCCTGAAGAAAAGGATAATATTCGTCAATAATTCTGTCCCTGAGATACTTAATGGCATTTCCCTTGCGAAGAAACTCCCTGAATCAAAAGGCAAGGAGAAAAAAGTAGAAGCTGTAAAAATAGACAAGAACAAGACAATATTTGTAAAAGGAAATGATAAAGAAAACTTTGTCAAGGAGCTGAATATCAGCGAGAAATTCATCAAGAGGATACGAGAGCACAAGGCTGAAAAGGACAAAACTCCCCATGAATTCAAGAGCACAAACTGGTATGGAAGGCTGGCAAATTCATTATTCCTGCAGCTAGCAGAGCAATGGATAAAAAAAGGATATTTCAAAAGCTTAAGCCTGGACCTACGAAGAAGCAATATGAACATCCTCACTACTACTTATGTTTCTATGCTCTTCCTGACAATCTGTTTAGCTGCTGTATTAGGAATATTAGCAGTGCCTTTTCTAGTCATATTTAGCCTTAGCATTGACCCTCCGTATATTTTACTAAATTCAGGAAATTATTTGGCTAGTTTTGGAAAATGGTTCTGGGTGGCTTTTGCTATTCCTATGATCACTGCAGTGTTATTCTATTTCTATCCTGCTACTGAAAAGAAATCTTTAGAAAAAAGAATAAACCAGGAATTGCCGTTTGTAGTTATCCATATGAGCTCAATCTCAGGAAGCGGAATAGAGCCTAATGAGATATTCAAGATAATCGGGCTGAGCAAGGAATACAAATATGTTGGAACAGAAATAAGAAAGATTTTGAATCAGACCAATATTTATGGATATGACTTATCAACTGCGCTGAGAAATGTTGCGATGGCTACACCCAGCACAAAACTTGCTGAACTATTCAACGGTATAAGTGTCACGACAAACTCAGGGGGCGACCTAAAGAGCTTCTTTGAAAAAAGATCTGAAAGCCTATTATTTGATTACGGCCTTGAAAGAGAGAAATTTACAAAACTTGCTGAATCATTCATGGATATCTACATCAGCATGGTCATAGCTGCCCCGATGATATTGATGATGCTTTTGATAATGATATCTGTTTCAGGATTGCAGTCAGGATTAGGAATAACTGAGATGACTATTGGAATAATAATGATAGTCGCTTTTATTAACTTTTTATTCTTGTTATTCCTGAAAATGAAGCAACCTAGTTACTAATGAGACTTCAAAAATACCATTGGCTTGGAATAATCTTCGGACTAGTTGTAGTAATCGTAGATATATTATTCTTCAGGGCAGACAATATATTCTTCTTTCTTTTAGGCATAGGAGTCGTAGTAGTGTCATTGCCTTTCCTTGCTACCCTGATAATTGAAAGCAATATGGAGAAGGATAAGAATGAGAGATTTTTAGAGTTCACAAGAAATCTTGCTGAGAGCGTGAAGAGCGGCAACCCTATAGGGCAGAGCATACTCAATATGCGAAATAAGAATTTCGGAAATTTAAGCCCGCACATACAAAAATTAGCAAACCAGATATCTTTAGGAATACCTATTGGAAAAGCATTTGAGAATTTTGCTGTGGATATAGGGAGCACAGCAGTAAGAAGAGCAGTAACTTTGATAAGGGAAGCTGAAAGTGCTGGCGGGGAGATTGACCATATTTTAGACTCTGTCGCAAAATCAATGTACCAAGTCGAAAAATTGCAGAAGGAGAGGAAGGCAGCGATTTACAGTTTAGTTGTCCAGGGATATATCATATTCTTCATATTTATCGGAATAATGTTAGTCATGCAGTTCAAGATATTACCATTGACTGCTGGAATAGGCTCTATCGGGTCTATTAGCTCAATAAGTGTTGACCCGACTTCAGGAAATCTTCCTGAGATAAGCCAAGGAAGCGGAGCAACCCCTGAACAATTAGCAAGGCCTTTCCTATATTTATTGATAGTGCAGGGGATATTCACAGGACTGACAGTGGGTAAACTAGCCGAAGGCAACGTGAAAGCAGGAATAAAACATTCTTTCGTACTGAGCATCACAGCATTCTTAATATCCACTGGAGCTAAGGCTTTTCTATAATGAAAAAATTTGTACTAATCTTTGTTTTATTTCTATTAATTGGAAATGTATTGGCTATCGAAATCTACGCACCTAATCCTGCAAACAAAGAAATTTGCCAGGAGTCAGGGGGAGGATGGATGGCTATATCCTATAAAAATTCTTTTTGGGGCTCAATAGGAGGAAGATCTTACTCAATTGCAGACACTTATTGTCAATGTAATCAGAACGAGTTTGTTAGAACCACAACTTTATCAAACTGGGAAGGTTGCAATGGAGAATCATTATTTATTAATGAAGCTGAATTTATCTCGCAATTAGAGATAGCATCTAAACAAGCAAATAATGTGACAGGAGATATTAATGATAAATATCTTAAGATTGTAGAGAATAACCTAGCACAAGGAAAATTAAATAATCTAGTAATGATTATCTTAGTTTTAGTTGTTATAATGGGCATATTATTCATAATTTATAATAAAATAAAGAAGAAAAAATTAGGGGTTTCTAATATTAAGAAAGGGAATAAAAATTAAATCATTTCTTTTCTATAATATAAAAAATCTCGTTCTTTATCTTAAATATTTCAAACTTGTAATTTAAGGCATTTAAAAGATTCTCAAACCATTGCCTTCTTGGGGAATTCATCGGTTTTCCGGAGAGAGTTTTAGTGGAGAAACTTACTATTATTTTTTTAGAAGGTATTTTTTGTAGGATTTCCATCGCTTTCTTATGCCCTTTTGATTCTATTATATCAAGGGTCTTGAATATCAGGCACATATCTGTTTTAGGAAATTCTTCTATCTCCCGTATGTCTTCAAAGAAGGTCTTTCCCTGAATTTTATTCTTTTTGAAATATAATTCAATCAATCTCAATTCGCTTTCCTTTATATCATAAGCATAATATTTCACTCCGTTTTTGGCAATAGCGATAGGGTTCAGCCCGCAGCCTAAATCTAATATTGATTTAGGATTTGATGAATAGATTAATTCCTTTATTTTATCATAATCATCCAAACGCTCTTTTGTTGATGTATGGGTCTTAAGCAATTCAATGATTTTATATTCCTCTAAAAGCTTCTTTCTTTTTTCAAATGGAGATTTTATCTGGAATCTGCCTGTATATTTCCTTAATTCTGCCCTGACTTCCTTGACTATGATTTTCTGCTGCTTCTCTTTTTTTGGAATGTCAATATTTCTTTTCTTAAGGTAATCTTTCAAGGCCTCCTTCACCAAAGAATCCGGAAGATCTGATAATTCCCTTTTTTCTTTTATTTTTGACACTAACTGATTCATCAAAGTGTGAAGTGGGCAAGATATATAAATTGAATTAAGCTTTTTTAATAATGGAAAAGAGAGGCCTGAGCCACATAGAGACAGTACTGTCATTTGTATTGTTCATAGGCTTCCTTGTATTCGCTTTTTTCTTCTTTAACCCTTTCCAATCCAACAGGACACTAGAAACCACATTAGAATATGCCTTCCTTGAAATAGAAGACAACATAACCGCTACCATTGAAAGCTATTCTGTTGTGACCTCTGGCAATGGAGTTATAGGAATCGACCTTGCAAACGAGCATAACGCCAGCGTTGAGGATGAAAACCGGAATGAGATAGACTCATTCACTCAAGACGGGGTGGCTTATTTTGATCCTCCAGGAAATTTTGCAGTGATCAGATTCAATGAAGAGTTCACAAATGATAATTCAGCAACAGGAAGTATCCTTGCCGAAGGGGCTTATAATATTTCTTCATCAGACACTAAACAGGTCTATAGTGAAAGAAGGTTCAATATGTTAAAAGAATCATATGAAAGTAAATACTTGCAATTAAAAAAAGATTTCAATCTTCCTAATAGGGTTGATTTTGGCTTTGAAGTATTATTTGATGACGCAACAAGCATTAAAGCTGAACTAGAAATTCCTTCGGGGATTGAGGTAACTTCTAATATTGAAAGGATAGAGATATTGAGGTCTGATGGAAAAATAGAATTCGCTGACTTGATAGTGAAGGTCTGGTAAGATGAACAATAAAGGATTTCTCAGGATAATAGAGGCTACTTTTGCAGTGATACTAATAATAACAGTGATGTTTGTATTCTTCACGCAATCAAGGCCTCAAATAAATGTTGATTATTCTGAGAGGGCAAGGGATATCCTTCAGGAATTGTCCAGAGATCCTGAACTAAGAAACGCTGTTCTGAACAATGAAATAAGTGAAGTAGATGAATTCGTCAGGTCAAAGATCCCAGAGGCATCTCTAGAATATGAGATAAAAATATGCGATATTGAAAACGCTTGCGGGAAGAGCGTCTATACAGAAGGTAATGTCTACTCAGGAGAGAGGATAATAAGCTCTACATTAACAGATAATGATTCTTCAAAGGTAAGGCTTTTTATTTGGGAGAAACAAGCTTAGGAATGATAAGTTCTCTCACAGCTAGTGCAATAGAGAGTATGCCTTGTTTCTGACATCCTTAGTCCTAAAGGGAATGGCCTTGGCTCATTTCTCTCTAATGCAGGAATATTACAGTTTGTGCAGAAATATCTTCCTTCCCTGTTCTCAAAACCTGCTTCCAACAACTTTTTATTAGATTCTTCAACAGTCCTTAAGCTGGGATTCTAAGCTTGTCATTTACCTTAAGAGTTAGGAGCTATATTTAAGCCTTGTTGAGATAATTTATATAATTAAAAGGGCATTTAGAAAAATGAAAAAATTTGATTATCTTGAGCATACTGCTGATATTAAATTAAAAATCTATGGAAATAGCCTGAATGAGATATTCCAGAATTCTGCATTAGCAATATCTGATTACTTAAATAGGGGCAAGAAGATAAAAAATGTTTTAAGTAAAAAAATATTCCTGAAAGGAAAAGATAATGAGCACTTGTTATACTTGTTCATTGATGAGCTGATATATTTGCTTGATGCGGAAGAGTTTGTAGTAAGCAGAGCAATCGTCAATATAAATGATAATGAGTTAGATGCTGAAATTCTCGGGGATAAGGCAATGAATTACCCTGAACTTGACCATATAAAGGCAGCAACTTATTCAGAGATGCACATAGAAAAAAAGAATGAATTCTGGGAAGCGGAGTTTGTAGTTGATATTTAATAAGTTATTTCTGCATTAGTCTTTAAGCCTTCAATCAATCCTTGAATCGCTTCCTGCTGATTTTGATCTTGTGCTAGTTGCAGCATCTGGTCCTTTACCTGTTCATATGGAGGCAGCCCGTCTGGAGACTGCTGTTTATAGGATTCATACAATTCCTTAGCATCTTGTTCAGTAGCTATAGGCAAGTCCTTAAATTGTGCATCAAGATACTCTTGAATAGCTAGCTGCTCTTTTATTGATTCAATCCTCTTTTCATATGAGATGCCTTCTGATTCAAGCTGATTCTTATATTCGTCAACAGTCACTCCCTGAAGAGAAAGCTGATTCTCTAGCTCTGCCTGGAACTTGGCATCATCCATATAGTATCCGCCTTTTTTAGCTTCCTGTGAAAGTATGACCTGATTTATCAAGTGATCTAATGCCTGATCCTCTGTCACTTGCAATCCCTGCTGCGCAAAAGCTGATTTGACAGTATTTAATTCATCCGAAGTTATCACCTGCCCATTCACTGTCGCTAGGGCTATTGTTTCACCAGGCAGATCAGTTGGAGAAGCAGATTCCACGTTTGCAGATGGCTGGGACATGATAGACCATGCTAAAGCTCCTGCAACAATCGCCAAAAATACACCGAGAATGATTTTATTTGAATTCTTCATTTTATTTTATAATTTAAGATGTTTAAATATATTTGGATGGCAAACCATTAAAACCCCTGTTGATTATAATAAAAATGGCTGAGATAAAGAAAATATCTGAAAATATTTATGAGATACCTAAAGAAGGCAAAATGCTAGTGCCTGGAAGAATACTTGCTTCTGAGAAACTGGTTGAGAAAATAATATTGGATAAGACTCTTGAACAGATCAAGAATGTTGCCCAGCTTCCAGGAATTGTAGAAAAATCCTTGGCAATGCCTGACGCTCACCAGGGCTATGGATTCAGCGTTGGAGGAGTTGCAGCATTTGATCTGAAAAAAGGAATAATCTCTCCCGGAGGGATTGGATATGATATCAATTGTTTAACCGGAGACTCAAGAATATTGACAGAATTTGGCAATTCACTAAAAATTGAGGATTTTGAGCAATTTAAGAGTGAATTGGAAATTGAAGATAATGGAAGAAAGATAAAAAAGATCCTATTTAATTTTGCACTGCCTTCATTAAACCCGGAAAAAAAGATGATTGAAAATAAGAAAATCAACTTATTCATGTCAAGGGAAGTAAACGGGTTATATAAGATAAGACTAGACTCTGGACTTGAGATAAAGTCCAGTCCTGAACATCCATTTCTTACTAAAGAAGGAATGAATAAACTAGAGGGATTAAGTCTAGAAGATGAGTTAGCAGTCAATCTCTTCAGTGGAATAGAATCTAATAATGGGTTAGATGAAAAAGAGGCGATAATAGCAAAAATCTTGGGATATATGTTTGGCGATGGGACTCTATATAGAACTAAGGACAAGTTATGTTCTGCTGCTTATGGCACAAAAGAAGATCTTGACTCTATCAAAAAAGACCTTGAAAGATTATCTGTTAGATCTGAGATATACTCAAGGAAAAGAATGCATAAGATAAAAACTAAATATGGAGAAAAAACGTTTGAAGCTGTCAATCATGAATTGCACATTCACTCCAAAAGCTTCAATGAAATGTTGGCAGAATTAGGTATGCCTGTTGGAAACAAGACATCTCAGGAAATAAAGATTCCAGAATGGATAAAGAACGGGAGTCTAATTTTGAAGAGATTGTTTCTTGCCGGTTTTTTTGGAGCTGAACTTTCAACACCTAAGGCGAGTTCAAAGACTTGTTTCTTCTGTCCTACAATTGACCAAAACAAAATAGAATGCTTAAAAGATAATGCCAGGCAATTCCTCATAGATCTGACCTTGATGCTTGATGAATTTGGAATCAGGAATACCAAAATTTCTGATTTTGAGGATCACATTAATAGGAAGGGTGAAAGAACAAGAAGATTTCGACTGTTCATTAAGGGCGAGGACGATATGCTTAAACTTTGGAGAAATATTGGATTTGAATACAATAAAAAGAGAAGTGATTTAGCTAATATTGCCTCCTTATATATCCTGCTGAAAAAAGAGGAGAATTCCAGGAGAAGACAAATTTCTTCCAAGATCAAAGAATTAAAGAAAAGGGGGCTTGCACTAAAAGAGATCAAAAGGATAGTCTGTGGAATAAATGAAAGATTTATAGAAAGGCATTATGAGAATGCTAAACAGAGAATAAAGCTCGATTTTATCAGCTTTGAACATTTCAAAAATAAAAAAATTGAGGAATTGGAGAGATTCGGGGCAATATTTGACAAAATCAAGTCAATTGAAAAAATAGAGGGTAAGTTTAAAGTATATGACTTCAATATAGAAGACAATCACAATTTTATCGCTAATGGGTTCATTGTTTCAAACTGCGGCGTGAGATTATTATCTTCTAACCTTACTAAAAAGGAATTCCTGAAAAAAAGAAAAGAATTGACCCACCAGATCAAGAGAGATATTCCTTCCGGAGTTGGTGTAAGGGGAGAATTTCGGCTTAATGATAAGGAAGTTGATGCAGTCCTGAAAAACGGGGTTAACTGGGCTATTGAGAAAGGATATGGAAGCAAGGAAGATAAGGAGAACTGTGAAGACTCTGGATGTTTAGACGGAGCTGATCCTTCGAAAATTTCCGGAAAAGCGAGAGGCAGGGGCAAGAATCAATTAGGTACATTAGGAGCAGGAAACCACTTTCTGGAAATTCAGGAAGTTGAAAAAGTATTTGATGAGAAGACAGCTAAATTATTTGGTTTGGAAAAGGGCAAGATATGCGTATTGATACATTCCGGAAGCAGAGGCTTAGGGCATCAGACAGCTTCTGATTACATATTAAAAATGGAGAAAGAATACGGTTTTGACAATTTGCCTGACAGGGAACTTGTGTGCGCTCCGATAAAGAGCAAACTCGGAGAAGATTATCTTGGAGCTATGAGGGCTGCAGCTAATTTTGCATTTACTAACAGGCATTTGATAATGCATCAAGTCAGGGAAGCGTTCAAAAAACATTTTCCTAGATCTGAATTAAGGTTAGTCTATGATGTTGCGCATAATATAGCAAAATTTGAGGAGTTTACTATTAAAGGAAAGAAAGTGAAACTTTGCGTGCATAGGAAGGGAGCTACAAGGTCATTTGGGCCGGGAAGAAAAGAATTGCCTAAAAAATACCAAAAGGCAGGCCAGCCAATATTCATCCCTGGAAGCATGGGGACTTATTCATATGTTTTAGCAGGAACTAAGAAAGCTTCTGAGATATCCTTCGCTTCTACTGCGCACGGGGCAGGAAGATTACTGTCAAGGACTTATGCAAAGAATAATCTGTCTTTGGACAAGATCAAGAAAGATCTTGAAGATCATGGAGTCTATATTGAGGCTGAGAGCGGAGCAGGAATATTAGAGGAAGCTCCGGAAGCTTACAAGGATGTGAATGAAGTTGTCAAAGTAAGTGATGAACTTGGAATAGGAAAGATTGTCGCAAGGTTAAAACCCCTGGCAGTTGTCAAAGGCTGAATTGTTCTCGTCAATGCTGATAAGCTTTATAAAGTTGCTAGAGCTATCAAAATAATGAAGAGGTTTACGTTAGGATTAGTCTTTTTTCTTGGAGTGATAGCTTTCAGTGGTTTTGTTAATGCTCAAACTTGTGCAGATCCTGATGATGTAATATTCAGGATTTCAGGTAATACTAATGCCCACGCTGAGATAGCTAGTGGAAATTCTCTAGGTTATATTGATGTGTGTTATAGTGATATATTTGGAGAAAACCATCCTGATAATCCTTATACTTGTGTAGATAATAATGGAAATGGAATTCCTGAGAACAGGGTTTTAAGATTATCTGGTAATACCAATGCCCATGCTGAAGATCCCTTAGAAGATACTTTAGGATATAATTATACTTGTTATGGAGATCTTGCCTGTGCTATAAAGAGCTCTGATGATGGCACTTGTGAAGAGGCTTTTGGTCCAAATGCTAAACCAGTAGTCAATCTAACAGGCACGACAAATGCTCATTTGGATATAGCTGGACAGTTCACTGATGAATATACTTTGTGCTGCTCTGCGACAGGACAGCTATTTGAGTCTATAACTGACGCGCACTGGGAAGACAGCTCAGGTAATAGACTTACTACAGATGATTTGATTTATCAAGGCTGGACTGTATATATGGTTGCTAGCACGAATCTTCCAAATGGTGGAGAGGTTAATTTTGATATTAGAGAAATAAATGGCGGCCAAAGCTTTCAGCAGGCTGACCAGTATGACACTGAACAAACAGCTATTGTGACAGGAGGTAAAATAAGAAAACCTTACACATTTAATTCTGATTTGACAAATGATCCTACAAATGAGGGTTTATCGGGATTAAGCGACTGCAATCAAGGAGGATTAGAATTCAGATATGTAGCAAATCAAGGATCAGTCATTTCAGGACCTAGCAGCCAAATAAATGTACTATGTAGAGACCAGGACACGAATCCTCCACCTGTAGCTATTATTGAGGCTCCTGAGCATAGAGGCATTTACTTTGCTAACACTCAAATAAATTTCACTTCTGCATCTTATGATATCGATGCTCCTATTAAGGAATTTCTATGGACTGTTGAACATAATGGATCAGTTGAGTTCACTGACGGAAACGAAAGCTTTAATCATGTTTTCACAACAGGCGGAATGAGAGCAGTGACTTTGAGAGTCACAGACAGTGCTGACCAGACAAATGAGAGCCAGATAGCTATAGTAATCTTAGGAGAAAGTGAGATGGTGTCTTATATCAATGAGCCAACACACCAGGAAATAATTCCTGCGAGAGGGAATCAGCCTTCAATAAATTTTGAAGCAAATGATAGTTTTGTTGTGAAATCTTCAGGAAGTGGATGCTCTACAACTGTCGAGTGCCTTGCAGGTTATTGCCCTTCTTCAACAAAGAACGCTCCGAATGGATGTACTGGAACCAAGACTGTAGCTAGTGCTCCTGCAAGCTCAAGTGCTGCAGACTGGAGCACGATAACTTTTGAATGGATATTCAGGGAAGCAGGAAGAGTAGTCCATACTATAGCCGCCACACCTGGAAAAGTAGGAGGAACATTCCCATTCAGCAGGGCTTCAAACGCTTTTAATGACAAGAGAATAGACTTGACTTTGAAATATAATGTTGGCGGCGCAGATGAAGCGATAGAATCAACTAGCAGAGTATTCACATTAGGGCAATGCATACAGGGAGGAAGAGAAGCCATACAGAGTGACGGGACTACGTTAAAAACAACTGAAGCGAATAACGCATGCAAAGGACCAGATGCTGTTGCAGGAAATAATGATGACTGCTGCATTGCAGGACACGAGTGCCTTGATTCAGGTGATGGAAATTACAAATGCTTGCCTACTACAACAACTGAAGACTATAATCAATGTGGGGACTATATCACTGAGGATGATTGTAATGATGATGATTACAGGTTTGCAGATCCAAATAGTGCTATTAATGATCCATCTTTCGATGATCTTAAATGTGGGCAATACGAAAACGGTGTATTGAACGAGTGCGCATGTGAATGGGATGAGGATGAGGGCGATAACGGGGAATGCAAACTTGTTAGAACCAGAAATAGCATTGATAATGATTGCACTTACGGAAGCTGTGCTGTAAGGACATTGAATGCAGATACAGCGGAATGCGTTAATGGATTTATAGAATACAGTGTAGAAGCTATATATGACTCAAACGGAGCTACTTGCGATATTACTGATGATCAAGCCGAGTGTGTAGATAGAAAAACAACAGTGCCCTGCGGGAGATTAAACTATGAGCTTGGATTCTTTGATTATATACAGTTCATATCAGCGCTGATGGTGATATTCTTAATATATTTAGGCCTGCATTATACTAACAAAAAAGAATGAGAAGAAAAACAGGAATTATTATAGGATCATTAGCAATCATTGTACTGGCTAGCGTTTTGTTCTATCCTTTTGAAAGTGTAAAGTCTAATGTTGAGCAAAGCCCTGTGGTAGCGTTTTCTGCTCCAGGAGTAGATTATGAAGACAATGATATTGTGACAAGCTATTCTGCAGGAGAAAAAATAAGGGGGAAAGTAAATCTCTCGCTTGATGGAGTGAATGCGGATTCTATAGTCAGCAGCAATTTTGGGGGAAACATAACTCTAATCGAGCTGCTAGAAGCAAACGGCTTTGAAGAAGGAGATGAATTTAATTGTTCCCTGAACAATTGCCAGCCTGACTATACTTTAGGTGATGAAATAAACCAGATCACACTGCAAGATGAAGAGAGATTGATAGGCTTTGAAGCAAGCGGCCCGAATGTCGAGATCAATGAGGTAGGATTTTCCCTTATTAGTGATATCGGACCATCATGCAACAGGCAGCTAAACATTGATGTGCTTAATGCAAATGAGAATTATATTATAAATAATCTCTATACAGAAAACACTTGTGCAACAAAATCTTATGGATGCTTCAATCCTTCTGCTTCATTAAGTGATGCCAGTATTGGCCCTGATATGTACTGCCAACAGATAGAATTGCCTTCAGCCCCTGCCTTTAAAGTAGGAGCAAAAATCACAAAGGGAACAGGAAACCCTGAGATAAAAATGAAGCTTTATGATGAAGAAAAAAACATTCTAGGTGAATGCACATTGCCTACAGCAACCCTTGAAGTAGGAGACGTTTCATGCAACATTGCATATAACTCTCCTGAACAGGAAAAATATTTTGTATGTATAGAAGCAAGCTCAAGCACTGACTATTCTTTACACACTGAAACCTCTGGAGAAACCTGCGGCACACCCCATTTGTTCAATTCTGAGCTGAACAGGGACTATGAGATATTTGCGCAGGCGCTGGAATTTGATTCATTCAGCAGCCTTGACAAACAGATCAATGTAAATGATGATCTTTTCGACTCAGTATTTGGGCAGACATTGGCATCGTATGCTGATGATTACATAAGGAACAATTACGACAAAGACTGCCAGGACTCAAGCTGCGTTATACCTGTAAGTATTTTTGGGCAGCCGCAGACAATTACTTTCAACAATGTACTATTCAGCTATGATTCTGATGGAACGGATATTAGCAATGACAGGATTTATGAGGTGGACCTTGAGCCATCGACAATTGAATCTGATGAGATTGAGATAGACCTTGAGCATGCTGATTTTGTCATTCCTATAGGCTCTGATGAGGATGAGTTTGAGCTATTTATTGACGGGCATAAAGTGTTTGAGGAAGACATCAGTATTGCAGAAAGCTTTGATTTTTCAGTCTCCCCTCGAATTGTCGGCTTTGGACAGAATTCATTGTTCAAAATAGATGCCAGAGGGAATATCACCAGGTCTGTTTGGGACTTTGGTGATGGAAGCGCTGAGCAGAGCGTGAACGGAAAAGAAATATCCCATAGGTACACACAAGAAGGAAGTTTTGGGCTTGAAGTAAGCGTGACAAGAAGCGATGGGACCAGCACAACAAAAACATTCAATGTCACAGTAGGTGATGCACAGGAAATAGCAAACATAACTCTTGCTGATTACAGGAAAAGGCTAAATGATTTTGATAAGTCAGTAAACAATTTGACAAGCTGGCTTAGGGCTCCGATCAAGGCACAGATAGATGTGGCTTCTCTAAATGAATCATTGACAGGATTTGAAAGAGATTATCGCAATGCAACAGATGATGATGATTTCCAGAATATAATGAGAAGCTTGATTGATTTCAAGGTCCCTAAGGGCATCCATAAAGGAGAGAAAGGAGATGACATCCCCCTATTGATAGGATTTGATAATATTAATGTTGGGACTATTGAAGAAATAAGCTCTGACCAAGTCTCTGACCAGGAAGCATTGAAAGGTCAGATAGGAGGATGGATGAGCGAAAACCTGGACGCTAAAGTGACCTATGAAAAAATAGAAGCTGTCTATGATGACAGCACAGAGACATTAGCGACTGTTTTCAAGATTGAGACTAACCCTGTAAAGAGCGTGGCTGAGCAGAGTAACCTCATAGTGGCATATGATATCAGCTCTAACGGAGATTTCAAGGAAAATTATAATCAGGATACTATTTCAGGGTCAACATCGTTCCCAATACCTACAGGCCAGACAAACAAGATAATAGAGTTTGTTATATTTGATGATTTCTCCCCTGATGATCTTGGAGCATATATATCCCCTGTTATACAGAATCTTGGAGAATTTGATATTGATTTCTCTGAATGCAATTATAATAATATCTGTGATCCTGATGAAACCAAAAACAATTGCCCTGCTGACTGCTCGGCAGGAAGATGGCCGTGGTTCTTTGTGTGGATAGCAGTCTTGCTATTTGCAGCGTTAGTTGCATATATCATATTACAAGAATGGTATAAGAAAAATTATGAAAATCACCTGTTCAAGAATAAAAATGACCTGTACAATCTAATCAACTTTATCTATAATGCAAGAAAACAAGGGCTAAATAACGGACAGATAAAAGACAAACTAAATGAAGCAGGATGGAGCGGGGAAAGAATAAGCTATGCCCTTAAGAAGATTGACGGCAAGAGGGTCGGAATGTTTGAAATACCTATATTCAAGTTCGCTGAGAACAAGAAAGTGAAGAGAGAGATTGCGAAGAGACAGGGAGGACAAGTAGACGCAAGGTTTATTAAAAGACCGAATTTCTAAATAAGCATGATCAGAATCATACGTGATTTTTCAAAAAGAGTCTGGAGAAATCTTTTCAAGAAAAGAGATGACCTAAAGATTGGTTTCTATGGGCCTCCGAACGCTGGAAAGACAAGCTTGGCCAATATATTATGCAAGGACTGGACGGGGGAAGAAATAGGAAGTGTTAGCGAAGTCCCCCACGAGACAAGGAATGTTCAATTCAAGGAAAAGGTCGAGATAGACTATAAAGGAAAGAAGATGATGTTCAAGATCATCGATACTCCTGGAATTGCGACAAAAATTGATTATGAAGAATTTCTTCAGCACGGAGTCAAAAAACAGGATGCTAAGAAAAGGGCTAAAGAAGCTACACAAGGAATAATAGATGCGATAAAATGGCTAGATGATATGGATGCAGTCATTGTAGTATTGGACTCTTCTGAAAACCCTTATTCGCAGGTCAACGTGACAATTATAGGAAATCTTTTGGCAAGAAAAATACCTGTACTGATTGTAGCAAATAAAGTTGACTTGAAGAAATCAGATGTAAAGAAAGTAGAGGCTGCATTTCCTGAATATGAAGTTGTAGGAATTTCAGCCAAAAAAGCCACTAATATGGATGAATTTTATGAGGCGTTGTTTAGGCTGACAAAAAAAGTTTAAATAAATATGGATAATATTATTAAAAAATGAAAAGAGGAAAAATCAATGGACTTGGGCTGCATATAATGCCTTTCTCAGAGATACAAGGCCTGTCTATAACTGACAGGGTGAAGAAAATACTAAAGATAGTCTTAGGAAATAGGGTAGTGATATTACAGGGAAGATTAAGACCTGAAGAGGAGATAAGATTGATTGAGGATACCATGGTCATGGTCGATCATGTCAAGAACTTCAAAGGGATTGAATTAGCGGTGATTGAGCCTGATTCCAAAGATTTGACTTTTATGTTTAAGGTTAAAAGGGGAATAGCTAAAAGATTGATCGGCGACAATAATGCCTTGACAGTCATAGGTCCTGCTTCAGTAGTAAAAGAAATAAAGAGAGATCCTAAGAAGATAGAAGTATTGCTTGAATGATATATGAAACAAGAAATGATGATTACGAACCAGGAAAAATAAAGGGCCTTGGAAAAATCATCATAGCTGGCACATTAGGATTATTTCCTGCATCTACCCCAAACCTTGCTGATGATCTAGCTAGTTATGCACTTATCAAAATTATTGAAAGGGAAGACACTGATGAAAGAAGTGATGGATACAACTAAATATTTATTAACTCACCTATTTTTTGTAAAACATGCCACACAGATGCGTTCATTGTTCTGAGATTTATAGCGACGGAGCTGAGGAGATACTTAAAGGGTGCTCTAAATGCAGAGGAAGATTCTTCTTTTATCTTACTGAGGAGAAACTGAAGAAAATAACTGAAGACAAAGAGGATCTGACTATTGACCTAAGCCCTGCAGATAAAAAGCAGATAGAGGAAGATGTAAGAGATATTGCTAGAATTGAGGATGATGAAGCCCCTGTAATACTGGATTTTGAGAGCGTCAAAATATTAAGGCCTGGTAAATATCTTTTGGATATACAGAACCTGTTGAGCAAGAAAAGGCCACTTATCTATAAATTAGAGGATGGTAAATACATCATAGACCTCCATTCGCAGATAAAAGTGGAATAGTTATATTTTTAGGATTATCCTTAAAACGGGATTCGTCCATTGTGCGCAGAATAAAATGAAAGAAGCAATCGATATATGCTATGATGAAGGGGGATTATTAGAAGTATCTTTTGGAGCAGCCCCTGAAACGGAGTACATCGAACAGTTGGGTTCTGAAGAAGTATTAATTACAAGAGATGAAAAGACGAATGAAGTCAAAAGTATTGGGATTGTAGCATTCAAAAAAAGGGCAAAAGAGGAGATTTTGAAGAGAGTTCTAAAACATCTTGGATTTGTCTATGCCAATAGAAATAAACTTATCTTCTGACTAACTATTAGAGAAAGGTATTTAAATAAAATTCTGTTTAAATCAATATGAAAATAAAGGTGAACATTACTAAGAAATATACTTTCTTGTTCTTGGGAATAATGCTACTATTGGCCGGAGCAGTATTTGTCATAGCCCAAAACCCTGGACATACTGGAAACCAGATAAATGTTGAGACAAGAGGAGATGTAAAGACCTTGCAGGAAGCAATTGATGCGGGAGATTTTGTTGGAGAGGCAGCGGATAAAAATGAAATTATTTTAATGTCGGGAGTGCCTTATGATGGAGAAGTTATTACAGGAGGTTCAGGAGATACTGCTGATAGAGAAGTTATCCAGAATATAGTTGGCCAGTACTCCTTCTGTGCTTTAGATCACGTTGAGATAAATGACGGGGATTCTCCGAATGAGGGTGGTGGAGGCGGATGCCAGGTTTATCAGGAATCAAGTACCTGGAAAATAAAGGCATATAGGTCTGATATTACTACAAGAGTAGTTTGTGGAGCAGTCTGTATTGAAAGACAGATAAACCCTTAAAATGGAACTTGAAATCAATGTTTCTAAGAAGAACCTGTTTCTGATTCTAGGTGGAATAGTTATAGCAAGTTTAGTCTTTGTTGCAGCTCAAGTAATAAATGCTCCTGTTCCGGGACATACTAGTTCACAGATCAACGTTAATATAAGAGGTAATAATTTGGATCTGCAAAGAGCCATCAATGAAGGACTATTTGTTAATGCATCGTCTCAGCCTGCCCAGATTCTCTTGAGAGATGATAATAATGCTAATAACCCTGTTTTTGGAGATGAGGATGAGAGGGGAGAAGCTTCAGCAGTTATTTCTAATCAGGTCTTTTGTGCTCTTTCCCAGATTGAATTAAATGATGATGAGGATGTGGCTTTTCCAATAGGTCCTGAAGGCGGAGGAGGAGGGTGCCAAGTAATACCTCCTGACAATGAGAATAGTTATACTTGGGACATAATGGGATATAGGTCAGACAAAGGTGTCAAAGTAGTATGTTCTCCAACTTGTCTCAGGAAATAAACTTACCTTTAAAAAATACGATTTCTTTAATAAATAATGGATAAGGTCAAGCAAGTTATAAAAGAGGAGATGAAACTTATAACTCCTGATTCTTCTGTTATTAAAGACGTGGAGAAAAAGGCTAAGGATTTTATTTCGCAATTAGATAAGGAATTAAGATCGTCAGGGCTTAACGTGCAGACTTTTATCGGAGGGAGTTTTGCAAAAGGAACAGTTCTACGAGAAAGCAAGTACGATGTAGATATATTTGCTAGGTTTGACTGGAGGTATGACAATATCTCTGACCTATTAGAAAAGTGTTTACACAAAATATGCTATCATTTAGGATATAGAATAGAAAGACTACACGGAAGCAGGGATTATTTTAGAGTTTACCCTGGAAGCGATGAAGTATATTTTGAGGTGATTCCAGTTACTAGGATAAAGAAACCTTCTGAAGCAAGAAATGTCACTGATATGAGCTATTTCCACGTTTCTTATATAAAAAGAAAGGCAAAGGGGCTTGAAAAAGAGATAATGCTTGCCAAGAAATTCTTCCAGGCTCAGAGAGTCTACGGAGCTGAGAGTTATGTCCAAGGATTCTCAGGATATTCATTAGAATGCTTAATAATACACTATAAAAAATTTGAGAAAATGATCAAGGAGCTTTCTAAAATCAAAGACGGTGAAAGGTCAGTCATTGACATAGAGAAGCATTACAAGAAAAATGAAGTTTTTTTCGAGATGAACGAGGCGAAATTGCACAGCCCTATAATATTGGTAGATCCTACAAACAAAGAAAGAAATGCTTTGGCATCATTAAGCAAGGAAACTTTCAAAAAATTCCAAAAATCTGCTAAAGGCTTCTTAAAAAGACCAAACAGGAAATTCTTTATCAAGGAAGAAATAGATAAAGAAAAACTAGAGAAAGAGGCTAAAAAGAAAAAAGCTGAATTCTTACACCTGGTTTTAGAAACAGACAAGCAGGCAGGGGATATTGCGGGAACTAAATTAAGAAAATTCTCAGAGTTTTTGATCAAAGAATTTGATAACTACTTTACTGTTCTTAAAGACGAATTCGAATATGGGGGAATGAACAGTGCTGACCTATATTTGATACTTAGGTCAAGAAAAGAGATTATCAGGATAGGGCCTCCATTGCATATGAAAAAATATGTTAATAAATTCAAGAAAGAGCATATGAATACTTATGAAAAAAACAACTATATACACGCAAAGATAAAAATTAAATTTGACGCTAAGTCTTATTTGGATGTATGGAAGAAATCAAACAAGAAAGTTATGCTAAACATGGGGATTACTAAGATTAATTAATGAAACCTTCAAGCCTAGAGACTCTATCCTCCAAAGAATTAATCCTGTGTTTATTTCTGAATACCTCTTTCAGCAATTCAACTAAATCAAGAGCCTCATAGTCCACTTCATCTGAATCTTCAGGCAGGCTCTCCTTAAATCCTCCCCTATTCCTGACTCTCTGAAGAATATCCCTGTCTATTTCACCAATATCAATATCACTGGACTGTTCGCCTATTACCCTTAATGTAGGCCTTTCATTAATATGGATATGGGGTGTAAACTCAGGAAAATCGCAATATTCTATAGATATTGCCAAAGAGGGATTATCTCCCCTTTTATTGACAATTACGCTGGGTAATAAATAAATATCAAACTTTTGGGGATTTGCTGATGAATAAGTATCTAAAAAGATAGTCCTCCTCTCTCCATAAAGAAAAGGAAGGCGCTTTAAGTTAAGACGATCATCGGGTGAATGGAATAATGCATGTAATCCATGGGAATGTGCCCAGCCGATTATTTTTTTCCTTCTCGAGGATATCATGCTACGGTCTTCATGATCCTTTTCAGGGATAATATCACAATGTGAAGGGTTTACTGTCTGAAAAGGGATATAAGCATCTCTTACAACATGGTCGTTATCATCTAAACCAGTTAACAAATGCATATAAATCTCATCAGGATCATTAGACAATTCGCACATCCTGGCTGCTATGAGCTTGACCTTGTCAAATGCAGGCTGAGTTATTTTTATCTCTGTGTACTGCGGATCACTCCTAAATCTATTTAATAAATCTACCCTGAATCCTCTTCTCAGTATCTCGATTATTCTTTCATCTCTTCTCCTGACATATTCAGAGTCGCTTTCGGCTATACTTTGCACTCTGATCATGGCGCGATTGTAAACTGTCTTTTCCTCAGCAGAAAGCCTATGATAACCCTTCATATATAATTCCCTTTCTTCGGGAGTAAACTTTGCCCTAAAGTCTTCTATCTCATCTGGGGAATACCCTAATTTTTCGAAAAAAATATTCTCTCTAGTCTCTTGTGGAAGCATCATAGTAACAAGGGCACCCATTTCTGGAAGGGTTTTCAGGTGTTGAGTAAATCCTCCTTTCAGAAGTTGAATCAAAAACAATTCTTTCCTTAAGAGGAGTATTATTGAAAAGATGAATAGCTTCAGCACTTGCAAGACTTCCAGCTATTATATTGGGGGTAACTACGCTTGGAAGCGCTTCAGCACAGGAATTTCTCTTTTTAATTCTTTTCAGACCTTTTTTGCAGGCAATGCAGCTTGTCTGTCCAGGGACAAATATTGACACTGTTCCCATGGTAGGAGAAGTTCCTGCATCTATATAAGGTATTCTGAATTTAAGGGCTAATTCGCTTAAGACATATCTAGCTTCCTGGTTATCGAAACATCCCATAACCAGATCATATTTATTATTCTCGAAGAGATCCTTTGAGGACTCATCTATCATTCGAATAAATGCACTGCCTTTGACATTACTGAACTCTTTTATTCTTTGCAACAGAACAGAGGATTTTGGCTGACCTGCCTTGCCGTAAAGCAGTATCTGCCTTGCCAGATTGTGATCCTCTATATTGTCATTATCTATGATATCAATATGATCAAAACCTGAAAGTGCCAAATTCATAGCCACATAATTTCCCAGTGCTCCGGCCCCACCTATGAGCACTCTTTTCTCAAGATCTGCAGAAATAGAAATATCTGAAGGCAGCTTATCCCTTGATGATGAACCCATATTATAGACTACTCTTGACACAAGTGGTGAATCCAGACCATTCATGCTAAAAATGCTCTTTCTGACTTCATCAACAATTATTCCTGCACTTACCCCTGCAGGAATGCTGCCAATTCCTGAGGCTTCCCTTGTAATCTCACCATCATCTAATAGCTCCTCAATATTTGAGCAGTCTTGATTGAGGACAGAAGTTACAGACTTAAAACAGTTGTAAAAAGCTGAAATAAATCTTTTTCTTCTGGAGATAGCATAATCCAAGGATATCTCCCTGTCTATGGGAGAGTTCTGTGCATCTATAATAATATCTGGTTCAAACCCTATATAGTCTAATAATGAAGCAGACAATTTTGAATGGTATCCGTTTATGTTTAATGAGGGATTTATTTCCCTTGCCAGGGAGACTATCCTGTCTATTTTTCTAATTCCCTCAAAAGGCAAAGAAGGAAAAAGGAAATCTTTATTTTCAGGAGACGATCTCTTATCATCAATAATATATATCTCACCAATTCCTAGGCCTGAAAGGCATCCGAGGACCATTTGCCCAAGAAGTCCTGCCCCGATTATTAATGCCTTGGTGTTAAATATTTTCTCCTGATTTTCCCTGCCCCAGGCTAAGACTTGCCTCGATTGCTGTATTAAGGATGCCTCTAAATTTTTTGTCATGTGTAATATTGAGTGTGCGCAGAAGTCAGGTCATTATCATATATCAGAACCCTGTTCTTGAGTCTCATTGCCTCTGATTTAGTGATTAATTCTTTTGAGAACTCATTTGGTTCCAAGCACTTTACCGGCTGAAAAGTTCTTGCAGACAGCCCTCTTGTTAATATTGATTCTAGGCCGCTAAGCACTGTCAGTACTTGCTGAGCAAAATGCCCGGATCTAAGATTAGATATGTTTACATAATTAGAATTGACTGGATACATCCCGAATATATTCCAGTTTATGCTTCCATGGCAAACAGGAGTTTCATTATCAACTACTTTATAACAAAAAGGATGATGATATTCTCCACTAATATATCCGGGGAGCTGGAATTTGAGAGAGTCTCCACTTCTCATTATCTTTGTGCAAATTTTTGCCTGTGGAAACGCATAATAATTTCCACGTTTCTTTACAATAAATGGAGGAAGAACTCTGAAGATCTCGCAAGTATTTACTGATAATTCCCTATAACCTATGTCTATTTTCTGAATATTTCTTTGTGCCTTTATTCTTTCATTTCCCTGGATAGAGATAATCCCTGACCTTAATCTTTCCGAGATGATAAAAGAAACATTTTGCCGCAAAAATGAAAGATACTGCTCGTTTAATTCATCGAATGTACAGAGAGGTTTTGCATCTTCAAGCCTTGAGCCTGGTAAACTGGAATCAAGATAAAACAAAGTCCTATTAAATCCTACTAGTGACTGTATATTAAGTTGCTGGCTATCTGAGATAGCCCCTATTGTCCTAGAAAAACAAGACATTCCATTAACAAAGCTCAATTTTCTCACACTTGTGTCCTGCTCCAGCTCCAAAGAATTTCTTAACTCATCAAAGCTAATCATTGGATTTTCTTTCTCTCCGCAATATAATGGAATTATTTCCTCTGTGATAAACCTTGGAATCGAAAATGAACTTTCCTCAATAGAGGAGGAACCTAAGGATTCTTGTCTCTTTCTAAGATCAGAAATTACACTATTCCTATAATCTGAAATATTTCCCTCATTTCTCTTATAGAACTCCCTTTCTAAATTTGGAACATCCTCTGACTCTTCAAGTGAAAATTTCCGCCCTTTAAATAGCAGATAATTGCTCGATACATTTGATATAAAACCTAAAACATAAAGTTTGTCACAATCAAATAAAAAAATATCTCGGTTATTAGAGTAAGAATCTAACAAAGTAGGCTTATCTAGATTCTTTATTGTGGGGATACTAATCTCGAGGACGTCAGCAGCAGCTGGATTTTGCCTTTCAAGAAGCTGCTCAATCCTTGATTTTTCCCCCATATTTATCTCCCCCCGCTTGGACTATACTGGAAAACCAGATCTGCTTGTTGATACTCTGTCATCCCTCGCTCGGTCTGCATCCTGCCAGGTTTTAGAATCCTTCCAATGTGATCACCTACTCTTGCTTCAAGCATTAATGGATCCGATAGATTTCCTTGATCGTCCCTGTAATAGAGATTAAACGCAGCCCTATCTGCGGCAGAAGAGTTCATCTCCCTCATCCATAGCTTTATCCTTTCTGCAAGCCTTCTCCTTTCTTCATCGTAAGCATATGAAGGATTTAATTCATCTTCTCTCGGATCAGTTATATAATCCAGAAGATCCTTAAAGGACCCGTCAATATTCCTTTGTGTCAAGCTCTTCTCAATCGTTATGTTTGATGAATCATTGACCCCAAGTTTAACAATTGGCTTATTCATTTCCTTGCAACCTCCTTTCATCTGATGAATATTTGATAATCCTGCTTTCCAGATTCCCGAAGGCCGCAAAGGTAGCTTCCTCTATTTTATCTAAAGCAGATGTCAATTGGGAAGCATTTGTTGAATAAGACCTCTCTATCAAAGAACTTTCATTTGCCCTTTGGATTATCTCTGTGGCTCCGTAATGAAGAGCCCTGCTGATATTATTTGTGTAATTGAACAGCTTTCTTATCTCTTTTACAAGACTGATATTAACTCTTTGAGCCCTCATCATCTGGAGATAGACTGATGACACTACCTCGAGATGTTCCCTCATCATATCAGCCTCCTGAGTAATCTCATTTAACGTGAAAGAATAAGCCTCTGCAATCCCACTTAAGCTATCAAGGATAGGCAATTCATTTTTAAGCAAACTTATAGCACGTTCATTCAACCTGATCTTATTAATGCTTGAAGTTACCTTTTTTCTTGCATTTCTTTGCTTAATAGCCTGACTTATCCTGCCCTCTATTGAATCTTCTGCAAATTCATGGGAAGCAATAATCTCCCTTCCTTCCCTAAGCTCTCTTGCAAGACTCTCTGATTCTTTATGTTTAGCTAATAAGACAATAAGGGTTTCATTATATCTTGATTCAAGGCTCTTTACGTTGTCTTGAATATTTCTTGAGTAAGCATTGATATCCCTTGTTACTATCTCTATCCTTGATATCTGTTCAGAGATAAGATTATCTGCAGGCCTGACTTCATCTTCAAGCATAGATCTTGCATAATGAATAACCTTGCTAACTAATCCTGTTTGCCTGCCTAATATCTCAAGCTTTATGGATGTCTCAATTTTCTTGTTATACTTTGGCAAATCACTTAGCCTTTGTTGGATTTCTCCTAAGCTTAAGCCAGGTTCAATCCTGCAATTTTGCGACTTGATTAGATTATTGCCTGATTCTCTTGATCTCCTAATGTCTTCAATGAGTTCTTTTGGAGAATAATCACCTTCCATTTTGCCTCCTGGTCTCTAAATATTCCAGCCTGGCATCAATCTGGTCGACCCTATTTTCAAGAAGATTATATTTAGAAGGTCTTTCTGATCCATTATCAGATATTAATATCCCTACGTAGATTCCTGTTAGAAAAGCAGCTTTATAACTAAGAACCCTAAAGGTGGTCTTGATTAGTCTATGCATTCTTCACCTCGTATAAATACTCTAACCCTCTGCCTCAAATCAATTAGTGCGTTTCCTAAAGAATGATCCAAGGATCTGAATTCGTCAGAGTTATTCAGATTATCAAGCACATTCTCTAGAACATACAGGGTCCCTACAGCGTTTTCTTTTACCTTTGTTTTTACATAACTGTCAAGAATACTAGCCATCTCTCCTGGATTTAGCTGATTTATGAAATCATCCGGATTATAATCTAGTGTTCTTCTGCTTATTTCTATTGCTTGAAGCCTTAGACTTTCTGGATATTTATCCATGCCTGCTTCTGTTAATTCTGCAGCGCTTTGGTAAGTTCTTGCAGAAAAGACATTATCTGAATTATTCATGACGTAGTTCAGGATAGTCTCATTATGATAGGGATTTTGGTCTATGTAATCCAGGACTTGCTCAAGGGATTGGTCCTGAGGGCATCTTCTAGAGTAGATCAATGACCCTATTCCTATTAATGACAGGATAGCTGCTGCGCCTAAAATCTTTTTTTGATCCATAGAAGATCTTGATCAAAAGAGTATATCAATAAAATTCCCAGAAATGGAAGAGTTGCATAAATGAGAGAGTTACATAGATATAAATAATTAAAATTCCTCAACTTTATATGGGTTCAAAAATCAATCTCTCTGAAAGTAAAAAGTTTGAAGAGGTTTTTAAGCGAACGCAAGAACATGCTAAGAAAAGGGGAATAACTAGAAAGGATATTGAAGAAGCGATAAGAGAAGTTAGATCAGAAAAAGCTGCTAGAAAATCTAACACTCAAAAAACTGGCTGAATTTCAGGCCGTTCTCTTTTGCTTTGTTCAAGGATATTACCCAGTTCTTTCCTGAATCTTGAAGGTGGTTTGGATGAACGAATATCCATCCTTCCCTATTAAAGCGTACCGCAATTACCGGGTCTAAGCCTATCATGTCAGAGAATACCATAAAATCACTTATCTGCTCTTTTGTTATGTAGATGTATTTGCTTTTGCTAGACTTGGCTTCTATAGTGTAGCCTTTCTTTCCCATTTTTCCGGCTATTAGATCGCAGGGAGAATCATCATTAACTCCTGAGCCTGCCACTCTTGCTGCCCTCCAGCCATTCTCTGTGAAAATCTTTAATAGCTCACGCTCAGCTTTCGACCCCTTTGCTTTATTAGACATATTTACAAATAATTTGAAGAGTTTTTATATTTTAGGAAATATCAGTTATTCAATCTGTTCAAAATAGCCTTACTAATTGCGAACTACGCAATTAGACGTGAAAAATTAATTATTCAATCTGTTCAAAATCGCCCCAAGTGCTATTATCACAACTATCAAAGGAAGCCATGGGACATTAAAATTGACATAGCCTAATTCAGAAAGGAACCATATTATTCCTGCTATCAATATTATAACCCAAAACGTAGGGAATCTTTTCTTTGCCATAAGGAATAAAAGCCATCGTATTTTATAAAACCTATGGATTTGACAGCTAAGCTCAAGGAAATGGCTAATCCAGAGAAGGCATTGATTTATCAGAGATTCTTTAAAATAGGAGAAGGCCATTACGGGGAAGGGGATATTTTTTTAGGATTGACTGTTCCAGAGTCAAGGAAAATAGCGAAAGAATTTTTAGATATTAAATTGAAGGATCTTGAGAAACATTTAAGCTCAAAGTTCCACGAAGAAAGGCTAATTGCATTATTTATCCTTATTGAGAAGTATGAAAATAATAAAGAAGATAAAAAAAAGATATTTGATTTTTATTTGAAAAATATGAAGTATATCAATAATTGGGACTTAGTAGATACCTCTGCTGATAAGATTATTGGAAGCTATCTGTTTGACAAAGACAGGTCATTATTGTATAAACTAGCTAAATCAAAAGACTTATGGGAAAAAAGAATATCCATTATAGCTACATTCTATTTCATAAAGCAAAAGGAATTTGAGGACACATTAAAAATATCAGAGATATTATTAGAGGATAAGCACGACTTGATCCATAAAGCTACTGGATGGATGTTAAGAGAAATAGGAAAGAGAGATCTGGAAGCAGAAGAAAATTTCTTAAAAAAGCATTACAAGAAAATGCCCAGGACAATGTTAAGATATGCTATAGAGAAATTCCCTGAGAAGAAAAGATTAGCCTATCTTAGAGGAGAAATATGATGAAACCAATACAAGAATTATTGCAGTTCTCAATAATAAATATAGACAAGCCTACAGGACCGACAAGCTTCACAATTTCACAGTTTGTAAAAAAATCTCTCGGATTAAAAAAGACAAGCCACTTCGGAACTTTAGACCCTGCTGTAACTGGAGTACTTCCTGTCGCTTTGAATAGGGCGTGCAGACTTAATGAATATCTTATGCACAGGGATAAAACCTATGTAGGAATAATGAGACTCCATAAAGATGTTTCTTTAGAAGTCCTAAAAAAAGAGATGGAAAGACTTAAAGGGAAGATTACGCAATTGCCTCCGATAAGGTCGAGAGTAAAAAGGGCTGAACGTGTTAGAGAAGTGAAAGAATTTGAGATAATCGAGAAGGACGGGAAAGATGTTTTATTTATCTCAGAAGTGCAGGCAGGGACTTACATCAGAAAATTATGTTCAGATTTAGGGGAAAAAATAGGCGGGGCGCATATGTTAGAATTAAGGAGAACCCAAGCAGGAATATTCAAAGAAGAAAATCTAGTCAATCTATATGATTTTGAGAAAGCTGTTATGGCTTACGAGAACGGAGATGAAGAACCCTTAAGAAAAATATTGATTCCTGCTGAAGATATAATTAGGAAAGTACTTCCTACTGTGCAGATAAAAGATGATTTAGTCAAATCATTATTAGATGGAAAGCCTTTGATGAAACAAGATAAATTAAAACTGCCTGAAGAAGAAATATTCTCTATTTTTTCAGGAGAAAGATTTATTGAGATAGCTAGAAAAACAGATGAAGAAGATATTGTTGCCAGGCCGGAATTTGTTTTCAATTGACTTTTGATTTCATGATTTTCTTCATCCATAATTTAGTCAAATATACCCATAAACCAATCGCTAAAAGTATAAACAATACCACTCCTGCTATGCTCTCTGTCAAATCAAAGAAAAAGAAAAGCCATCTTCCGAATAATCTGGCCAAGCTGATCATTATTAACAGCCATAGAAAAGAGGCTATTGTTGTATTTAGAAGAAACTTCCTGATAGGCATTCCATGAACGCCACAATAAAATATTCCCCAAGTTCTTAAACCGAGAGTGAATTTTGTAAAGATGTAAGACTTTAGCTCTGTCGGGGGAGGAAAATTCCCTACTGGCGTCCTTGCGGCCATTTTCTGCCTTGCTTTTCCCACCTTTTTTGAGAACTTAAGAATTGGCTTAATGCGTATTAATAGAAACCACATCAAGTCAGAAGCAACTGTTCCAATAAGGCCAAAAGTGAAAATAATGTAAAAAGGTATCGAACCGTTTCCAGTAGCGACAGCAGCTACCAATAATACTTCTTCCTCAATAAATCCAGAGATAAAGGCTGTAATGAAAGGATGGCCAAGTATTAACTCCAGTAATGCAGTAAGCAGCATACTATTTTAAATAAACTATGCTTATTAAATTTACTAATGAGAGAATTCATTTATTATTCAAGGACAGCACCTACGAAAGGAAATTTTGGGGATGACTTGATGAAGGCTGGGAGACTAGATATCGCTATACATACAGTGATAGCTGCTTTTTTTCTTAGCCACGGATTCAGAAATGATGTCAAACTTCACTTAGTATTTGCAGGTCCTCCTGATCCAGTAAAGCACTTAGAATTATTCCCTAAGACAGAAGGGCAGACAGGAGTAGATAAGATCTACCTTAGTAAAAAAGATGTTTCAGGGTTACTAAAAAGAATGCTCTACAAATACAAGGAAGGCAAGAAGAATGAGGTGTTCCCTGGATACTGGATTGAGAAAAAGCCATTCCTAAAGATTGCAGAAGAACTGGCTGAAGAAGGAAGACCTCTTTATCTATTGGATCCTAAAGGGGAAGATATAAGGAATGTGGAAATAGAGAAAGATCCAGTATTTATCCTAGGTGATCATTTAGGCTTGCCTTCAAAAGAGCTAAAGAGACTGAAAAAGATGGCTACGCCTGTCACAATAGGAAAAAGGACTTATTTCGCCTCCCAGACAGTAGCTATAGTGAATAACGAACTTGACAGAAGGGAAGATAATGGAGAGATTTAATCATCATTTCCCAGCATAACAATCATTAAAAACCTAATAATAGCTTTATTTCAATGGTCAAAGGGGTAGCAGTAAAGTTCAAGAGCTATGAAGAGACGATTCCTCAATTGCTTAAATTGATTAAGTTTGATGAAGAGCTAAAGAAACACGAAAGAATAGTCTTGAAGCCTAATCTAATGGATGGAAACAGGGAAACTTCCACTAAGGCAGAATTTGTTAATCAAGTATTAAGATTCTGTATGGAAAACAAGAATCCTGGGACAGAAATACTTATTGCAGAAGGCTGTGATGGGCATGACACTATGGAAGTGTTTGATGAACTAGGATATACAACGTTAGCTAGCAAATATGGAATAGGGTTAATAGACCTTAATGATGCTGATACTGAAGAAAAAGAAGATCCTGGATTCTTGGGTTTTGAAAGCATACATTATCCTAGAATATTGGATGATAGTTTCATAATATCCTTGCCTAAGTTAATGGAACATGAGGAAATAGGCATGAGGGCCTCACTAGACAATATGCTAGGCGCTTATCCTTTAAGGCATTACAAGGGCTTCTTTGCTTCAAACAAAAGCAAACTGAAGAAACATCCTGTTAAGTACCAAATACATGACATAGTCAAATGCAAGCTTCCTGAGTTCACAATAATAGATGCTTCAGATAGGGGGCTTATAATTACAGGAAGGCCATTAGACATGGATAAACAGGCTGCAAAAGCTTTGGGCTTGAACTGGCAGGAAATACAGCACCTTAGGCTTATAGATGAAACCCTTTCTGCCCCAAAAAATGAAGAGGCTGAGGTTGAGGAACTTATAGGCAGTTAATTATATTAACTAAACAAAATTTTATTGAGTATGAAAAAGGCGATGCGTTTTAGGTTGACTGGATCTATGCAGCCTGTATTCTTTAACAGGTTCATAAAAGATAATGCTGATAAATTAGGAGTTAAAGGATTTGTCAGGTCCCTTGAGAATGGGGTTATGGAGATATTTATTGAAGGGGATATAGATAAAGTGAATAGAATGGCGCCTTTATGCAGGCAAGGTCCCCAGCATTCTTTGATAAGAAAAGTTGAAGAAAAAGAAGAAAAATTCCAGGAATTCAGGGATTTTAAGATATTAAAATTTTAAAAAAAGATAAGGAAAGAAAAAATAAATCAAATTTATTCCTCGTCTTCAGCGTCTTCTTCTTCGTCGTCTTCTTCGAAGTCTTCATCTTCCATGTCGTCTTCGGTTTCTTCCATTTCTTCTTCTGCCATGTTTACCTCCATCAGGGCTTAGGACATTAAGGGTATTTAAATCTTGCAACATCAATTTAGAGATAAAAAGTAGTAACACTTTTACTATAAAATTATTACAGAGAATTAAGACCTATTTTATAGTAAAAAATACAACATAAATATTAATCCTGATTATTTGCTATTTTCTTATGGAACGAGAGGATCTGGTAAAAGAAAGAATCGTCAGAATGGGCAACGCAGGGATTGATTTAATAATTAAAGGAGAACAGGAGCTAGTCGTATTGATCGAAGGTGAAAAGACGTATGTGACTACATCGTCTCTTTTAGATTCTAAAGGCAAATTACCTAAAGCTCTTGGGGTAAATATTTACAGGAACCATGAATTAAAGAGAGTTAATCCGCACGGATTACATGTATTAAGAGGGTCATCAACAATGGGGCTGTTCCAACTTGACCTGACTGACGGGTCATCATATATTTTTTACAGGGATTTTTTGGAATTAAATTTAATGCGCAGATTAAAGGATGAAGGAATAAGGATAAGATATCCTGTTTAGTAAAATATATAAAGAGCCATATTTTTTGTATTAAATGGCTACTAATAGGCTATTACTTATTGGACTACTTATTGCTGCTATCTTACTTATTTTTGCAGCTTATTCATTTAGAACGAATGTTGAATTAGCCCCTAAAGGAGGAATTTGTAAAGATTGTAGTGATGTTTGTGTAGGTGATGCATTATCTGAATGTACCTGTGATTCCAAATCAGGAACATGTGCTTGTAGTGAGCCAAGAACCTGTGAAAGCAAATGTATAAATGAACTCCAGATATCTTCAGGAAAATGCTCTGATGGAGCTTGTCAGACAGGAGACCCTGAATCTTGCGGGGCGACAACTGACTGGGTATGTGCAAACAAAAAAGATGGAGGTGGATCAATATGCATCCATGAACCAGGACTTTATGATCTTAGAAATGCATTTAAATGCTGCCAAAATCCTGAAACTGGAACATCTACTTGGTCGTATTATGGTTGTGGAGGACAGAAAGAAGTTGATAAATCACAATGCGGCGGATCCCCTTTCTATGTTTAATCCACTACTTATTTAAACTTAAATTTTCTATTCTATTTCATGGGAAGATCTGACCAGATAATTAACGAAAGATTGAGAAAATTAGAAGAACTAAGGAATAATGGAATCAATCCTTATCCCCATAAATATGATGTGACTGCTTTTGCCGCTGATCTGCAGGAGAAGCATAAGAAGCTGAAAGCAGGGCAGAAAAGCGCTTCAAAGGTAAAAATTGCAGGCAGGCTTATGACATCAAGAGATTTTGGAAAAATAGCTTTCGGGGTTTTACAGGACAGAACAGGGAAGATTCAAGTCACACTACAGAAAGGAGAAACTTCTTCAAAACAGATGGAATTCTTCAAGAAATATCTAGATGCAGGAGATATAATTGGTGTTGAAGGAACAGTTATGAGGACACAGAGAGGAGAATTATCTGTTTTAGTTAAAAAAGTAGAGATACTCTCTAAATCATTATTGCCATTGCCTGAAAAATGGCATGGACTGCAGGATAAGGAAGAAAGATACAGAAAAAGATATCTTGACTTGATTATAAGCCCTGAAGTAAAGAATATTTTTGAGAATAGGGCAAAAATAGTAGATACTGTCAGGAAGCTATTGAAATCAAAAGACTTTATTGAAGTTGAAACTCCAGCATTACAGACTATCTATGGCGGAGCTTCTGCAGAGCCTTTCAAGACTCACCTGAATGCTTTAGATATTGACTTATTCTTATCCATATCTCCTGAATTGTATCTTAAGAGGCTTGTTGTTGGAGGCTTTGACAGGGTGTTTACAATATGCAAGAATTTCAGGAATGAAGGAATAGATTACCAGCATAATCCTGAATTCACGATGATGGAATATTATTGCGCTTACAAAGATTACAATTTTCATATGGAATTCACAGAAGAGCTTTTCAAGATGCTAAAAAAAGAATTGAAACTCGGAGATTCCATAGAATATCGCGGAAAAAAGATATCATTAAAGACTCCGTTTAAAAGAGTAAAATTCAAGGATTTGATATTGAAAGAGACAGGGATAGATATTGACAAGCATAGGGATTATAACTCCCTGCGAAAGGCTATTGAGTCTAAGAATTTGAAAGATGTAGATATCAAGAAATCTGCCCATTATGGTGCTTTGCTTGATGAATTGTATAAAAGAGTCGCCAGGCCTAATATTGTCCAGCCTACATTTTTAACACATTATCCTGTCGAGATGATAGCTTTAGCGAAAAGAAATGAGAAAGATACGTCTAAGATAAATTCTGTGCAATTATTAATTGATGGTGCAGAGATAATGAAAGCTTATGATGAGCTTAATGATCCTATTGACCAGGAAGATAGGCTGAAAGCACAGGCGGATTTGCTGCAAATGGGAAATAATGAAGCGATGCCTTATGATGAAGATTTTATAACTGCCTTGAAGCACGGAATGCCTCCGACAGCTGGCTATGGTTTAGGAATAGATAGGTTGACGATGCTATTGACAGGGCAGGACTCTATCAGGGATGTCATATTATTCCCTTTCATGAAACCTATAACTACCAAGAATGAAGATTTAAACAAGAACGAAAAGGAGGTGTGAAATGACAGATTTAATAGTAAAGAGCAAGATAAAGGAAGCTGTTTCAGGACTTAATGTGTCTAGCGAAGTTGCAGAAGCCTTGAACAAGAAAGTCAAAGATATGTTGAAGGAGGCTGCTGAAAGAGCTAAGGCAAACGGGAGAAGAACATTGCAGGCTCGAGACCTTTAATATGGGAAAATTATTTTTATTTTTTATAACGGTATTTTTAATTAGTAGCGCCTCTGCCCAGACAGTAATAAATATCTATGTTGATAGTTCTGGAAGGGCGTTGTTCTTGGGGACAACTGATGAGGATGTGGTGCTTCCTGATGGAGTAAATCTAAACAACGGAGAGATCTCAGGATTTACAACTGAACTTACTAACAAGCAGGGAGAGTTATGGGAATTTTCTTATTCATTAGACGATGCTTCATTAAATGTAATCCTTCCTACAAGCGCTGTCATTAAGAGCGCCTCGCCTTCAGAGATTTCATTAAACGGGAATAGGATATCTGTTTTTTCTGAGGATAATGTCACAGTCAGTTATGAGCTCCAGGAAATAATTGAACCTGGATTTTTCACAAGGACAAATATCCCTATATTGATAGTACTTATCGCAATAGCATTTATTTTGGTAATCTATTTAGTCAATTTCACAAACCGTGAGAAGAGAAATAAGCCAGACAAATTAGAGACAATAAAACAAGTCCTGAATGAACGGGAGAAATTGATTGTTGATAAGTTAAGATCAACCGGGAAGATAAAGAGCTCTTTCCTTAGAAAAGAGCTAGGGATGCCTAAAGCTTCTTTCTCAAGGCATTTGCAGGAACTAGAGAAAAAAGGACTGGTGAAGAGAAGCGGAGAAGGGAAGAATAAATTTATTGAATTGATCTAAAATGGTTCCATTATCGTTCCACATAGGGCTATTAAACTAGTTTTTTCTAGATAAATTATGGATAAGACGACTGAAAGGAGGTCAAAAAATATGAAGAAATTGACAGTAATAGTCTTGGCTATTTTAACGATGAGTATGTTTGCTTTTCCATTGACTATGGCTGAAAGGGGCGGCAAATCCAAGAATTTCATGGAATTAAAATTTGAGGATGAATATAAAGCTGAAGCTGAGGCCAAATTTGCTGAATTTAAGGAAAAAGATGACAGCGACTTGCCTATGTTCCCTTCCAAAGGATATTCATTCTATGGAAAGACTGAAGACGGAACAGAATTCAAAGGCTATTTGATAATAAGAAGGGCTGTTGATAAAGTCGAAGGCGGAGAAATATCTTCTGCTAAGACTGAATTCTCAGGCGAGATCACTTTTGATTCTGAGATTGGAAGTTATAAAATATTGAACGGCGCTTTAGATGATGATTCTGTCACAGCAGATCTTTTGAGATACACAGGAGTAGATAATGAAAAAAGGCTTCCAACTTCAAGCGTGACTATTGATCTTAAGGATAAGAATGGAAAATTCCACAATTTTCCTGAAGGAAACTCTGAGGAGCTGGACTTTGAAATTCTTTCTATAGAAGAGCAAGTCATAGCTGATAGAAAACCTTCGGAGCCTTTTGTGGCAACACCCGAACAAGGTGAGTTAAAACCTTACAGGCCTTCCTTCTTTGACAGGGTATTTAAAAAAGTCGAGGTCGTGAGCAAATCAGCTTACTGGGCTTGTTATGACGGAACTGAAACTACTGAATATTCTGAAGAATATCTAACTTCAGAAGACTGGCAGGAGAAAGCTAAAGAATTTTGTGAGGATTATCCTGGAAAAGAAAAGACTGGAGTGAACACATTCAAGCTTATTGATCCAGTATATAGGGAAGTAGATTCAGGAGACATTCTTGGAAACTTTGCTCAAGCAAGAGAAGAATTCAAAGATTCTAAAGCTGAGTTGAGAGAAAAAGTAGCTGACGTGAAAGCCTCAGGAGAATTCCAGGAAAAAAAGGAAGAACTCAAAGAAGAAAGGAAAAATATCCTTGTTGAATGGCTAAAAGAAGTATTCCTTAGAAGCGAATCAAACAATTAACAAAAATTATTTTTTTATTTATTTCTTTAAAGCCTTTCTCTGAATCTGAGGGCCTTTTTGTGTCTGGACAGTATGCTTCTGAACATTAGCGGATTTTTCAAGAGCTTTTGTCTGCGCTTGTTCTACTGATTTAGATTTTTCTTTCTCGTTCTCTTTCTTTTCGCTTGTCTCTTCTTCTGTTGCGCTAGGTTTGACTTCTTCCTTCTTTTCTTTCTTTTCAGATTTCTTATGCCTTCTTTCGTGCCTGGCTTTCAGGAACTTTACCATCTCTGGAACTTCTGCCATTTCAACTCTAACTATCTCTCCATCTTTTTTAGCTAAAACTTTGACTTTTGCAGGAGGCTTCTTCATTCCCCTGAACCATAATTCATTATTGAGATAAACATCAAGTTTTACCTTGTTTAAATCTCTTTCAGGGACTTTCATATGTTTGGCTACAAATTCCTTTATTGCCTTGACACTTTTAGAAGTCCTTTTGTATCTAGGGACTTTCATCCATTCTTTCCTTAAAGGAATTACATATTCTCTCTGATTTACTTCTGCCATTTTAACCTAGATGCTTCTTCCTCATTCTCCTTGGTTTTATCTTGAGCTTGGTCCTTCGCCAGTGCCTTCTTTCCTTAGTCATTTCAGAAGGATGCTTTCTTCTTCCTTTTCCGAATTTCTTGACAACTGCCCAAACAGGAGCCCATTTAGTCTGCCTTTCGTAAACTCCAAGCTTGATCTTTTTTTGAAAATGAGTTGTCATTTACTTTCCCTCCGCAACTTTTTCCATGAATTCCTTTCCTTGTTTAGTCAGCCTTCTTCCTTTCTTCTTTCCGTCTGCTTTTTCTAAAAGCCCTGCTTTTTCAGCCTGCTGCAATATCAACCTGATTATCTTTCCGCCGCCTTTCTTGAACTTGCTTGGCTCGCTCCCTCTTTTCTTTCTTCCGCCGTATCTAGTCCTTAATCTTTCTACCCCTACGACTTCCCTGATATATATCTGCCTAAGGATGCTTGCAGCCCTTTTGTGCCAGAAGTCCTCTTCTGCAATCGGCCTGCTTCTATTTGTGGATGACTTTACAAAGTCTATCCATTCTGGCTTCTCGAACTCTGCTTCATTCTTCAATGCTTCAGCTAGCATTTTATTGTATTTGTCGTGCTGTATTGATTTTACGTCTGTCATTTGTATGTTTAGGTAAAAAATAGCCCTTATAAATCTTATTGTGAGGCTCTCTTCCCGACTCTCCTAAGTACTATCGTGAAACCTATTATTTTATATTTATACTCTCCTTTTAAACCTTGGGTTAATTCTTCAGCCATCTCCTTGACTTTTTCCTTGTCCCTGACTGCGCCTTTGAGGACTGAAATCCTGATTATCTTGTGGGTTTTAAACGCAAGCTCGAGGCTTTCAATAACCCCTGGTGTTACTCCGCTCTTGCCTATTTGAAATTTCATTTTATTATCCTTATACCTCCTGCCGGCAGGGCAGCTATGAGCTCCTGCTCGTTTATATTATCATCCCCAAGTTCCATCGATAATTTCACAATCATCTGTCTTTTATCAATCTTCCCCGGGGCAATCTTTAGCAAAATATGTTTTTTCTTCACGGATTTTTCAGGAACTGCCCTTAAAACATCATCCTGCCTTGTCAATACTAATTCAAGAGTTACTTTGAATTTTTTTACTTTCCCATTAACTCCCCAAGTGCCAGTCTTCATGCCTTTTCTCTTCTCCACCTGATCAGAATAGAACATATCGACTTGGGTTGATTTCTTCCCTTCCTTCCATGCCCTGCTGAAGCATCCTGTGAAGACAGCACATTCTTCTAAGTCATTTTGAGTGACCTTCTTCACATCTGAAACAATCACACTGAACGGAGAACCAGGATCAGAAGTATGCATTACAACCCGATTATCGCCTGATTGCTTTACACGTTTCATCAGCTCATCATTCTGAGCAGCGCTCTTGCCTCCGACTACTAACTTTCCTGAAGAAGTGTAAAACCACTTGAATTTCCTATAATCTTCCATATAAAGACTAGAAAAGGTTGGTTTTTAAGGTTAAGCAAAGATTTATTAGACTGATAAAACCGCTTGATTTGTGAGCAATTGGAATGATGTTTATTCGCAGGGAAGCATACACTTAAATCCCTCAAAGGAAGTTATTAACCTGGTTCCTCGTCTCAAGTCAGAATGTGTTAAATCTGTGATTGATGCTGGTTGTGGAACTGGTAGACATGCGTGTTATCTTGCTCAAGAAGGCTTTGAAGTCCACGGAATTGATATCTCTGAACAAGCTATTGGATTAGCTGAGTCTAATAGAAACGGCCAGATTATTGATTATCGGGTTGGGAACTTAGTTGATTTACCTTTTGCCCCAGAATCAATGGATTTTGTATTAGCAAATCATTCTTTGCAATACGCTTCGGATGAAGATATTCAGAAATCTATATCAAGATTGAATTCTGTTTTGCGTAAGGGGAGGCCGTTCTTTGTCAGAGTTGCCTCTACCGAGCATACTTTTTATCAAGCAACTCCCGAAGAAATCTATGGATTTTCTCACATAGGATTCTGTATTAAGAACGGTTTGCCAGTTCATTTCTTTAACAAGGAAGAATTAATGGACTTATTTAAGGGATATAGAATTGAAAGACTTGAACATCGCTGTCATAAAACAGATCATGAAAAAATATCAGTTCCATTGAGAGAATGGATTCTATTGGGATATAAACAATAATACTATCTGCCTTGTCATGTTAAATTTATAAACGAATAATGATTGGTTTATGAAAAGAGAAGATGGCAGTACAACTTGATTATTTAGCCCCGAAAGGATGGAGGCCTAAGAACGCTGATGAGGATTATCTTATCACATTGATAAAAGTAGAATTAAGCAAGGAAGCTGTAAAGGAAGCTAAATATCATCATATAAAGCCTGGAAAGTTTTCTGAGAAAAAATTATTTGAGGACGCGGCTGCCTCTGTCGCTGCTGAATCCTCTACAGGAACATGGACAAAAGTCTATGAAGGGAAAGATTCAGGAATACCTCTTGCTACAGAAAAAAGAGCAATAGCTTATGATCTTGATTATGAGAACAAGATGTTCAAGGTCGCTTACCCTATCGAATTATTTGAACTGAATAACATTTCAGGGCTTTTGGCAGGAATCGTCGGGAACATTGCAGGAATGAAGATGGTTGCAGCAATGAGGTTCTATGATGTGCGCTTTCCAAAAAAGATGATAGAGGCTTTCCCAGGACCTAAATTCGGAGTTGGGGGCGTAAGAAAATTCCTAAATAAACCGAAAGGACCATTGGTAGTCACAGTTCCTAAACCTAAGATCGGCAGGACAGACGAAGAGCAGGCAAGGTTAGCCAGAATATTATTCACATCAGGAAACGGTACTTACGACGGAATAAAAGATGATGAAAATTTGACAAGCTTAAAATTTAACGACTTTGATAAGAGGTGCAGGCTCGTATTGAATGAAGCTATTAAAGCTGAGAAATCAACAGGCAATAAAAAATTCTATCTTTGCAACACCACTCATTCCAATATTGACGAGATCCTCAGAAGGGCGAAGCTGATAAAGAAGAATAAAGGAAAATTCATGATGATTGATGTGATCACGACAGGATTTGCGGCAGTGGATACATTAAGAAGAAAGGACTTAGGTTTAGCAATACACGCTCACAGGGCGATGCACGGATTCATTACAAGAGATAACTCTCCAGGTGTACACGGCAATGGAAAACTGTACGGATTTTCAATCTCAATGATTGCGCTAGCAAAATTATTCAGGCTTTTAGGAGTAGACTCCCTGCATGGAGGCTCACCTTTAGCAAAGATGGAAGATTACGGTGAGGCTGAGTACATCAAAGACATTCTACAGGACAAAGTAACTAAGATGCATAAACAGATACCTTCACTTGGCCAGGACTGGCATCACATAAAGCCTGTCTGGATGACTGCTTCAGGAGGCCTGCATCCAGGAGATTTTGAATTTGTAATGGATAACTTAGGTGAAGATATTATTTTGCAATGCGGAGGCGGACTATTAGGACATCCTGACGGTATTGAAGCAGGAGTTAAGGCAATAGAGCAGGCAAGAGATTTAGCAATGAAAAAGATATCTATAAAGAAGTTTGTCAAGGAGAATCCTGGATCAGAATTAGCTGCTGCAGTAAAATTGTGGGGCTATGGTCCGAGGATTGTTTATTAAGGTCTTTAATAAAAATTAACCAAATATTCCGGGTTTAGCTATCTCTATATCGAAGAAATCGCCTGAATAAGATTCTTGAGAGCCTTGTGTATCCTTGACCTTTACATAGACGGTTTGGGTGCAGGAAGTTGTGCCTTCCGGAATATTTATCTGTATTCTTGCAAAGGCGTTTGCCCCTTCAAACTCTCCAAAATTATTGTAAGTTCCGACATTTGTAAGGAAGAGGTCATTAGTCGCTCTTTCTCCCAAAGAATTATAGCAATTAGTCTTTGTATCTTTATCAAGCTCTAAAATATATTGTAGCCTGCTATTACCTCCCACAGCTGAGCCGTCAGGAGTCCTAGCACCTATAACAATTCCAAAATTCTCTCCGTTCGCCTTTATCTTTGCAGCCCTGCCTTCAGAAAGAAGGATGACCAGATTATCATTATCATCATTAAATAATCCTTTGATCCTGTCTTTTACCCCTTGATTAAGATCGTCGACACTTGAAGTTGCCCCGCTAAATATGTTCTGCACCAAAATCAGCCCTAACGCTAACATTGCCATTCCAATGACTATAACTACAATAGTGCCGATTGATAATTCAAGGGCTGCCCTAATATTCATCAATATATTCCTCCAAGCAACAATTCAGGATAAATGAAAAATATTACCAACGCGATTATACCGAGGATTATACCTATAATATTAAGATATGCTCCTGCTTTTGACCATGAATTAGCAGATAACTTCTTTTGCTTCAGGCTGAAGACAAGGCCTATAATTCCCAAAACTATTCCTCCGGAAGATAAAAATAATATGCTTAATATTCCAAGCACCACTCCTACAACTCCGAAACTATTATCCTTAGAAGTCTCAGATATTTTCACACTCTTTTTTGGCATAAATGTAAATGTGATCTATATTTTATAAACCTTCTGTCAGAAATAATTAAACTCTAAAAAATAAAAAATAAATTGCGCAAGATTATCTTCTTCTTGCTGCAGTCCTACGCGCAGTAGTTCTTGCAGTTGTTCTTCTTGCAGTTGTTCTTGCGCCAGTTCTAGCTCTTGTTGTTCTACGTGCAGCAGTTCTTGCAGTTGTTCTTCTTGCAGTTGTTCTACGTGCAGCAGTTGTTCTTCTTCTTTCAGCCATTTACACACCTCCCTTTTAATTAATAGAAATAAGATTTTATTGTATATAAATATATCCCTAATTACTGCTGAATTTATTCTGCAGCTTTTTTATAAGATTATTTAATCGACGTGTAAATTTTTTTCCAAATGCCTTTCTTAATCTGTTCTGCACATGTTCAGCATAAAGATCGTGTCCCCAAAGATAAAATCCAATAAATATGAACAGCCATCCGGGAAGAAGAGGAAGAAGAATTCCTAATACTCCGAGAATAATAAACAATGATCCGTAAATTTTCCTTAGCAGGCTTACCTTCTTTTTTCTCTTTCTTCCAAACATTTAAACTTGAAGAGAAAATTCATTATAAACATTTGCTAGCCGTGTAATATTTTAGAATATAATTCTAGAATTGATATGTAAATAGAATTCCGATTCCTTTCTTGCTGCGAAGTTCTATTTTAGGATCCAGTATTTCAAGAATAATATAACTTTCTCGCTACAGAGAAACACAGTTTCTCTGGAATCGAACCTAACTGAAATTAGAATCACTCAGCATGGCCTACAAATATAAGATAACAATTCCGGCTCGCTATTGCTGTGATAACAGAATTCCGATTCGCTCTTGTCTTGTAGCTCCTCGCTTACGCTGCGGGCTCCAATCCTTCGGCGAACGGAATGGGCTGGGAGGGAATCGAACCCTCGACACCACGAGCTTCAGTCGTGTGCTCTCCCACTGAGCTACCGGCCCTTATCAATCCTAGATATAAATCGCTTTTAAATGTTTTTAGCAAATAAATAATGTAATAAATTTATTTCCCAACAAGATCAATTCCAATTCAATAATCCTTCATTGATGCAGGCAGGTATGACATTAAACTCTACGAGGTCAGGCAGATGAATATTCTCCTTTTTATAGTCTTTAGATATGAATTCTGCCTTTTCAAGTTCAGGGTCTTGTAAATTTATCTCTCCCTTTAATTCAGCAAGATAAACTGAAAGCTTGACTGAAAAACCCTTATCAAAAATGGCTTCTGAAAAATAATCTCCCAGTTTGCTGATTATTTTTGCATCACATCCAATCTCTTCTTTTATTTCACGAAGCAAAGCCTCTTCCTCAGTTTCTTTTCCCTCGGGCTTGCCTCCTAAACAGGTCCATACGTCCTTGCCGTATTTTTTGACTAGAAGTAATTTATCATTCTGGATAACAACAGCGGCTATCTTATGGATCTGAGCCATCTATTAAGTAGTTGCCTGTATTTTATATATTTAAGCATTATAGTGTGAGCCAGAGATAGGCCAGGTTTTGTCAAACTTCGTCTAATGCGAACAGTTTGTGCTGACATCATTCTAAGCGTGCGGCAAAGGCACTTGCATCGACAAAGGCGCCAATGTCCTAAGACATTCCTGATTTTATTCAGGCGTTTCATCAAATCTGTAACTTCTTAGCTTCCCTCACGGTTCATTGCTCAATTACAGCTGTGTCGTTTCTGTTGCGGAGCTCGACATCGCTGCCGCCTCCCTTTCAAGAGGTTGTCATAATCACTTAAGCGACTAATGCCCGGACCTTCCTTAGGGCTAGTGTCCATTCCAACACTTGCTTAATTAAAAGCCAGCCTTAAGTCAGCTCTCCGACTCACTATTTTACGAGGGGAAAACTGCTTTTTAAGGCTTTCGAACATACATTTTTTAAACTCTTGTCCATTTGAAGTGCAGATGAAAAAAGAGATTGATATGGATACAGAGAAGGCTAAATTATTTGGTTTTGAAGCAGTCTTGTTAGCGAGTATAATGCTGATAATCCCCCTATCATTCTTTATCCTGCTGAGCATTAAAACTTCTGCCCCGTTCGGCATATCTGAAATATTATTCGCAGTTGTCTTTTCGATAATCGCAACACTTCTGTTATTATGGATAAAATCTATAATGAGAAAGAACCCTTATACAGGAATTGTAATAGGAGTCTTGATACTCGTGATATCTATAACATCATTATTTTATAGATTTAGCGGACCATATACTTACGCGCATGCATCTGCTGCAGGGATTGTTGTCCTGGCTTATTTAGGAATAGAATTCTATAGATATAGAAAAAGGAATGTGGGAATTGAGCAGATTGACGGGGAGATTTAAAGTCCTGCTGATTTCTTCAGCAAATTATCGGTATCTACTGAAGAAATTATCTGCTCAAGCACTCTATTCTTTGAAGAAGCATCTAGAGGCCTGACTGGAAAGACATCATTTTCTGAAGATATTGTAACACTACTTTGACTTAATAATTTAGCGCTATTATCGTATATACTGAAAAATACTTCATATCCATCGCCATTATAAGTCATACGGTCAGACATTCTGACAATTAATCCCCTATTACCTATGTTTAACCTATACTGAACATTCCCGTTTTCTAATATTTCCGTTTCGTATTTAGATTCGTTAGTCATATGGTTTATCTCGAAAATTCATTTATAAATTTATTTATATAAAAAAATAAACAAATCACAAGTAGGCAAGGTACTCTTTACTATTATATTACTCTGTCAAACTTTAATTGTAGCTATTAGTAGTTGCATGCTTAAAATCTCGTTGCCTCGATTCTTACACACCAACTCTATCAACGCCATCTTCTTTGGCGGCCTACGTTGTCTCGTCTTGCGGATCGCTTCGTGCTTAGATGCTTTCAGCACTTATCGATACGGTGCGTAGCTGCGCAGCCTGCTTCATAACAACTGCTGACCAGAGGCACCCGAGGAACGTTCCTCTCGTACTAGATCCTCGTTCCACTCAGACAACCACGCGCCTAGTAGATATCATACAAACTGTCTCACGACGTTCTTAACCCAGCTAACGATCCCTTTTAATGCGTGAACTCCGACACCCTTGGCTGCTTGTGCACAGCCAGGATAGGAAGAGCCGACAGCGATGTACCAAACCGCGCCGTCAATACGGACTATCGGGCGCGACGAGCCTGTTATCCTTGGGGTACCTTTTCTGTCACACACGAGTCCTATTAAGAAACTACGTGGGGTCGCTAGGCCCGACTTTCATCTCTGCGTTTCTTGCTGTGCGAAACACAGTCAGACAAGCTTTTGCCCTCGCACTCTGCTCCGGATTTCCACCCCGGATGAGCTTGTCTTTGGGCCCTACAGATATCTTTTCTGCAGGGTGCCGCCCCAGCCAAACTGCCCGCCTGCTGGTGTCCCCTCTCGGGTGAGCAATGTCAAGAGAAATGGGTAGTATTACACGATCGCTCCGCCTTCGCCTGAGCTAGGCATCGATGCTCCTACCTATGCTATGCATCCCCCTCGACATCACAACAACAAGTTGCAGTAAAGGTCCACAAGGTCTCCGCTTCCCACTAGGCGACACCGGCATTTTCACCGGTAAGTGAGTTCAGAAGGTCTTGACTCGGGACAGCAACTACCTCGTTAAACCATTCATGCACGTCGCCATTCAGACGACAAGGCATTACGCTACCTTAAGAGCCTCATAGTTAGGCCCGCCGTTTAATGGGTCTTAGCTCCGTTGAACCGAAGTTTGAAACACCATCACTGGGCAGATCTCACCGGTTATACAAGTCCTTTCGGATTAGCAACCAGCTACGTTTTTGATAAACAGTCGGGCAGTTCTTGTCACTGCGATCTACAGATGCCTTCTAATATCAAAGACATCGATAGACACCCCTTATACCGAAGATACAGGGCTAGATTGCCGAATTCCCTGAGTCAATTTATACCTTTCACGTCTTAGTCTATTAAACCAGGGTATCAGTGTTAATTCTGGGTACGGCTCGCACATCTCTATACACAAATCTTTCATGGGCCCTCGGATTCAACAGCTTTCGCCAGATATCTTCACGCGCTTCTCATCATTACAATCCACGCGCTTGAATACCTAAGCACCCTTCCGGGTACCTGCCTATCCCAAAGCAAATTTGTGCACTCAAACGATCTGTACAAGTTCCGGAATATTAACCGGATCTCCATTCGCCACACGCAGTTAAGATGTGGCTTAGGTGCCGACTAACCCTTGGTTAAACGATATTGCCAAGGAAACCTTACCCTTGCGACGCTATCCATTCTCAGGATAATCTGATCTTACTGACGCCACGATTCTCATTCCTTCCCGCTCCACGCTTCCTTTCAGAAACGCTTCTACGCAGAAAAGACGCCTGCCTACCAGAACGCTCTGCTGAGCGCCTCTGAAGTGTCGGTAGTATGCTTAGCCCCGTCCATTTTCAGGGCCTCGAACCTCGATGGGTGAGCTATTACGCTTTCTTTAAATGATGGCTGCTTCTGGGCCTACATCCCCACTGTCTCAGGTTCAAGACTCCTTTCGTTACACTTAGCATACATTTTGGGACCTTAACTCCAGTCTCCCTTGTTCGGGTCTTCGAACAGTACCTTACGCACTGCCCGCCATTCCTGTTTTAAGCAGTTGACAGGTTCGGAGTTGGAAGGGGTTCCGTATCCTTTCGGACCTGCAAACCCTATCCGTAGCTTTACCCCGCCAACGAACTAAACAAGACTATACTGAGGCATATTTCGACAGGAACCAGCCATCGCTAGATTAGATAGGCTTTTCACCCCTATTCGCAAGTCATCCGAGTGCATGCGCACAACACCGGTTCGGTCCTCCATTCTCCTTTCGGAAAACTTCGACCTGCTCACGAATAGATCATCTAGCTTCGGGTCTTGTCCATGTGACTAACGCATTTTCATACTCGCTTTCGCTGCGGCTTCAAATTAACCTTGCCACATAGACAAACTCCGTGGCCCATTTTTCCAAACGTACGTTACAACACCTTAATGCAGTAACAATCATGTCGCTAATAAATTTCAAATCTTTTCACACCCGTTTAAGGGTACTTTTCAGCTTTCCCTCGCGGTACTGAGTCCACTATCGGACTTGGATTCATATTTAGGGTTAGCAGTTAATCCTGCCATATTCGGACTTCCAATCTAGGGAGCCCTACTCTATTGAGGAGCAACATAGTAACTTCATCTACGGGACTATCACCCTCTATAGTGCTTCGTTCCAGAAAACTTTGACTCGTCACCTTAGCCACTTATCCTCACCACATCTCTGGCCATCTTTCGACGACAGATTCGGTTTGCCCTGATCCCTTTTCGCTCGCTGCTAGTAAGGGAATCTCAATTGATTTCTTTTCCTGCCGGTACTAAGATGTTTCAATTCCCGGCGTACATCTGCATCTCTGCATATACACGTTTTCGCATTAGGAGATCTCGGGTTCAAAGGTCGCATGCACCTCCCCCGAGCTTATCGCAGCTTGCCACGTCCTTCATCACAATCCAAACCAAGCTATCCATTTATTAGCTTCGAAAAAAACAGTAAGACAGATATAATATAAATAATACTAAACTCACTTAGACTTTACGTCTAGTGTCTTGAGTACCTTGCCTACTTGCTTCATTGAATATATCTCGACGTGACATAATATCGACGATAAAACGCCACTGAAATGATTTTTACTTCTTGTCTGAAGTCCACAATAGTGAATATGATTTACGATCTTAAATGAACACTCCATTAAGTTGTAAGTCTATGAAATGAAGAGTTTTTAAAGGTTGCGTCGGCATTTCAATCAAAAGAGCTCAGGCCAATAATCCCTGCCACAAGGTCACTTTCAGCGATTTTTCTGACCTCAAGTGACTCCACCCTGACATATGAGTCTATATATCTTCTTGCCTCTTCCTCAGTATTAGATATATAGAGGGCTAAAAATTTCCTAGGCGTCCCTCTTCCGCAGATGAAAGTGCCTTCAATCCTATAAATTCCCCCTTCTTTTACATAAGGAGGCTCTAAATCTGAATCCATTAGTGAAAAAATTTAACTTGATTCTTAAACAGGATTAGTCTATTTTTGTACTATCCAGTCTTAACTTAAAATGATTAATTAATTCCGGGATTAGTTTCAGTCAATGGAGCTGGAATACTCTAAACATTGGAAAAGAAAAAACTAAAGATACGCACCAAGAAATTAACTATTTAGGATATCTCTTATCTTTCGGGAATAATATAATTCCGACTCACTATTGTTGCGGAGCTTCTTTTTCTGGCCTGGACTTTTAGAAATACTAAAACTAAAAAGAATTTTCTCGCTGCGAGGAACAGAATGGACTCGCCGTGAATCGAACACGGGACCCCCCGGTGCAAGCGGGGCGTTTTACCACTAGACTACGAGCCCATTTCGTCTGCCGCAGCGAGGAACCGCGCAACGAAGTGAGCAGGTCCGCAGCAAGAGCAGATCGAAATTATCGAGTTAATAAACTCTTTATTAATCGTCACTTTGAGTGTTTTTAAAAGTTGCTAATACCATGGATGAAATCTTTTAATATCTGGAAGACCAATATAAGTTCTTACTATAATTTTTCCATAGACTGAATGATTAGACTCTCTCGTCTCTTCAATACCATCTAAATGCATCCTTACAAGATCATCAAAACTCCTGCCGCAGGCATCCTGTGCTATATCCATATAAACAGGAGAACTTTCGCTAAATCTCCCTCCTTCCTCGGAAGAGCAGGGATGGCCTATGCATCTGTTCCCTGCAGGGTTATATTCTATTACAAGATTTCTATAATCGAATTCAATCAACATTATCCTTGAATGCTGTTTCCTGATAAGTCTCGGCTCTGCTGCTAATATGAATCCCATGGTGATCTCGCCAGATCATCACTGAAAAGGAATTTTTAAATCTTAGTTAGAATCATCGCTTTTGCATTTTGAATTTATAACTAAATATTCAGAAGGAGAGATCGGATATTCAAAACTCCATCTGTTAACAATGGCCTCTGAAAGAGAGTCCAGTCCTTCATCTAAAAATGGGAATAATTTCTGGATATCTCGCTTAATTTTAGAGATATCTCCAGAGTATTTGATAGTATAGCTGTGAATAGGTTCCTCTTTTATATGATAATCGCAAAGATGAATTTCTACGCGTCTATCGTGAGTCCCGACTAATCGTAATAATCCATTACTTGATTGTGTTCTGTAAGTCATTTTAAGAAAAAATTAAGATGTTAAAGGTATGCGATAGGATTAATTGCTCACACACTAACCAATTACAAAGTTTTTATAGGAGGTGATCCATCCGCAGGTTCCCCTACGGATACCTTGTGACGACTTAACCTACCTTGTCTTACAAAGGTTCGTCCCTGACGGGTCTTGCCAATGCAAAACTCGGTTGGTTTGACGGGCGGTGTGTGCAAGGAGCATTGACATATTCACCGTTCGCTGATAACGAACGATTACTACGGATTCCAGCGTCATGAGGATGAGTTGCAATCCTCAATCTGAACTAAGCTGCAGTTTATGAGATTAGCTTCACCTTTCGGTGTTGCGACCCTCTGAATGCAGCATTGCCGCGCGCGTGTAGCCCAGGGCATTCGGGACGTACTCACCTAACGTAGCCCACACCTTCCTCCTTGTTACCAAGGCAGTCTGTACAGTGTGCACTTAGCAACTGTACACGTGGGTCTCGCCTGTTACCTGATTTAACAGGTCACCTCACGGCACAGGCTGACGTCGGCCATGCATCTCCTCTCAGCGTGTCAGGTAAGCCCTTTAGACTGACCTTCATCCTGCTGTCGGTCCTGGTGAGGTTCACGGTGTGGAATCTAATTGAACCGCACGCGTCACCCGTTGTAGTACTCCCCCGCCAATTCCTTTAAGTTTCGGCCTTGCGACTATACTTCCCAGGTAGCACACTCTACGGCTTCCCTACAGCACTGAAACCTCTCGAAGAGGCCCCAATGTTTAGTGTGCAGTGTTTACTGCTAGGACTACACGGGTATCTAATCCGTTTTGCGCCCCTAGCCTTCATCCCTCACTGTCAGATCCGTTCTAGCAAAGTGCCTTCGCTGTTGTTAGTCCAGAAAGGATCAACCCATTTTACCGGTACCCTATCTGTACTCTTTGCCTCTCCCGGTCTCAAGCCATGCAGTATCTCTCGCACTTCGACCCTTAAGAGGCCGGATTTCACAAGAGACTTACATAACTAGCTACGGATGTTTTAGACCCAATAAAGATGATTGCGACTTGGACCGCTGGTATTACCGCGGCGGCTGGCACCAGTCTTGCCCGGTCCTTATTCGTGAGACTGTTTACATTTCACAAAAGCCTCTCCAATACGGATTGGCACTTTGGCTTGCTCTGTCATGCTTTCGCACATTGCAAAAGTTTCTCGACTGCTGCACCCCGTAGGGCTGGGAATAGTGTCTCAGATTCCCTCTCGGGGCTTCTCCGCTAAGAGCCCCTATGGATCATCGGCTTGGTGGGCTATTACCCCGCCAACAACCTAATCCACCGCAGCCCCATTCTCGCGCAAATTTTCAGAAAAAGCGCATTCCAGCCTCCATTTCCTATTAGCTATTAGCCTCAGTTTCCCGAGGTTATCGCTAGCGCGAGGGCAGGTTAGCTACGTGTTACTGAGCAGTTCGCCTTTCATTTCCGAAAAAACAAAAAGACTTGCATGTCTAATTACAAACCAAATAGCCGCAATCTCCAGCGGGATCAACTGGATTTAATATGATCAATTTGCCTTAGCAAATTGTAGACACACGCCTCCAAATTAACATAAACTAGAATTGCAGGTATAGTATTACAACTAATACTCTCGCATACCTCATACCTTAACTATGGTTGTCGGAAAGATACCGACTTTGAATGTTAAGGCACTCATAAAGTTTAACATCTTAATGTCTTTACTCCAAATTCTGAGTTTATAAAGGTTACGGGAGAAATCAGCGATTGATAGGAATTGTCTTTATCGGCTTTAGGTCCTGCTCAACCTGCGAGCAATCACCATAATAGTAATTGTAATTGTTATCGCCAAGAGGATTGTTTTGCTTTGGAGGTATCTCATATATAGTTATGTTGCTGATCTGGTTGAACACTTCTTGCCTGCTAATGTAATAGTATCCTATTACGTGGTAATCTTTCTGCTCCCCTACTGGTATTTCAGTCTTATCATTTAATGAAGACCTGTAAAAATAATCAAAATTGTTCCCTAAAGGATCCTGGCTATACCTTATCTCAAACCTGTCATCGTAATTGACCGACCCTTGGGCGAAATTCACGCATCCTACAAGTTTAGGAAAGACATATACCTGCGTGAAAAAGCCATCATTATCAAGAGTCACTTCACCTATTTCAGCAGATACTGACTCCAATATTCCAGGATTATAATCTGAATATTTTACCACAACATCGTCTATATCTATTGAATTATATAGAATAAAATCTTCATTGAATTCCTGGACGTAGTACAGAAGCAATACGCTAAGGCCAATAAGAAGCAAGATCCCTATTGATATGAAATAAACAAAATTTTTTGCCGAGCTCATCTTTCGTCATGCATAATCTTTGAAAGATAGAACCCTAAGAGCATGAAAATTATAGCGGACAATACCAAAGTCCCCAATATGCCAAATCTACCAAACTGATAAACATCTATCGCAAAACCTGCGGTGAAAATGTAAAGCGCTATGGATATTAAATAAAAGACAGGATATAGCTTCTTGTATTTCCCGAACAGGATAATGGCAATTACAAAAGATATGAAAAATACGCTCCATCCAAGGAATGGATAAAATCCGTATGCCATTATTTATCCACGCTCCTCAACAGCTCTGCTATTATGAAGCTGATCACCACGGTTATTATCAATAGTGTCAGCTTAATTGCATTGGGAAGATCTGCAATGAATTCTCTTGCAAAATACCATACAGAAGCGAAAATGAAAAGCACTCCGACAAAATAGAAAATGTGCTGTATCTTCATAATAATCATAGCAAAAAGGCTTTTATAAATATTCTCAATTCACTATAGGGTCAGGTGCATCAGCTCTCTGCACTATCCAGTAACCAATAGGAGAACTAGAGATTGAAGATTCATAAATTCTTGCTCCGGGGAAAGTTATTGTCTTTGTTTCTGCGCCTTCAACAGTGAAAATTATACTTTCGGGTGAATCATTCAAGGACGTTGTTGCATCTTCATTAGGAGTAAATCTCCAGACTTTATATTCTCCAACCTGCATTCCTGTAAATACGAAATCATCTGTCCATGAAGCAAGATTATTTATTAATGGTTGTCTGCTTGCATCATAACCTATCATCTCATCCAATTCCTTTAATGTGTCGCTGAATAGCTTATCTTCTGCTTCACTAGCAAATGGATTCCAATAAAGAAAATAATCTGCGCCAGTAAGCCCTGCGTGCAAGATGTTTTCCTGATAATAATCAGAGTCATACAACACTGTTTTGGCATCCACAAATCCTTTTCTGGAGACCCATGGAGTTATTGGAGTTTCTGGATCTGATAAGTACATTGATCTCATTTTGTTAGCTTCATACCTAAATGCATTGAAAGGTGTTTTTTCATAAGTATATCCAACACCTAATGGCCCGTTACCTGGATTTGTTATTTGCCCAAGCCTCCCATATATCTCTTGGCTTTGATGAGTGCCAAATATTGCCCCGTTCCCGTAATCCCTTGACCTATGACCATTGAAATCCTTGACAGCGTAATCCGAATCCCAGTAATAATATCCGTAATTAGACGCTTTTGCATCAGAGAAGTAGGTTCTCAAAGGATCGTAAACCGCTTCATTGATATAATCAGCAGCCCTATTATGCATCAGCGAATTCCAGATTAAGTAATTATCTTTGGCTTCTGCCGGCCTGGCGTGCGGCCCCCATTGTCCTACGGAATTATTTAGCCTTCCTGGATAGAAGCCATTGCTTATCAATGTTTGATTTATTCCTTCAGCAGAATACCTTGGATCTGATTCTATTGCATTCCATATAGCATTATCCCATGGTGAACTGATATTGCTCCAAGCCCAGTTTGACATCCCTCCTTCAAAATCTAGAATAAAGATATCCAATTCGCCGCCAATATCAGAATACTCCCTGAAGAAATCATCATATAATTGTTTAGTCTCTGAAACACCTCCTTCCCACCAAAGGCAGCTAAAATCCTCTAAGTTGCTAGTTAAGGGATTGAGTGCACGACATAAATCATTAGGGTAATTTCCTATATCATTTACAGGTGCAGGAGAGAATAAGGCTCTCTGATTAGGAGGCATCTGATCAGTAATTGTCTTCACATAGCTTGCATTAAATCTAGCAGGATTTCTGCTGTCTAACCAGAAAAAGCTTACTAAATTATCTATATCTCCCAAAGGATACTTTCTTATTCCATTTGTAGAGCTGCCGCGGTAATAATTCCATTCATAAGCATAAGTAACTTTCGGAGGGTATTGTGGAGGCCAGGATAAATCAAAATTAAGGATATTGTCTTCTGTGCTTTGATAATCAATTGTATCTGCAACCTCGCCTAATTTTTCCTCCCCATTAACTAAGAATACAGGAGCTATAGCTACTCTTTTGATATCACCTATCAACGAATTATCATATGGAATAAAGATATTTTTTGTCTCGAGTTCAGCTATTCCCATATTATAATCTAAAGACTGTAATGCTCCAGATTCATCCTCTAAGATTATCTTTATGCCCTTTATTTCCCCTCCTCCGGGATTTCTCTTGACATTGAGGCTGATGGTATCATCTGTTATCTCTAGGCTTCCATCCGCTATCTCAAGATAGACACTCAATGATTGGACCACGACGCTGTTAGAAGGCGCTTTCAGCAAGGGGCTTAACATGACAGAGATTATAGAGATAGCAACAATGAATATGAGCATAAGCAGGACAGTTGAAACAATCTGGCTTAACCCTCTTTTTTCCATGATTGATTTAGATGAAATTACTATATAAACATTAATTGAAAGCTTTATAAAAATCCAAATCCTGGAAAGTTAATGAGAGCAAAATTCCTTTTGATAGGAGTGATAATTATTGGACTAATTACGCTTGCAATATTTTTCCTTCCGTTATTTTTCAGCAATGATCCTTCTTCTATGGACAAAAGCTTCCTTGAGAGAACATTCAGCAATGGAGAGCCATCAGAAAAAATAGATCCTTACGTTCCTCCAGGTGAACAAGCAGGGATGGAAGGAAGCGGATCATCAGAAGCACTTAGCCCTAACTGCCAGGAATCGCAAATATCTTATTCTGTGCAGAACCTGAATTCCATATCTGTATGCAATACTAATTCGAGTGGAAAGTGCATAGATAAGAGTGTGACCTGCTCATTAGATATCTATAATTTTGATGATTCAACTTCAGGAATATTCGCAATTAGATTCTTTGTTGTCGAGCAAGGGGAAAATACTGAAAATTCTTTTGCAAACGCTTCTGTTCAGACTAATGTAGAATTTGATAATAATGCGACGCTAACAAACCAATTTGATTTCCAGGATGAGAATGCGAATAAAAATCTTGCTTGTGTTTACAGGACAGAATTTGTTCCGAAAAAATGCGCCTAATTAGGTATTGTGGCGTTGCTCCAGTCCTCTATGAAATCCTCAACAGGAGGCATTTCTACTTTCATATTCCTTTTTTCTGAATATAATCTTGCAAGAAGATATAATATCATTCCCAGGCTTTTTGCACTCTTATTATTTCCTGGAAGGATGAAATCAATACCAAATGTGTAGTTGTTAGTGTCACAGATGCTAAGGACTTTCATTTTTGTCTTGTTAGCGTCAACTAAAGCATTCTTATCAAGCCAAGGATCACAGATCACTAACAAGTCCCTTTCAAAGAAGTCTGAAAGGTTAGTGTTCGTCAAAGTCCCTGCAGGATACTTCTTTGTGAAAGACTTTATTCCCAGAATTTCCGAGAATCTTTTTGTCGCTTTCCAGCCAGCTTCCCTCTTGCAGGCAATGACAATCTGCTCAGGAGAGAACTGTGCTAAATATTCTGCAGCTTCCTTGATCTTGTCGTCAACCAGGTCAGTATTGAAAACTGCCAAGCCGTCCGCCCTTCTCCTATAGACATAATTTTTCATATGAGGGGTTATGACTCTTGTTCCCAGATGAATAGAAGATTTCAAGTAATCGTCAATAGGGACAAGCATATCTTTCTTCTCTTCTTTCTCGCCCTTGACTTCTTTCTTGATATCTATTTTTTCATCGCTATCCTTGAACTTTCCTTCGAGAGCTTTTGCTTTTTCCTTTAGCTTTGCCAATTTATCCGCAGCAGAATCTTTTTCCTCTGCTTTAGTCTTCTTCTCTGCTTTTTCCTTAGGGGCAGCTTTTTTAGCAGTCTTTTTCTTAGTCTCGACTACTTCTTCAGTTTCCATAGCTTCTTCTTGTTTTTTTGCCATTGTAAATTATGTATAATGAGGACAGGGGTTGATCCGCTTCGACTTATTGACCCTGCGTTCACGGTACCTGCTAATTATTAATAATTGAATAGAGAAGGGGTTTTTAAATCTTACTTATAAACACCCTCAATCACATGGCCTGCTAAATCAGCTACTGTCTTAAGTATCATGAAAAGCAATAGGCTGAATCCTAAACTTGTCATTCCGATTATTATGTGGATAGGCAGTATCCTCAAGTAAGGCATTAACATAAGTTTACCAATCTTCTCTTCTTCTATTTTATATTTTCTATTGTAAAAATATGAGAAAGCGTGATCTGCTAAGAAGACTCCTGCGCCAAGTAAAACCGAGTAAAACATTACTTCTTTTCCCAGAAAGAATGTGTATATTCCAAGAAAGATCAGATATCCTATATGGAAAAAACCATAATGCATCAGGAAGAACAGTCCTGCTGATAATCTCCCCGCATTCTTATGTTTTACAGCAGGAATTATTATCTTTAAGAAGGAGAAAATTCCTATTAAAACGCTCTGGCTCCAATAGATCCAAATCAAAGTGAATAATGTCCAGTCATTCTTGACTGCAAAATATATGGTAATGACGTTGGCTAACAAAAGCACAAATGACGATAAAAATATTTTAGTTTTTTTCATCTTACATATTTCTCTATTTCTATCATTCTTTTCAGTTTCGCTTCCCGCCATCTTGTAGATATTCCTGCCTTAAAATAATCTGCTCCGAATCCGAATGCTAGATCCGCCAAAGCATCATCCATTGTCTCTCCGGAGCGGTGTGACATTATTGTCCTAATATTGTTTTTTTTACAATAATGGAATATATCTTTTAATTCCAATAAAGACCCGTTCTGGTTCGGCTTTACTATAACTGCATCAATAGATCCTTTCTTGAATGCTTTTTTTATTCTGTTAAGATGAGTTGCAGTGAGATCATCTCCTATGACTAATTTATTATGCAATTTTTTTCTTATTCTTGAAAACCCATTAAAGTCGTTTTCTTCAAGAGGATCCTCGATATAGAAAAGGTTGTATCCGAGAATGTCTCCGATTATTAATGGAACTTGTGCATCTGTATGCAGTTTTGTTGAGCTGTAATTGTATTTATTGTCCTTATAGAAACTTGATGCGGCTACATCTATCCCTATTTCGATATCTGCATTGGATTTTCTCTTTATTTTATTCCTTGTATTATCCATAATCAGAAGAACATCGGCATTCTTCTTTTCGGTAAGCCATGCACCCTCATCATTCTTTCTTTTTGCCCTTAATTCTTTGCCTATTTGATTGTAAAAATGATTCATTATCTTAACATTATCTGAGAATTTTCTAGCTTTTGGGATGATCAAAAATTCCTGAAAATCAGGCTTTTTCTTTGTGTGCGAATGCAATCCCCCGCCGACAGCATTTCCCACAGGAAGAGGAAGATGATGAGATTTAGGATTTATTAATTCCCATAATTCTTTTTTATTCTCCTTTGCTAATGCTTTCAGCGCTGCGCATTCAAAGGCGAATAATGCATTAGCGCCAAATTGTTTAATATCTTTTAGTTTAGCTTTTTTCTTTATCGCTCTCTCTAGCTTAGCCAAATCATCGAATGAGTTAATTTCTATATGCTCATTAAACCTGTTAAGAAATGAAACATTCCAATACAGCCCTTTTTTATGAAACGGAGGAGTCTCGTATTTCCCAGTAGATTTCCCTGAAGGTGAGCTTGCAAAAGAACCGTTGACGTGAACCTCTATGGTCTTTTCTCCGCGGGAATCTTCTATAGATCTTGCCCTGACCTCTTTTATAATCATATATAGAAAAATGGAAAGCGATTAATAAATTATTCTGTCTTTGTAGAATAATGGTCAACAATTTTTTGTAGATCATTAATTGGTAATCTGGTGGGATCTGATGTGTGAACATCATATTTTCTGCCCAATACTTCGTAAGCTGTAGCCCAATCAGCAGATGAGGTTCCTGGACTGCCATCTAAGTCTTCTATTGATATTGAAGCGGCACGATAACTTCCTTGTGAATCATATAAACCTGGATTTCTTTGCTTTTGCGATAACTCTCCCCCCAGAAATAAACCTGCTGATAAAGCACCTCCACTCAGACCAATCACAGTCAAAACAATTGTTAATTTGTTCATAGAGCTTAGAGAAATCGCGATTATTTATACTTATTGCCGTTAAGCTTCTTCATCACCAGATTCATCGCCCATATCATCACCTGCATCAGGATTTACGAATCCCATCTCTTCGGCTTTCTCGCTTATTTCCTCTTCGATCTCCTTCTCTTTCTGGATTATTTCCTTATCGTCAACTTTTTCATCCTTTATTTCCCTTAATTTCTCTTCTCTTTTCTGTGGCAAAGGTCTTTTTACAGAAATAGGCAAAACGCCTGAAGTGAATTCCTTTTCAGCAATCTTAAGGGCGTCATATTTCATCTGCTTAAGATCTTCTTCAGGAACCTTCAATAATAAAGGTGCATCCATGGCAATCTGTAGAGCTCTTGCTCCAAGAATCCTTGCAACCTCATATCTAGTAAATTCAACTGTCTTTTGCATTTTAATGATTTATTTTATTGATTTATTAAGCTTTCCAATGACCTCATCGTATTTCTTAGGAAGAGTCTTCATCATTGTCTGAACTTCATCTGAAGTGAATGGAGTCTCCCAGCCTTTCTGGCATGAGTTAAGCATGTATTGGCTATTCCATTTGGAAATCCCCCAAGTGACTTTTGTATCACAGGCTTCCTGCTCTTCCCTTGTAGGATCTAGCAATAAAGAATCCCCTAGCTTGAAGAAAGTGAATGACAATGGCAATGTTTCATCTGATAATTTAAGCTTCTTGTCTGTCCTATGCTTATAGTCAGCATTTGAATTCTCATCAATTCCAGGGTAAACAGCATTTTTCAAGGCTGCTAAAGCAGCTATTCCTGAAGCGTCAACTAAATTCCCGTCATCGTTTATTGGATAGATGTCTATGAAAAGATTCCATACTTTTTCACCTGCTTCTATGCAGAGTGATTCAAAATCTATCAGTCCTGAGTCCCTGATCATCCTATCAACTAGTCTTGGAAGTTCAATAGCGTCGAATCCAGGAGGGCCGTGCTCGAATCTTGGAGAAGCTAACGGCAATAAATCTCCTGAGACTATCAAGTTTCCTTTGTTTAATGAATCAGGATACGGTGAACCTATTGACATCTTGACTCCGACTACTACCTCAGTCTTTCCTAATTTTACTCTTGCACTTCCTTCCGCCTTGTTAGAAACTCCAGTTTCTACCTCGAAATCTCTAAAATCTAATAAATTCCTGCCATCAAATCTCTTTCCTTCCCTGAATAATTTAGATAGCATTTCTTTTGTTATGTTAGACAAGTCCATCTTGCTCATTCCACTACCTCCTTCAAAGCCTTCTTTTGAACTTCGTAAATTTCTTCACAGGCTTTTTTAGCCATCTCTAGAGCCTTTCCGACTAATTCAGGCTGGATCTTTCCATCCATCTGCAATAATGTCAATTGGTCTGAGTTTGCAAGCTTAGCTGTAGCGAAATCTGTAGCTCCTTCGCCCTCGTGATAGTCTTCCTCTTCCTTTGTTACATCGACTATCAATTCCTTGTCATTCTTTCCTACTGCAACTGAACATACTAAGTCTTTCATAGGTATTCCTGCGTGTGCCAAAGCCATTGAAGCAGCATTTATTCCGGCTGTTCTTGTAGAAGCATCTGCTTGAAGGATGTAGATCTGTACGTCGATAACTGTATTAGGGAATTCTTTTATGTCTACTGCCGGGAGTAATGCCCATTCTGTGACTTTAGAGATTTCCTGGCTTCTTCTTGATGGTCCTGGCTTTTTCCTGTCATCCACAGAGAAGCTTAAAAGATCGTAATTGACTCTTAGAATAGCTGTTTCAGGATTCTGCATGTGTTGTGGATGTAAGTGCCTTGGACCGTAAACTGCTGCAATAGCCACAGTCTTCCCGAAACTAAATAGGGCGCTTCCGTTAGCATTAGGAATTATTCCTACTTTTGCTGTTATTGGCCTCAATTCTTCTGCTGTTCTTCCGTCTGATCTTTTCATCTTACTTATTCTCCTCGAACCATTGTTCCATCTTGTCTGTTAAGCCGTCGACATATACTTTGTCTGAGACGAATTCGATAGCTTTTCTTGCTTTTATTACTGAATCAATGCTTTCTGCATTCATCCAGATCCATCCGTTCTGGCCGACTGTTATGTTGCATCCTGTGTTTTCTTTTATTAAGTTTATCATCGACCCTTCTCTTCCAATAACTCTTGGGACTCTTGTAGGATTTATCCTGAACACTATCCCTCCTTCCAGTTTCCCTAGACCTTTTCCTTTTAATCCTAAGTCAACGCTCTTTCCTGAAACGTTCCAGATCTTTGCTGCGACCATATCGCCTATTGCTAAGTATGAGTCTAGTTCATTCTTGTTTATGAATCTTGGAGCTTCTGCAACAGGCAGAAATGCGTTTCCGGCGTAATCGATATCCACTAACCATCCTGAATGAGTGTAATCTACTACTCTTCCTAGAATGACATTGTTCTTCCTTGGGACAAATGCTCCAGATAAAGAGATTATCTTGACGACTCTGCCTACTTTTTCAGCCAAGCCATATTTGCTAGCTACAATATTATCTCCTTCCCTTCTTGTTCCGTCTCCTGGCAGGTAGTCCTCTCCGGATATTATAACTTCTCCAGGAACTACTATCTTCCTCTTTTCAGCAGGCTCGACAGATTCAGAACTATCAGTATATTCAGAAAAATCTTGTGCAGCTTCGTGCGCCTCGTTAATTTGATTGTCCATTGTAATAATAATCGATACATCGAGAAAGGCTAATCATAATCTCCTGTCTCACTTAATATCAATAGAATATCTTGAGCTGAGGGGTTTTTAAAGGTTTCGGGGTAGATGGCTTGGAAAGGTTTATAGGCCTTAAAATCCCTAAGGCAATATGAAAAAAGAAGTAAAACAAGATCTTCATGAATTTTTGAAGGAGTTCTTTAAGTATAGAAAAAAAGGAAAAAGTCTCTCTTTAAGGGAATTAAAGAGACTTGAGCTTTAAAGGTTCATCCCTGCATCTCTTCGCTAACAACAGCTCCATGAGTTACGCCGTTAAGCTTTTCATAGAAATCTATCTGCATTCCGCTAGGAACATTGACTATGACCTGTAAGTCTCCGTTTGATAGCCAGTCTTCGCTTTCTTTGTAATCTTTTAGCATTCCATAAACATGTCCAGTGAATCTGGCAGGAATTGTCAATTTTATTCTTTTTGTCTCTATCTTAATCGGAATGACTTCTTTCAGCTTATTTATCAGGACAGCCATCTGCTGTTCGGCAGGGCGATTATCAAAATTGTAGTGGACTTCATCAATCGCTTTTCTTAACCTATCTTCTGTATAAGGGCGGCCATGCTGATCAACAGCATTCCTTAAAATCAAATTGATCACCTGCTTTACTTTAGCCTCTCTTTCTGCATCCCTATATTCCTGGGGCTTCTGCACTTCGCCGTCTTTGATTATTTTCTCTGCGATCACATAAATATCAGTTGTCCCAAAAGCCGCCTCAAGATCGTAATTAGCAGCAGCTGTACCTTTCTTGATATCGTAATAAATAGCGTTAGAATTCAATGCCGCAGAGATATTCCCTTCTCCTTTTCTGACTTTTAAGGCCTCATCTATGTCCACAGAGATTTCATATTGTTTTCCTTTTACTTTAATCCTGGCTTCAACATTTGGCATGTTAACAGGAAAAGAATTAGTTATATAAAGATTTGCTTAGCAAACCTTAGTACCCTCGCTCATCTTTGCACTCACTAGTTTAAGCATTATTTTCCTCTTCCTAATTGCACAACATAAGAATTTCCATTCAATGAGATATGGGCAGATTCAATAGTTATCCTGTAAAGGGAAGCGCCGGGGTTGTCATTAGCTCTTGCGAGAACATTGACTTCTTCTATAGAATGGTGTATGCTTGCAGGCCTGACGTAAGTTATTCCTCCCTCTTCCTCAAGAATTATGTCATCTCCCTTAATAGAAAAGTGATCGCTAAGTTCATTATATCTTCTCTTAAGAGATATCAATTCTCTCTTATTCCTGACAACGAATTTAGCTCTTGCCATAAAAAGACAAAAGTATCAAACTTAAAATTAGATAGCAGTAGAAATTTTACTTCGTATACTTCTTAAGCGCATCACCGTGCAATCTCACGAGCTTAGGATTATCTAATTTGACATAACCTACATCAAACCTACTTAAATCAAAGTTCTTCTGCATCATTTCCTTGAATATCTTTAATGAGAATTTTATGCCTTCATCGATAGTCATATTGGTATTGAAGTCCCTTCTCAATATCTCCTTGATCTGCTCGTCATTCTCTCCGATTGCATTTGCCCGATAAGCATAATAATTTCCTGCTACATCAGATGTATAAAGATGGCACTTATTCTTGCTCACTCCTGCGACCATCACTGAAGCTGCAAATGGCCTGACTCCTCCGTATTGAGTAGCTACCTGTTTCTTGTCAGCTATCATCTTTATGACGCTGATAACATCGATGGGAGAATTATAGCTTACCCTGTGCTGCTGTGATGTCAATTGCGCCTCATCAATAAGTATTCTTGCATCAGACAAAATTCCAGAAGCTGCTGCAACAATATGCTCATCTATCTCCTGGACCTTGTTCGCTGATTCAGGGGCAATCAAGTTATCCCTTATTCTTCTGTCAGCTATTATAACAACTCCATCTTTGCATACTAAACCTATACTGGCGCTTCCTAGCCTGATAGTCTTCTCTGCATATTCCACCTGAAGCAAATGACCGTCGGGGGAGAACATAGTCGCTGCTCTATCATAACCCATTGCCTGGTGCTGCATTTCTGTTGGCATTTCCATATTCTTTTTAACTCCTTCAAAGATTGAGATACCACTCCTTAAATATTTGTCTATTTAAGTTTTATGTTAATAGGGTTTACTTCGGGCACTCTCCTGTGGTCCAGTAGAGAACGTCTTCATTTAGGCAAGAGAAACAGCTATTGCTGAATGTCTGGGCGCAGGGATATCTTATGCATTGCACTTTATCAGCATCAAACCAGCCGCAGACAGGCTGATATATCTCTATGCAAGCATCAGCGTTCCTGCTTTCAGCAGTGCAGAAATGCTCGCTTGAACTAGAATCGATGGCTTCACAGCCGCACCCTGCCTCGTCAAAAAAGGGTGCTGTTCCAGAGGCACATAGGAAATTGATAACTTTACATTGGTCAACATCTGTGCTAATATATCTTTTCGAATCGTTTTCTACAGGAGGGCACGGATCGAACTCGCAACTGTTTGAGGAATTTCTTCCGACAGCACTTCCGTCAGGGCATATTTTAGCCTCCAATGTGCACGCAACTCCGCCAGGAGGATTAAGATAAAAGATTATAACTAATATCAGTGCCAAAGATGCCAGCAAGGCTGCTAAAAATATTGACTTATTCATTTTTGTAGGCCTTTAAGAGTGCCTGATACTTTTAAAACTTTTATCTCGTCGGAAGTTATTGCGAAGGCACCCCTTATTTTATCTATTTCCTTCCTGTTCACTGCCAATATATAATTAGATTTGGACTTTTTTACAAAGAATGGATTAGCTTTCGTCCAGCCAAGTATTCCTATATAGTCAAGAATAGCTTTTTCTATCTTGTCTTTTTCTCCTTTCAAAAGCAGATATCTTTTGCTTTCCCTTGCGGATGGCTTTAATTTCAACATCTTAGATCAATTCTTTTTGTATTATCGAATTGATGATTTCCTTGATGACTCTGCTCTCTAGAGCGAATCCAAGGCTTTCAGCATTGCCTACTTTGAAGTTGTTGATCCCTATGACTTTTCCGTCTGTATTTATTAATGGCCCTCCTGAGTTTCCAGGATTGAGTGTGACATCAGTCTGTATGTAGGCATTCATCCCGTTCGGGCCCTGCCTGTCAGTTGCAGAGACAATGCCTTCTGTCACAGTGAAAGATAACCCTAATGGATTCCCTATTGCTATCACTTTCTCACCTATTGTGACATCATTAGATTCAGCCAGCTCTAATGGAATGAATGATGCCTCAACCTTGAGCAAAGCCAGGTCAGTTGTAGGATCAGAGCCTATCACCTGTGCATCATAAATGCTTCCGTCGAACACCTGTACGCGGACAAATTCTGCATTTGCAATAACATGATAATTAGTAACTATATATCCGTCGGAAGTTATTGCGAAACCAGTTCCTCCGGACCTGTCAGTTGTAATGCTAACCACTCCACGAATCACATTTTCAATAACTCCTGAGAAGTCCTGCTTGCTCGCCTTCAAAAGATCTATCTGTGATTGAATAGTATTCTCCTGTTGGGCAAGCTGTCTTGTAATAGTATTTATGCTGAACTGGGTTTCCTGTCTGGTGTCACTTAAGTCCCCTCTGATCAATGTTATCTGGCCACCTAAAGCGTCTTCAAGCGCGTCCTGCTGCAAAGTCAGGCGAGTTATCTGTGAAGATACTGAAATAAATGTGACAATCTGCAAGATAAGGAGCAACATGACTATTGCATAAAGGACCTTCCTATGGTTCTTTAGCTTTTTGATATGGTAATGGGGATCGTGATCCATTAGTAGAATTAAGAAACTCCATATTTATAGTTTGCTAACTTATTTAAATTGATATTTCCTGTAAAACAAAATGTTAAACATACATACTATTGGCGGTTATGATGAAGTAGGAAAGAATATGACTGCCATAGATACTGGTGATGATGTAATCCTATTCGACGCCGGACTGTATTTGCCTGCTATAGTCGGAGTACAGGAAAGGGAAAAAATACCTACAGAGAAAGGAATGCGGGGATTAGGAGCATTACCTAATGATTTGTACCTGGACCAAAAAGGGCTAAGGGATAAAGTAAGGGCGATATTGGTAAGCCATGCGCACCTTGACCACGTTGGAGCTATACAATATTTGGGGAATCGATATAAGAAAGCAGATGTGGCAGGAACTCCTTTCACTATGGAAGTTCTCAAAAAATTGATTGAAGACAATAATGCCGGCATCCCTAATAAAATAGTCCCTATCAACCCTAACGGCACTTACACGATTAAAGGAAAACAGAATTACAAAGTAGAGTTCATCAACATGACCCACTCTACTATACAATCGACAATGGTGGCAGTGCATACAAAAGACGGAATTATCCTTTATGCTAATGACTACAAATTCGATAATTCTCCAGTTCTTGGAGAAAGGCCTAATTATAAACGCCTTAAGGAGCTTTCAAAGATTGGAATAAAGGCTTTAGTTGCGGACTGCCTTTATGCCCCTGACGACAGGAAAACTCCCTCTGAGAAAATTGCAAGAGGATTATTGGAAGACGTTTTGTTCACGACTGAGAACCATAATTCAGGTTTAGTGATAACTACTTTTTCTTCGCATATTGCAAGACTGAAATCAATAACTGAATTCGGCAACAGGCTTGGAAGAAAAGTAGTCTTTGTCGGGAGAAGCCTGAACAAATACACTCAGGCAGCGATAAAAGTCGGACAGGCCCCTTTCAAGGACCAGATCTACATAGCTTCATACAGAAAACAGATGGAGAAGATCCTGAAAAAGGCAAGTGCTAATAAGAAAGATTACCTCATCGTCTGCACAGGCCACCAAGGAGAGCCAGGATCAATATTAGACAGGATATCCAGAAGGCAATTACCCTATAGACTAGAACAGAATGACCATATAATATTTTCTTCCAAAACAATTCCTACCCCTGAGAATTTCAAGTCAAGAGCAGAACTTGAAGTAAGGCTTAAGAAATTCAAGCCTCGAATATTCGATAATGTACACGTCTCAGGACATGGAGGAAGAGAGGATTTAAGGGATTTATTAAGCCTGACGCAGCCAGAACATTTCATTCCTTCCCATGGCGAATTTGAGAAGAGAAAGGCTGGAGAGGACTTAGCTATAGAGATGGGCTACAAAAAGAATTATAATGTTCATATGCTTGGCAATGGAAAGAAACTGGTGCTGAAATGAGGGATGATATTATCGGCGGGCTGAAAAATGCCATTGAAAGAGGAGAGTCCATAGAAAACGCTATCCAGAGCTTTATTTCTGCAGGCTATCCTGAGAATGAAGTAAGGCAGGCAGCAAGAGGGCTGACTGTAGATAGCGCATTATCTGATGCTGGACAGAGCTCTAAACCAGTAGATAATGTTCCTGCCGCACCTAAATCCCCTGAAACAGGAATTGGACAAATACAGAAGCTTCCAAAGCCTAAGCTAGTGCAGGAACAGAAGCAAGGAGTAGGAGCAAAAACAATAATTATATTTTCAGCAATTTTAGTTGCATTAGTAATATTGCTTGTGTTGACAATAGTATTCAGAGAGAAAATAGCAGGATTGTTCTAATGATATATGAACCAGCAGAAGATTCTTATCTTCTGGAAAAAGAAGTGGAAAGATTTTCCAAAGGAAAATCGTTCCTAGATATGGGGAGCGGATCAGGCATACAGTCCTTGGCCGCAAAAAAAGCAGGGGCTAAATCAATATTGGCAGTTGATGTGAATCCAGAGGTTATTTCATACTTAAAGAAAAATAAAATCCCTTGCCAGCAATCAGATTTATTTGAAAAAATCAATGGGGAATTTGATTTAATCGCGTTTAATCCTCCTTACCTTCCTGAAGATGAGAGAGAAGACTCAGAGTCTAGGATTATAACTTCTGGCGGGAAAAAAGGAGACGAAATAATATTAAGATTTTTAGAACAGGCTGTTAAACATCTGGAGAAAAATGGAATAATATTATTGCTTGTTTCTTCCTTGACTCCTCAAAAAAAGATAGGCGCCTTATTGAAGAAACTGAGACTAAGGAAAAAGATTATTGCAGAAGAAAAATTATTTATGGAAGAGCTGGAAGTGTGGAAGATCTCAGGATGAGAACGTTTAATCCTTTCCCTAAACAAAACCACAACAATCTATATATAACTGAGAGAAACTTTTCTCTTTATGAAATTCGCTCATCTTGGCGACTGCCATCTTGGGGGCTGGAGGCAGCCGGAGCTGCAGGCTTTGAATCTTGAATCTTTCAGATACGCTGTCCAGACCTGCATAAAGGAGAAGGTTGACTTTATACTAATAGCAGGAGATCTATTTGACTCAGCCTACCCTCCAATAGACACGATAAAAGAGACTTTCAATGAATTCAGGAAGATAAAGGAGGCAGGAATCCCTGTCTTTCTGATAGCAGGAAGCCATGATTATTCTGTTTCAGGAAAAAGTTTTTTAGATGTTTTAGACAAAGCAGGCTTTGCAAAGAATGTTTTCCAGTCTGAAGAGAAAAATGATGAGATCATCCTATACCCTACTGTCTATAGAGGAGTCGCTATTTACGGATATCCTGGAAGAAAATCTGGCCTTGAAGTGGCTGATGTAGAAAGAATAAAAATACAGGATGCGCCAGGGCTATTCAAGATATTGATGCTTCATACGACAATGAGGGATGCAATAGGAAATCTTCCGATTCCTGCTGTGAACCAGGACAGGCTTCCTAAAGTAGACTATGTTGCACTAGCCCACCTGCACTTAAGATATCAAAAAGAGAACAGGATTTATTGCGGCCCTACATTCCCTAATAACCTTTCAGAACTTGAAGACTTGCAGGGAGGGTCATTCTACATAATAGACACTGCTGAGAAAGCCAAGAAATATGAGATAAATCTCAAGGAATTAGTTACATTAGATCTTGAAATAATCGACTCACATAATGCTGTTGATAATATAATTGAAGAATTAAAGAAATATTCATTAAGAGATAAGATACTCATACTTAAACTCAAGGGAATATTAGAAACAGGCAAGATTTCGGATATAGATTTCAACAAAGTGGAAAATTTTGCAAAAGAGCAAGGAGCGTATGTTTTCCTGAAAAACACTTCCAGGCTGCAATCCCCAGAGCCTGAGATGAAACTGGAACTGAAATCTGACAATGTTGAAGAAGAAATAATTGAAAAATTCCAAAGGGATAACCCTAGCAGATTCAATCATTTGATACCTCATCTTTTCTCAAGCCTGCAGATGGAAAAGAAAGAGGACGAAGTTTCAAAGATATTCGAGGAGAGATTGATATCAGAATCAAACAAGGTGATTGAAAATGCGATTGAAGCGAATTAAGCTGAAGAATATAAGGAGCTATGAGGAACAGGAAATAAACTTTCCAGATGGATCGATCTTATTATCAGGGGATATAGGCTCAGGAAAAACATCCATACTTTTAGCTGTGGAATATGCATTGTTCGGGCTGCAGCCAGGGCAAAGGGGAGCATCGCTGCTGTCAAATGGAAAGGACAATGGTGAAGTTGTGCTGGACTTTGAAATAGATGGCAGGAATGTTAGTGTTGAAAGAGGGCTAAAAAGAAATAGCGCTTCTATAAATCAGGATTATGCAGCGATAACTATAGACGGGGAGAGGATAGAGTCATCAGTCACTGAGATAAAGACTAGGATACTGGAATTATTGAACTATCCTCCTGAATTCATCAAAAAGACAAACCTTCTTTACAGGTATACAGTCTATACTCCGCAAGAGCTTATGAAACAGATAATCCTTGAGGATTCGGAATCGAGGCTGAATATCCTAAGGCATATCTTTGGGATAGAGAAATACAAGAGGATAAAAGAGAACCTTTCAGTCATAACACTTAAGCTTAGAGAGAAGTCAAAGCTGCTTCAGGTAGAGATAAGGGATCTTGATGAGTCTAAGAACAACCTTCAGTCAAGCATCAAGTTCGTGGAATTGCTGGCAGAAAAAATAGAATCAAAGTCCAAAGATATCTGCAAGCTTAAAGAAGAAAGGAAGAAAGTTGAAGAGGACATAAACGAAATAGAGCAACGTGTTAAAGAAAAGGACAATTTCTCAAAAGAAATAGAAAAGACAAAGATAATGCTGGTCAACAAAGTAGAGAGGCTTTCATCTGAAGACCACTCAATAAAGGAGATTGAAAAGAATCTTGAGAATTTCAAGGATAATTTTGATGAAAATGAAATTAAAGATCTTGAAACCTCAATAAAACATAAAGAAATAGGCATAGAGGAGCTGAACAATAATTACATCTCGATATCATCAAGGATAAACTCTATAAACTTGCTAAAGCAAGAAGACCTTGAGAGAAAAAATAGAATTTTCAAGATAGATATCTGTCCTGTATGCCTGCAGAATGTTTCTGATAATCATAAGCATAATATCCTGAATGCTGCGGAAACTACCATAAAAAGGCTTGAAAGAGAGGAAAAAGATCTTGCGGAACAATTGGGTGAGATAATCAAATTGCTCAACAGGGAAAAATCAGAAATGTCTGAATTGAAAAAAAGGAAATCATCTATGGAGATATTGAAGATCAGGACAGATGAATTAGCTTACCAGAAAGAAAAATTAAACATGTTAAACAAGTCCAAAGAAAGCCTTGTGAAGGACATTGAATTCCTTGAAAAGCACATTGACTCCCTGAAACAATCCACTCTTGAGTTCACTAAATATGATAACATAATGAGAATAAAACAGGACGAACTGAAAAAAGCCTTTGTCAACGAAAAAAACGCTGAGATAGAATTGGCAGAACTCAAGAAAGAAGCAGAGCTTACAGAAAAAGAGATTGTACAGATTGAAAACAAGGTAAACAAGATTGAGAGGACGCGCGAGCAGCTTATCAGGATAATAGAGATTGAAAGATGGCTATCTAATGATTTCCTGAACTTAGTGAATTTCACAGAGAATAATATATTATTGACCTTGAGAAATGAGTTCTCCAAACTTTTCAATAAGTGGTTCTCTATGCTCACGACAGACTCCTTCCACGTCAGGCTCGACGAGAATTTCACTCCCATAATAAACCAGGGAGAATTCGAAATAGATTATTCATTCCTGTCTGGGGGGGAAAGGACTGCTGTGGCTTTAGCCTATAGACTAGCGCTTAACCAAATACTCAATTCAATGCTGAGCAAGATAAAAACACAGGATCTAGTGATCTTAGACGAGCCTACTGATGGTTTTTCTGACCAGCAATTAGACAAAGTAAGGGATATATTGCAGGAGCTTAATGTGAAGCAGCTGATCTTAGTCTCACATGAGCAAAAAATAGAGGGTTTTGTCGAGAACGTGATCAAACTGAAGAAAGAAGCGAGCTCTTCCAGAATACAAGAGAATCATATTGAGAAAGTCAACCAGGTTCATAAATAAGGAGTTTGATGATGAGGGCAGGCCTTTTTGCTTAATACCTAGCTGCAAAGAGGTCTGTAAACAATATAAAAACGGGAATTACCAGAATTATTGCGCTAATCATACTTGGAGGCAGATGAAGCAGCATACTAGTTGGAGGGTGCTGAGGAATAAGGTTTTACGAAGGGACAAATATCAGTGTATTAAATGCGGAGATAACCGGAAAAAGATAATGGTTCCTGTCAAAGCAAAAGAAGCTGAGTACATCTTGCCAGGCAGCTTCGGAAGAGTGAAATATAAAGTCAGCAGGAAAAGGAGACTTATAACCAATCTTGAGGCAGACCATATAAAAGAAATCTCTGATGGCGGAGACCAATGGAATATTGATAATATCCAGACTCTCTGTTATAAGTGCCATAAAGAGAAGACTGTATTATTCAATAGTCGGCCACGCAACAACTAAATATAGAAAAACTTAAAAACTCCTCTAAATAAGAAAATGTAGAGGTTCTTACTTCTAAAATGAATCCTGATAATGAATTGAGCAGAAACGTGATGAAATCCGGAACTAGCATAGTCGGAATAGTATGTAAAGACGGAATAGTTATGGGTGGAGACAGAAGAGCTACGGCTGGAAATCTTATAATGGCCAAGAAGGAAAAGAAGGTTGTCCAGATAAATGATTACATCGTAGTCTCTGGAACAGGTGTCGCTTCGGATATATCATTAGCCCGAAGAGTATTTGCAGCTGAGTTAAAACTGAAGGAATTAAAAACAAAATCAAGACCTACAGTCAAGGAAGCTGCTGCTTTATTCGGAATGCTTACATATAGGAATATCAGATCACCTTCCATGATCCCGAGCATTGTGGGAATGCTTGTAGCAGGAGTTAATGAAGATGGGACAACAGAACTATACACAGTTGAGCCTGCCGGAGGAGTGTATTTAGTTGAAGATTATGACGCTAACTTCTCTTCTGGAATGCCTTTCATTCTAGGATTACTGGAAAGGCAATGGAGGCCTGATATGAATATCGAAGAAGGTGTTGAGCTTGCGTCAGAATCATTGAAATCCTCAACGCAGAGAGATAATGCTTCAGGAAATGGAATAGATGTTTTCACATTGACTAAAGATGGAATAAAGCACGTGGTCTCACAGGAGATCACGCCAGTATTCAAGTAATTTTAATAAAATGCCAGATATCTTAAAGAATATAAAAGATGAATTACCTAATGTAATCAGCGATGCAATCTTTGAAGCAGCTAATATAGTCCTTTATACAAATGATAAGGATTTCTTCAAGAATGGCGAAGATAAAATAAAGGAAGTTGTTAATAAAATAAAAAAAAGGATTGAGCTGAGAGCTGATTCTAAAATACTTATCTCAGAAGAAGATACTGAAAAGACCATCCGTGAATTAGTCCCGGAAGAGGCCGAGATAACAAATATAATTTTTGATCCTCAGAGAAGCGTTGTCATCATCGAGGCTAAAAAACCAGGCTTAGTGATAGGAAAAGGCGGATCCATACTTAACTCAATAAGGAATTCCACAATGTGGCTTGCGCAAGTACAGAGAAGCCCAGCACTACAGTCAAGGATAACTGAAAAGATAAGATCAGTACTTTATGCGAATAATACTTACAGAAAGAAATTTATGAACCAGATCGGGGAGAAGATCTACAAGGACTGGAGCCCTGAAAAAATGGACATGTGGGTGAGGCTGACTTATTTAGGAAGCGGCAGGCAGGTCGGAAGATCGTGTTTGTTATTACAGACTCCTAACTCCAAAATATTATTAGATTGCGGAATAAATCCTGGAATCGCTGACGGACCTGAAAGGTTTCCTTACCTGAATGTTCCTGAAGTCGGTGATTTGAATACTATTGACGCGATCATTTTATCTCACGCCCATACTGATCATTCTGGATTAATACCTTACTTATATAAAATGGGCTACAAGGGCCCTGTCTATATGACTCCTCCAACAAGAGATATAGCTTCGCTATTATCTTTGGATTTTGTGGGAGTTGCTTACAAACAAGCTTCAGCACCGTTATTCAAGGCTGAAGATGTCAAAGAAATGGTAAGGCACTCTATTTGCTTAAACTACGGTGAAGTGTCTGATATAACTCCGGATATAAGGATAACAATGTATAATGCAGGGCATGTTTTAGGAAGTGCAGTAGTGCATATCAATATAGGAAACGGATTGCATAATTTTGTATATTCAGCAGACACGAATTATCGAAGGACAAGATTACTAGACCCTGCAGTGAACCAGTTCCCTAGAGTGGAGACTTTGACCTTAGAATCAACTTACGGATCTAAAGACGACGTCCTGCCTCCGAGAAGAGAGACTGAAGACCAATTCATAGAATTAGCTAATAAAGTCATAAACAGAAAAGGGAAGATATTGCTTCCTGAACTAGGTTTAGGGCACGCGCAGGAAACAGTGCTTAGAGTCGAAGAGGCAATAAGAACTGGTAAACTACCTAATATTCCTGTTTATTTAGATGGAATGCTCTGGGATATTACTGCTATCCACACAGCTTACCCTGACTTTTTGTCTAGCGCTGTAAGAAACCAGATATTTCAAGATAATAACCCTTTCACTTCTGAGACATTCAGAAGGGTAGGGTCTCCTGCTGAAAGGAAGGAAGTAATTGAGGGAGGGCCTTGCATAGTCATAGCAACTTCGGGAATGTTGGTCGGTGGAGCATCAGTGGAATATTTCAAACAATGGGCTGATGATCCGAGAAATTTGATAGTTTTCGGATGTTATCAAGCTCCGAGCTCTCTAGGAAGGGCTGTACAGGAAGGAAACAAGATAGTACAGATAGATAAGAATTACGGCGGGGAGACTGTCGAAGTAAAAATGGAAGTGAAAACACTTAATGGACTATCTGCACACTCAGGAAGAGGTGACCTGATGCAATATGTCAGCAGGATGAATCCTAAACCTAAGAGAATCATATTAAATCACGGGGAACAGTCCAAGTGTTTGGATTTAGCCTCAAGCATCTACAAGCAAAATAGGGTCGAGACAACAGTGCCAAGAAATCTTGAGACAATAAGGCTGAAGTAGCTAACAATTAAAAACCCCTTTTCACTTATTTCCTGATAATGAAACATACTGTTAAAATCACATTAATACTTATATCAATGTTCTTTGTAGCGCAGTTGATAGGAATATTTGTTGCTAATGCTTATTCTCCTGAGGTGAAGCAGGTAGTCAATGAGACAACAGGAGAAGTGACTAATATCACTCAATATGACCTGCCTTATGGATTAGAACCGCCACAGGACGTGACACCCCAGACTTCAATATTCTCTATATTAATAGCATTGTTTATTGCTGTTGTGCTGATGCTTACTTTGATGAAATTAAAAGCAGAAACATTCCTTAGGCTATGGTTTTTAGTTGTAGTCACGCTAGGAATAGCCATAGCTATAAATGCTCTACTTATCGGAATCAAATATTCAGCAATAGTAGCTTTGATAATTGCAGTTCCTTTAGGAATAATAAAGATATTCCAGAGAAATATCTATGTGCATAATGCGACTGAGTTATTGATATATCCTGGAATAGCTACAGTATTCATTCCATTATTGAATGTCTGGACTGTTGTGATATTATTGTTCCTGATTTCAATTTACGATATGTATGCTGTATGGCACGCAGGATTCATGCAGAAGATGGCTAAATACCAGATTGAAAAAGTAAGAGTATTTTCAGGATTTTTTGTTCCTTACCTAGGGCCAAAGGAAAAACAAAAAATAAAGAAGATGAAATTAAGTAAATCTAAGAAAGGGAAAGACCAGAAGGTTGGAGTCAATGTAGCGATATTAGGCGGAGGAGATGTAGTATTCCCTATATTATTGTCAGGAGTTGTACTGAATGCATGGGGAGTAATACCTGCATTGATCATAGCTGTCGGAGCAACAGTAGCTTTAGCAGGATTATTCTATATCTCAAAGAAAGGCAAGTTCTATCCTGCAATGCCGTTTATTTCTGCGGGATGTTTGGTAGCTTTGGGGATCGCTTATTTAGTCCAATTTTAATATTGGGACAATTATACCACTAGTTAAATTTCTTATCGCATCTTCAGGAATTGGCCTCATGGCTGCAGACCGCTGATAAGGAACAATAATTGGAACAGATTCTCCATTATTTAAATTTATTCTTTAAATTACCCTTCTTTAGTTACAACATTATAGAAAGGTTTATATAGTGATATTTTTGTTACTTTCGTATGATAATAAAGTCTGAACTTGTCAAAAGGATCAAGGATTATTTTGGCCTGAATATTTATGAGACAAAGGTATGGCTAGCTTTGCTTTCCAAAGGAGTGGTCTCTGCTGGAGAAACAGCTGAATTATCAGGAGTGCCAAGATCTAGAACCTATGACGTATTAGAATCACTAGCAAAAAGAGGCTTTGCAATAGTAAAAGTAGGAAAGCCTGTAAAATACATCGCAGTTGATCCACAGACAGTCATAGAAAAGATGAAGACTCAGACACTTAGTGAAGCTCAGGAAAAAGTAGATAGATTAGTAAATCTCAAAGACACAGCAGAATATGAGGAATTAGAGCAATTGCATAAGACTGGAATAACTCCTGTCAAGCCTGAAGACTTATCAGGACATGTTAAAGGAAGAGCTAATGTGTTATCAAAATTAAGAGAATTGACCGGAAAGACAGAAAAAGAGCTGAACATCTGCACATCAGCCACAGATTTTGAGGATAAATCAAGAGTATTATTGCCTGCATTAGATAAGCTAAATAAGCAGAATGTTAAGGTCAAAATAGCTTTATCAGGAGATCTTGACAGGATAAAAAGGCTATTAATGAAAAACAACCTGAAAGTAAAGCCTACAAACAACACAGGAAGATTTTTTGTATCTGACAGGAAAGAAGCATTGTTTATGATAAATTCTGAAAATGCAGATGAAGAAGCAGGAATCTGGCTTACTTCCCAAAATTTTGCAGGATCATTATCTATAATGTTTGATGCCCATATCAAGTAATCTCATTTTTTAGACCGTACTATTTTCGGGACTCTGATTAAAATATAATCTTTAGTGAATTAACTCATGGTTTCACTTGAAGATTTGATTATAGAAACAGATCTTTTGGCAAATATTCCTGAAAAGGAGCAAAATACCCTTAGAATAAAATATCCCATAAAGGACAGGATTCTTCTTGATTTTTTAGCAGGAAAGTCTTTGCAAGATTATAATAGGGCAATTAATGGAAAAGATCACTTAGAGCTATTGAGCCATAATTGCATGGACTCATTTAATGAAGTACAGCTAATGACTCCTATGAAACAGTTATCAATGCTGGCTTATCAGACCCTGATATGCTCAAAGGAGGTAAGGAGTATGCTTCCTTCAAAAGCCTCGCAAGAAACTAAAAAAAGAGCATTGCTCCTGGATAGCTTATTAAATGAATTAACAGAAGAGAGAAAGGCAAAAGCATTATGCAATGATGTTAATGAATCAGTAAAAGAAGCTTGCCTATTATATATAATCCAAAAAACCTGCTTAAGAATAGGGAATGAAAATTCAGATATAGATAATTTCAACAAAAATCTTGGAAAGCTTGATATTCCCGATGGAATTAAAAAATATAGCCAATACCTGCAAGACTCCCCTCCACAAATAGAATTAAGCATGGACCTAGAAGCTTCTCGGCTTTTAGAAATAAGGAAACAACTGCTTGATTCAAGCAGGGAATTATTGATTGAAAAAGTTAGAAATGAATATGGAGTGTATAGAAAAGAGTGTGAAAATATAGAAAAATTTGCAGAAAGATTACTAAAACCATCCCCTCAGCGGCAAGATATAAATGAACTAAAAAAAGTGATGGCCAGAGTAAATAGCATCTCAAAGGCTGAGAAAAAAATGAGAAGTGCAATCAATTCTATTAGATTAGATGTCCCTGACCCTTGTATCCCTGAATATCTGGAAAGATTAGGTAAGACAATTACAAAGCTCAATGATGAATGCGATGAATATGTTTCCAAAAGCCCAAAAATACGCAGGATGATAAGAGAATTGCCCCGCATCAAAACAGAGTTCATAGGGTATTTGCAAAAAAATAGATTTTCCCGCTGCAAAAGAATAATCACAGATATTGAGTCAAGAGAAACCAAAACGAGCGATAATATGTATCTCGCTCCTATTTTGGAAGAAACGAATTACTTGTTAGATGACTTCTCAAAGGCAGCAATTGAAAATATGTCAAAGAAAGATGAGAAAATTTCACTGGAAATAGAAAGTTTTAGGTTGAAAAGAAATGGTTTTCTTGAAAGATTGAGCTCTTATATGGGAATTAGAGCGCTTGAGAAGCAAAGAAAAAATCTAATAGAATTAAGCAGAATGGTTACTTCTTTTTGACTTCTATCTTGAATCCGTCTTTTGCTCCCTCTAGCCCTACCCAATTAACAGCAGGGCCGCAATCACCTAATGCCCTGCAGACGTCTTTTCTCTCTTTTTCCCAGGTATCATCTAAGCATTCACAATTATCCTTGCAAGACTCTCCACCGAATAATCCTTTTTCGAATGTGACTACACAGAGAGCATTTCCCTGGGCGCAGATCTGCTGGGCTTCAGTTCCTTCCCAGAAGTTTAATCCTGGAGGGTTCTTAGGCAAGCAGGCTCCATTAGCTGTTGAATTCCCTAATGTGACTCCCTCTTTCCAGATGCAGTCCCTTCTATCAGTATTCTCGCAATCCTGCTGGTCTGTCTGGGCTACGCAATCCTGCCATCTGTTTACTCTGCAGGCTGCCTGAGAGAAACCATTTATGTCATCCTGAATGCACTCTTCTGCACGGAAATCTGAGCAAGCTTCGACAACTTCTTCCCCATTTATGCAGATATGTTTGTAGAACCTGCTTCCAACTGAATTCTCTCCCACTCCTGTCTCTCCTGCATCATCATATACACACCAGCTCTCGCCGTGCTTGTAGTTATTGCCATTTGAGGTGTCTTCACAATTCAGGTCAGCGCAAATGAAATCTCCGTAAGTAGGATTTCCTCCTGCAACTTCCTCGGACCTGCAGAAGCTTCCTTCAAGATAATTACAATTACCGCATGACGCGCTTCCGGCGTTAGCACTTCCTGGAGAGCAGCTTTCATCCTTAGACTTTACATTTGTCCAATATTCCTGGTCGTTCACTTTGGAAGCATCATAAATATTAGCAGGATTCCCGCATGTATCTACGAAATAAACTTCATCTTTTCCGGGCATGCAAATTGTTTGCGTTGATGGGCCGCAGTTAGTGCCGAGCTCTTCTGCTGAACATAATTTATCCTTGAAGAAAGTTCCTGAACTTATTGTCCCGTTAGCTGTTGAAGATGAACCCTCACATTCTGCCCTCGTTGAGAATTTGCAGGTCCTCTCAAATTCAAATTCATAGACGCAGGCCCCTTTATCCTGATTCTGAACAGAAGCTATGCAGGACAATTCGTCATTTATGCCAGTATCATAATTTGTTTCAAGGCCTAAGGAAGCTGATAATTTCTTACATCTGACTAAAGAGACAAAGGCAGCCTGATCCCCTAACATGCAGCAGCCTAGTTCGCATTGAGGAGGGGATTCTTCGCTCCAGACTCCTCCGTTCTCATTGCATACCAACTGAGGAGTATTATCTAAACAAGTCCCTTCGGTAGAATCATAACAAGTTCCCACCTTACAGAAACTAGTTGAATCACAACTTGTCGGCACTTGCCTTGAACCTGGAGCGCATTCATTGGCAGGAACATCCTGACAGTATGCACCAGTATTTGTCTGCTCGCAGCAAACAGTGCTCTGCTGGGCTGAGACTAGAGATATTGCGAATAAGAAAACTATTGCGGTCAATATTGAAAATATTCTTTTATTCATGCTGCCTCACCTCTTAGGTATTTTATCTTCTTGTCAACCCATCTAGAATGCTCGTTATCTAAAGCAACCTTGAGAACATAAGCCAAGTCTTTAAAATCAGAAGGCATCTCTGCACGGCCAATCTTTTTTTCCATAATCCTAACCTGTTTTGAAGCTCTATGATATAATCTTTCATATATCTGATTTTCATTTGGATTAATAGGATTAGAACTATCACAAAGAGTTCCTAATTCTCTAATATCTCTAGCAATTGCACGATAGGAGATCATGTTTCTTGTACTCATGCTGCCCTCCTAAACATACCTGCTCTCTGATGATATAACCTCTCAAGTTCATGAGATTCTTCTCTTAATGTTTTAAGCAATTCCCTTTCATCACCTGTGGAGTCATAATGATCTAAAAGTTTCTGCGAGATATCATAATTAATATATAGCATATGAAGAGCAGCACCCACATCAGAAATTCGGCTTATACACTCCACTACAGGCCCTACCTCATTAAATGTTTTTTGATCTGCAATTTGGAAGGAATCACCTAAGGGAGCTAATGGTTTGCTCAACGGATTGAAGATCACATTAGAAATGAATTCTCTAGCCTCATCAATTTTCTCGCTTATCCTTTCAAAATCTTCTATAGTATTTCCTATCATGCTTCCTCCAGGCCGTAACCTTGCGGCCAGACCAAGCTTCGCGATGCGAAAGTAAAACTATCCTGCGTCACTACATTGCTTAGCTTGTAAATAGTATCTCCATCCCTTTTTATCTTTTCTATTTTCAGGTCTGGATAATATTGCAAGTATAAAGTTGTTTCTGAATCGCCTAAAACAGATTCAAATTGGATAATGCTTACAGCAGTCATGAGCAAATCATAAAGCTCGCTGTCTATTCCTACAGCAAACTTCTCAAATCTTTGAGTGCTTTCCTTAGTTATTGCTGTAGGGGAAAGGAATTCAACTGATATTTTTCCAGTGTCGACATCAACATTGATTTCTCCTGGAGTTGATTGTACTGTGAAACCCCTAGATTCATAATCATCTATCAAGTTGTTCATGCAATCCCTTGCTTTAGGCTCTACATAAGATTTTATTTCATTCTCTATGTGATTAACTAGTAAAGGCTGCTGGACTTTACAAGTCTGGTAATTCTGTGAAGTGTAGCAGAGATATTGTATCTTTTCTCCTTCGTATAGGACGAAGTTATTAGGATTTGTATATCCTCCTTGTTTGGCTAATACATCAACTACAGTGTTTATTTCAGGCTCTATGCAATCCCTTAAGTAAGAGGCAGGATCTGTCTCCTGGCCGATATTGACTGATACAGGGCTGTTAGGCAAAAGGAAAAATATCACAACTACTGCAACTATTACAATAGCAATAATAATGAAAATAGCTACCTGACCTCTTTTATCCATTGCCAGAAAAGCCTGATTTTCTTTATAATCCTTACGCATTATAACCTCCTGTTATTGCCAAGCATTCTCCTGGATTGCCAAAGCCATCTTTGCACTTGACATAATAATTAAGCCCTGTTTCAAATCCTGAAGTGTGGACTAGACCTTCTCCTGACATTAATGAACCATTCTCAAAATTGAATGAACAGCTATCATGAGAGTAGGCACACATTGCAGGACTATCAGTCACTATGGTTAAGCCGTTTTGATTATATGCCCTTGTTATTAATGGGCCTTTATTATCAACCTCAATTGTGAACTGCGAATTTCCTGTGGCAATATTGCCTGCTGTATCTTCACAGCGGATCGCTATATTGTAATCCCTTGCTTGCCAAAGGCTTACATCCCTTTGTTTGTGGGTATTAGTTCCTGTTTCTAAAAATTGGAAATAATTTCCACTTCCATCATGATCGTAAGAACATTCCCTAAGCGTATCTTCTGCCCCTCCAGAGGTTTGTACTTCTAACTGTATCTTAACAGGAAGGCCTGCAGAATAAATCGTCTCATTGTTTGGAGAGATAGATATTATCTCTAAAGGATTCTCAGTCCTTTTTAGAGTGTATTTAACACTTTCAGAATTTTTGTTCCGTTCCTTATTATCAGGATTGCTGACTTCTAGCCATGGCTGGTCCTTGCACCTGAAATTATATTCGCTTGTTTCATTATTTATTGGCAGAGTAGTTTCACAAAGCCATCCGAACGGTGTTGATTCCTCAAAAATTTGGCTGCAGTTCACTTCGTTAGCCATGACATCAAAGTCTGTATCTTGCTTATCCCAGCGGCATTCAGAAGGCTCATTTGTATAGAAACTTATATCTGCTTCTGTTGCATTAAGCGCTACATGGCCATTTGACTGCGGATCAAATCTGGAGATTATCGGAGGTGTCAAATCATCCTCAGGAGAAATACAGAAGCTGACAGTATAATCTCTCTTGTTTGTGTTCCCAGTTTTATCACTGCAGCTTATATACATATTAAAGTCAGCCCTTTCATCAGGCTCTACTATGTCATCAGCACCTAATAATCCCAAAGAAGGAAGTCTATCCTGTATTAAGTGATTAGTTTTGTAAGAGTTTGAGCCTCCGATGAATCCTTCCATCTCTTCAAATGGCACCCTTAATTCAGAAGCTTTGCACTGGGCAGCTTCATCGACCTCTATTCCGAAAGATACTAATGAATAGGCAGGCAAACATCCATCGCTTGTTGAGCCTTCTACCCTAAAGCCTGAATCAGATACTTGTGAATAACTTAGACCATCGGATAACGCATCTTCGTCGGGAGAAATTGCTGGAGCAGTCACATCATCCGGAGCTACATTAACACAAGCTTGATCAGAAGTTCCTTCATTGATAAATTCACATGTTTGGCCCAGGCTTTCACACTTGTATTTATTGCAAGGTAAACCATTATCTCCACATTGTCCACACATCTCCCCTCCCTTAGGGGGCTGCCACGGCAGGCATTGGAAAGAGATAAGCTTTGTCTTTTTCTTTCCCCATCCTAAAAGCCATCCTATACCTATGAATGCGAGAGTCGCTGCTGCTAAAATCCATCCTACAATTGGTATCCATACAGAAACTTGCACTGCAACTAAAGAAAACCCTATAAGTGCTCCTGCTGCGGCCCCTGCAATTATTAATGCATACTGCCATTCTTCTGATAATCCTCCCCCTATTCCTGAGAATTTTATGAGCATTGAGGTTATTGCTGCTCCGATCAATGCCCCTGCAACTACCCCTCCTGCTGCTCCTAAACCGGGCTGGACTGGACCAACAAAATCTGCTGGTAGGAATGCTGTACTTCCTAACAAAGTACCTTGTAGTACGCCTGCAGACCCTGCATAGGCCAAAGCTACTCCTGCGAAACCAGTTACTCCTGAAATAACATCAAGAGCTAATTCCTCAGGATTATAGTTAGGATCAGTGATATCAAAACCGAACAATGCTGCAATTTCATCTTCGCTCAATGGAGAGGCGACTTTTCCAGGAATAGGGTCTTTTAATTCTTGCAGTCCTGAAAGATATTTTTCCCCTAGTTCAGGAGCATTTTTAATTGAATATCCATCTGTAGTATATTCTCCTAAAATGTTGACTTGTACTCCGCAGTCCCCCAAACTCATGCACAAATTGTTTAAGGTCTCTGTAAAATCAGCATCATCGCATCTTGCGTTTATTTTTGTTGAATCTCCGAATGCTTCTTTGATAGTGATCTTTTTGCAGTTCAAACTAGCTAAAGCGCACTGAGTTTCTTTAGCAGAACCTCCTATCTCTGTGTTTAGATTAAAACCTGGCGGATATTTAGGAACACATAAATCAAATTCAAAAGTATCCTTGCTGCTTTGGGCCATATCTACATGCATGATCTTGCAATCTGTATTCTCTTCGCATTTTGCTAAATCATCTGGATCTTCATTTGCCTTAAGGCACAATGCCCATTGATTTGCCCTGCAGTCTGCTGTTGAAAAATCATTAGTGTTGGACTCTGTGCAAATTTCCCTCCTGCCCGGTGCACAGGATTCCAAAATGACTTCTCCATCCCTGCAAGTTGAAATATAGTGGCTGCTTCCAGGGACATCAACAGACCGTTGATTATTTCCTGTTCCTTCAACTCCGATAGCACTCTCATAAACGCACCAGCTTTCCCCTTGGCTTCTTTCGTTTCCTTGCTCGTCTATGCAAGCAAGATCCCTGCAAACAAAATCTCCATCAACTGGGGCTTCATCCTGCTCGCGGGGAGTGCCGCAAACACTTCCTGCAGGATAGAAACAATTTCCGCAAGTCGATTGCTTTCCTAAAGGATCGTTACCTTGCGTGAGAGTGCAGCTTTCTGACTTAGGCAAGACTAAACCATTGTTCCAGCTTCTTGCTTTATTAGAATCATAAATGTTCTCTCTATTTCCGCATGAATCAACCCAATAAACTTCATCTTTTCCTTCAAAACATTGTGTAGAGACCTGCTTTTCACAAATTGTGTTTAATCCGATATTTGAGCATAATAATCCTTCATTGAATTCACCGCCTATTGCAGAGCATTCTCCTTTTGTAGTGAATTTGCAATCATTTTTACTTTCTCCCGGCACTTCGCCCAATACGCAAGCCCCTTCTGCCTGCTGATTGCCTAATGCCAAGCATTCTAACTCATTAGAAACTTGCCTGAACTCATTTTCTATTCCAGTTCGTTGGCTTAAAATGGAACATGTGCTTTCAGTTATATATTGAGCATTATCCCCAATAAGACAGCATCCTGGACGGCATTCTGAAAGCTCTGATACTGCTCTTTCGTTCCACTCTCCTCCAGATTCATCGCAAAGAACTTTAGGAGTGTTAGCTAAACAAGTCCCTTCTGTTGGATCAATGCAAGTCCCTAATGTGCATTCAGCAAAATCATCTCTTTTCCCAGGAAAACAATTATCTGAACAATAATCGTTGCATTCACTTGATAGATATTCCTGACATTTTGTTCCATTCTTATTCTCTAAACATGTCCATACACTGAGGTCATCAACTTGTGCTGAAACTAACCCTGAAGAAAGCCAATCCAGAAGATGAGCTCTTGCGAATCTGATGAATTTACTCTCGGTGTCATCAGCAGCTGCAACATATGAATTTCCCTGTGCTATAATGAATGCTATTGATATGCTCATTGTCACTAATAGGAACATCTCAAAAAAAGCTATTTTCTTCCTCATAATCCTGCAGGTATCACACACCCCCTTATTGCAATATTCATCTCTGTCTGAGTAGGCTTATCTTTAATAGTATATATTTTTGTTGAATCTGAAAGAGTCCACTTCCTGATATCGAACTGTGGATAAAGTATACTATAACCATTGCTGCTGAAATAACAGAACTGGGCTTCCTGCCTTGTGATCTCATTTGCTACATAGCCTAGATCGTAAAGCGGGCTATCCAGATTAACACTGAAAGAGTCAAAGCTCTGTGTCTGGCCATTCTTAGTTATAGCCATATCCCTTAGAAGATTTATTTCAACTATTCCTGGCTTAAGGACAATATCTGTAGTGAAATCTCCTCCAGAGACTTCGTAATTCTTAGACTCTAAGTCATCTTCCAATGCGATAAAGCATTGCTCTATGTCATCCCGCATATTAGCGCTCAATTCTTCCTGCAAATGGGTTATATATCTAGGGTATTGCGTCACACATGGCTCGTAATTATTTATGTTCTTGCAAACATATGTAACTTTGATATCATTATAGAAGACAAAATCCTTTGGATTTACTAAGCCTCCTTGAGGGATCATCAAATCAATTTTTTCCCTCGCACTTTCCCTTAAGCAGGTCCTGAGAAATGCATCCGGACTTTCATCATTTCCAGTTATAGATAGCTCACCATCTTTAGCAAACATATAGATAAGAATTATAGTTCCGACTAAGGCTATGGCTATTATAATAAATATCACCATCTGGCCTTTTTTATTCATTGGGCACCTCTTTCTCATATAATAGTTTAATAGCCTCTTCGATTGCGTGGGATTTGTTCCTATATCTGCCGATCTTTAAGATTCTATCTAGAAGCTTCGCTGTTTTCTCCTCTACTGTTGCCGATAACCTCTCTTTTCCCATGAAGTACCTTAGTAATATTTAGTAATACTTTTTAATATAAAGTATACTTTATAATATTTAATATGATATATAAATATATTGATTTAGAAGCAATAGAATATCTTGTACTTTTTCCTCGTCCTGTTCATCTTAATGTTTATGATTGTGGAACATTGTGGGACATTGCGGGACATTGCGGGACATTGCGGGACATTAAGCAATAGAATATCTTGTACCTTTTCCTTGTCCTGTCTGTTTCAAAAATCCTTGTTGAACAAGCCCCTTTAAATCCCTTGTTGCTGTCTTTTCTGGAACACCTAGCAGTTTGCAATATTCTGCCCTATTTACACTCCCATTTGGTTTTAGATGTTTTAAAACCTTGACTTGCCTATCGTTTAGTAAACTGGAATCTCTGACCCTTTTGTAGGGAGAATCTACTATTTTAGAAACATCTTCTGGACCATATAGAATTATCTTGAAAGTGTTTTGTGTTGTGTGTATTGCGGGATCTCTGAGACCGTGTTTTTTCATTGCATTCTTTATCCTTTTTATACCATGTCCTTCCTGCTCCATGAGACTCATTTTTTCAAAGAAAAGGGCCAATACAGGATTCCTTCTTAATGACAATCCATTGTCTTCAATTTCATCCCAAGAATAACCTGCAAAGGGAAAACCTCCAGGATTAACAATCTCTATTCTATCCTTAAATATTTTAACAAAAATTTCTGTGCCTTCAATAAAATAGTCTCTATGAACAATTGCGTTTATAATGGCCTCCCGTATTGCCTCTGGAGGATATTCTGAAACATCTATCCTTTCAGTCCCTCTTACCAAGGAATAATTTCTAACATTTCTTAATATCTCAATATGAGTCTTTCTGAATAAGCTCTCCAAGTCTCCCGTGACCTCGCTTTTTATAAATTCATTTGAAACATCACTAGTGGGAAATATGGAAATACTAATTTTGTTCTGAGGAATGAATTGAGAAGGATTTTTTCCAAACAACAATATTGCCGCATTCCTTACCTTTCCTGATCCATTAACAGATAATTCATGATTCGTCAAGAACTGCTTAACATCTAAAGTATCTTTACTCATATAGATTCCCTTATGCTTTTTTAAAAAATTAATAACAAGATCGTGATTAATATCATTGATTAATGCTGGACGATCAAAGCTCTTAGCAGGCATTTGATCAAAATGAATTTTTTTAGCTCTTTTCTCTCTTTCAATTATTTCATCTGGAGTTAGGGGGTGATTAACGCCTTCTCTTCTTTCATAAGAGACATTCTTATATGAGTAAATCGAACCGTTGCCTTGGGGAATCTTAACACAAATTATAAACTTCTCATTATCATGTTTAATCTTATTTATATCTATATTGACTGGGGGAGAGCAAACTCTTGAAACTTGTGTTATTCTATCCTTTAATTTTTGATTATAAAATATTCCTTCAGGATCACCATTATCCTTTACTCCTAAGAATATAGTTCCCCCCTTCTTTGTGGAGAAAGCAGCCATTGTTCGGCCAAATTCTTCCTCTTTAAAAGAAGACTTGCATTCTACAGATTCGGATTCAAAATCCTTTAAATGCTCAAGAAGTTCGTGATAGTTCATATTTTTTATGATTTAATATAATATAAAAACATAGTCATTCATCCATATTTAATCTTCCTGCTCTACTCTAGGCGCAAGGACAAAAGAAAGCATTATCTTTCCTGAAGGAAAATTTATCCTCATAGGATGGTTATCAGAGAAATTCAATTCAACATTATTAGCTACTTTTGACCCTTTTATGAACTTACTAAGGTACTCTAAGGAGAATCTTGCAGAGCTTGAATCAGAGAAGATCTGGACTTCATCGCTTGAAAACTCTGTCCTTGCTGAATGCAATCCCCTTGCCTCAATTATAAACCTGCTTGGCTCGGCGATGAATGTGCAAGCATCTGAAACAACCAGGCAGTCTTCAATTGCATCAACAAATGACTGTGCATCCATTTTGATCACACTCTTGAACTCCCACTGAGGCATTTCCCTTTCCTCACCTTCAACATCGATCAAGGCCAGAGTAAAATCCCTCTTTATTTTGTCCTGGATGCTAAGCCTCAAAAAATTATCTTCTGTTTCCATTATCAGAGAGCTTCCAAGGCCGCACCTTCTTAAAATGGACTTAAGATTATCTAAGTTTACACCTAATACTTCCTGGTTGCCGACTTCATATTGGGCGAATAATTCAGCAGGAATATTGAAATAAACCATTGCAACGCTCGCAGGATCTATAGCTGTAAGGTGCATCCCTTTGTCATCAACCTTGATCCTTACTTCGATGACTAATTCTGAGATAACACTCACCAGATTCGACAGAATCCTTGGGTCTTCCATCTTTATTTTCATATTTTTATGGATGATTATCTGCTTTTAAGCATTATTGTGATGTGAAGACAACAAACAATATAAAAAAGCGAGCGTAAGATTTTATGAATGGCAAACGAAAGAGTAAAGTCGATAACCAAAATATATTATTCTAATCCCAAAATACAGGAAGCGATATTCAATTTTGCTAAAGACAGGGAAACTGTGCCAAGATATGTTGAAGCTTTTGGAAAAAGGCCTGATGCCCTTCAATATCCGTCTGATGTAATGGGTTTAGTAAACAAGGGGGCGACATCATTCCACGCTTCAGAAGAGTTATGGAAAAATCCCTTGAACCTAAATTCTGATATGTCATTATCTGATTTAGCTGAACTGAGAAAATCATGGGATCTTCTTATTGATATTGACTCGCCGTACTTAGACTATTCGAAGATTGCGGCTGAATTGATAATTGAAGAGCTGGAAAAGCATGGGATAAATAATTACGGGATAAAATTTTCAGGAAGCAAAGGATTCCATATAATAGTCCCTGCTATAGCATTCCCTGAAAAATTTGAAGGGGTGGAAACGAGCAAGATGTTTCCTGAATGGCCCAGGGCGATCTCAGAATACTTAATGTATAAAATTAGGTCTAAGTACAATAAGACAATTTCCCAGGACAAAATAAACTTTAAGGCTTTAAAAGAGAGGACCAATTTGTCAGAAGAGGACATTACTACAACAGTCTGCCCGAACTGCGGAGGAGAGTCAAAAAAAGGAGTGCTCGTCACATTTCAATGTGATAGGTGCAAGACAACTATCGAAAGGCCAAATCCTCGATTGACAAAAAGAAAACTGAAATGTTTCGATGATACATGTCCAGGATTTTTGGATATTATTTCAGAAAAAGAGCTCTTCTTTTGCGAGAACTGCAAGACTTCTAACCTGAACAAAAAAATGGATTCAGGCAAAAAAGTGACTTATACTACAGAGGCGAAAAAATCAGCGTATTCTGATGAGTTCAAGCAGGAAACAATGGGCGAAAAAATAGCTTCCCTGGATCTGGTGCTAGTCGCATCAAGGCACTTGTTCAGGATGCCTTACTCATTGCACGAAAAAACCGCTTTAGCTAGTGTAGTCATAAATAAAGAGGACCTAAAGAATTTCTCTCCAAAAGACGCTAACCCCCTGAAAATAACTGTAAAGGATTTCTATCCTACATCAGAAAAAAATGAAGCACTCAGGCTGCTAGAGTCTGCACTAAGCTGGAAAAAAATAAATCAGTCAGAAGAAGAGACAATTAACAAGAAAAAGTATGAGAATTACGGAGACATTGACCTCAAGGGAGTTCCTGAAGAATTATTCCCTAAGCCCATAAAAATATTATTGAAGGGGCTGAAGGAAGGAAGGAAGAGGGGGCTTTTTGTTTTATTGACTTTCCTAAAGTCTTTGAACTTCCCAGCCCAATATATAAATGACAAAGTCAGGGAATGGAACAAGCTGAACGAACCGCCGCTTAAAGAAGGATATATTAAAAGCCAGATTGAGTGGCACTTGAAACAAAAGAAGAAGATCCTCCCTCCAAATTATAAGAATGACAATTTTTACAAAGACCTGAAATTGATAGAGACTTATCCTCAGGATAAGAATCCGATTTCTGAAGTCCTCAGACAAGCAAGAAAATTACAAGGATAAGTCTCCACAAATCTTTTTAAACATCTTCTCATTATAAAAGGCATGAAAAAGGCAGGTGTAGTGATACTTTTGATAGTGCTTCTATCAGTGCTGGTTTTTGCGCAGAGCAATATAACTAATTCCACTTCTGGTTCGACAACGAGCAGCGGAGAGAGCAAAGGATATCAGTGCTTAGAGAACATAATTGATGAAAAGGAGCAGGCAGACATTTCATTACAGGAAGCGATATTCTCGACTCTTGCATTAGGATTTGACCAGAAACTGCATGACATTATAGAAGATGAAAAAGGAAATAATTGCTGGCCTGGCGATTCTTGCACAGTAAAAGAAACTTCTCAAGTGCTTTTGGCATATGATAGAGAAAAGAGACAGACTGATAACATAGAAAATTGGCTGCTTACAAAAAACCAGACTGCTACTGAACTGACTTGGTATTTGCAGATCGATATACAGAACCATATTGCTTCACAATGCACATTAAGTTATCAGGATTCAGAAAGAACTGTTTCGGTCAATGAAGATATGACTTTATCAGGAAATCCGGGATCGTGCTTTGCAATATCTGATTCTGGATTCTGGCTAGAGGTAAAGGATAATTGCATTGGAGAGGAATTCAGCATTTCCTGCGACCAGGATTTCGTGACTAGCTTATTATATGAAAGCAGCAGCGCAGATACTATTTTTGTTTCCCCTAATACTAATTCACAATCAAGCCTTGGAACAACAACTGAAAAAGTCAATTCCCAATGCTTTAGTACTGGAGGGGCTTGTGATTATGAAGGGACTCTTTGGGCAGCCTTAGCACTAGACAAGGCAGGGCATGAAATAAATTCTTACATGCCTTATTTATTAGCATTAGCAGAAGACAATGCTAACCTCATTCCGAGTTCATTCTTATATAAATTAACCAAGAGCGATGACCAATATAACAATTTAATACAGGCACAGCAGCAAGATAAATACTGGCAGGCCGCAAGCTCGAGATATAATAGATTTTATGACACTTCCCTGGCAATGCTTGCCCTTTATGGAAGCAATGCTGCTGAGTTAACTAATGCCAAGAATTATCTATTAAGCATTCAGACTCCTGAAGGATGCTGGAACAATAATAACATTAGGGATACGGCATTTATTTTGTATTCAGGGTGGCCAAGAGGAGTTTCAATATCGACTGAACCAGGAGGAACAGGAGGAGGGCAGTCCTGTGAATCTGCCAGAAATTATTGTGTAAGCAGCATCATTGCTTGCGCTAACGCAGGAGGAATAAGATCCACGCAAAGCTGTGACATCGGAATATGCTGCACTGCGGATGTTGCATTGCAATCCTGTTCTGCCCAGAACGGAGTAATATGCTCAGCAGGCCAGACCTGCCAGGGATCTAATGTTGATTCTCTTGAAGGAAGCTGCTGTATCGGGACATGCTCTGCAGCGACACCTGACGTGACTGAATGCGAATTAGATGGAGGAAATTGTTATGCAAGCTGCAATACTAACGAGGAATTAGTAGCTTCAAGTTGCGGTCTTGATTCAGGCGCTGTGTGCTGCAAGCCAAAAACTGTAGAGACTAGTGATTCAGGAAGTTCATTATGGGTATGGATATTAGTGTTAGTAATATTGATAGGATTAGTTGTTCTTGGAATAGTATATAGGAATAAGCTTCAGCTTATGTTCTTCAAATGGAAGAGCAAAGGAAAAGGGTCAAGCACACCTGCTAGAGGACCACCACCAGGATATCCTCCAAGAGGGATGCCTCCTAAGCCTATTCAACAAAGGCCTATGCAAAGGCCTATGCAACCTATGGGAAGGCCTCCACAAATGCCGCCAAGAAGACCAGCTTCACCTGCTGACAAAGAGCTTGATGAGACTCTCAAGAAATTAAGGGATATGGGGAAATAAATGGAAAGAAGAGAAATTTAATTGTTTGAAAAAATATAAAAAAGACTTAGGTGGTTGATGTTCTGGGTAATATTTTGGGCTTGGGAATTTCGTCTGGATTAGATAATTTGGTTAGCTAATCTGCTATTTCCCGAAAACAATCATTTCTTTCTCTATTATTTTATGTCCTAAGTCGACTGTAAGAGGAATAGAAATCTCCTTTTGTTTGCCATTGAATTTGGCTTTCAGAATTATATGGATGTAATTCGGCTTGTAGATGACCGACATTGATGCCTGCCCTATATTCTCCAACAGATTAGTATCAATATTCAGATTCTCACTTACGTTTAGAATTTCCATTCCAGTAATATAACCCCTATTATCTACATCGATTATAAAATCTCCAATCTCTATAGATGCTCTCGAGGGTTTTCCTTTCCAAAGATACAAGATATCTGTATCCTTATAGTATTTTATTTCAGTGTTGTTTTCTGCCATTTTCTATCTGTACTCCAAGCCGTGATTATATATAAATGTTCATTATGTATTTCCAAAATAATAACTAAGACGTACTTCCTGCTTAATTTTATTCCTAACCTATATCTAATAACTTTCTTGACTTCCTCAATCTGGAAGTCTTTGTAATCATCGTATCTCTTTAAAGCTGAGATTACTAGCCTGTGATTGAGATAGGGTCTCCTTTTGAAATTATCGCGGAAGTGCCAGTTGAACTTTATTTTATTTATCCGCCTTATTATTTCCTTCTTTAGATCATCTAAATCCATGAACTAGAATCCTTGTTTAAGTTAATTAATCAGATTCCCTGAAATGGGATTATCTCAAAAAAATAATCAAATTTATATAACTCTCCTCCTAGAATAAATAATGAAAAAGAGCGGTTTGATATTATTATTTTTGCTGATCCCATTTGTGTCTGCTATTTCAACTGATATGAAAGAAACTTATCAGCCTGGCGAGACAATGATAATTGAAATAACTGGAAATATTCTTTCTCCAATTGCTCCTGAAGACATTGAACTAAAGAGGAACAATGTGCAAGTCCCTTTTGTATATGATGTGAAAAGGCTGGCAGATAAGTATTTCCTCTACGGGATATTGCCTCAAAATGAAAATAATTATACTCTTTACATCCATGACCTATCTACGACTGAGAATGGAGCAACAGAAGAAATAGATTTTAACCAAAGCTTTCAGATAGCTGGAAACCTGACTGCTTATTCAATCAATCCTGGATTCATTTCTGCTGAAGATGAAGCTGAAGCTGAATTTAAGATCTTCCTAAACAGGGATGTTCCAGAAGAAATAACTATTGACTTGCCTAGTGAGTGGACATTTGTTTTGCAGCCTGGAGAAAATACCATAACTATTCCACTTGGTGAAATTCCTGGAGGGCTTAATTTCATAAATATAGGAACTTATCGAGTGCCTGTTCTTGTTGAAAACAGTAGAGAAGTAGACTCTACAGATATAGGATATATAGCATTCTATCCGAGAAATATCCAAAGGACTGTCTTAAAGGGAGATGCTGTAAGCTATCCTTTCAGGATAACCAATGAAGGCGATGAGGATAGGGAGATAACAATTGAATACGATGATGATATATTTAGGATACAGCCTGAAACCCCGAAAATAATTCCTGCAGGGGAAGATGCTGAGTTCACCCTTGAAGTAATCCATGGCGACGTTGATATTGATAAGATAATCACTGTTAACTCTGGAGATGAAGCTTATGAATTTGAGGTCGATATAACTTATACAGAAAACGAAAGCGATATCATCAATCCTAGCTTAAATAACAGCGGAAATTCTGGATATTACTGTTCTGAACTTGGAGGCAATGTGTGTGCTGGAGAAGAGAGCTGCAATGGGGAAGTGCTTCCATCAATAGATGCACCTAGCTGCTGCATTGGAACATGTGTGCAGGCTGAAAAGACAAGTTATTCATGGATAGGATACCTTATAGCTGCAGTAGTCTTGATAATACTAGTCGTTGTCGGCGGAAGATACATGAAGACCAGAAACAACAAAGTAAACCCCTTATCTAAGATTTCTTCTTAGGTTTAGCCTTTTTAGGTTTTTCTTTAGGCGCTTTTTGCTCCATAGCTTTCTTTTGCGCTTCAGCTGCCCTCTGATTAATCTTCATTAAATCCTCAAACTTTCCGCCATTTTTCAGGAAGTTCATCTGCCTTAGAAGAATATCCCTCTCCGCCAAAGCCCCCTTGGCCATCTCATCATACTTGTGAAGTTTTGAGACTAAATAATTCGCAAGTGAATTTATCTGGTGCGTGTCCAATTTATGCTTTTCAGGCTCATAGACTTCAACGTGAGAAGGCATATATCCCATAATGATATTAAACATATGCTCAATAGTCTCAAATTCCACATTTACCTCTGCAAAACAAGTGAAGAGATTTGGGACATTCTCTACTTGGGCAGGGTCATGGTACTTCTTATCCAAAAGCTTCACTCCTTTTTCTGATCCCATCCTAATGATAAGAGTATTCAATGTTTCCTTCAGATGCTCAGGCGGCCTGCCCATTATTTCTATGATAAGACTAGCTTTTATTTCCATTGGAGTCCTAATAAGAAAGGCGTTTTAAACTTTTGGGATTAGATATTTAAGCATAAAAATTTTATAATTGTATGCAGACAAATACTAAGATAGTGATATTCTCAGGCATAGGTTTGTTTATTATGGCAGTAATCGTATTTATCCTATTGCCTTTAAGGGCAAGCCAGTCTCCTCCTATGGATAACCTTGAGGTTTGCAAGACACTTGAATATAATGGAGAAGGCAAAATAAACATAATGTATTTTGCTGAAGAAAGTGAGGCAAGAGAGTACACTGATTTTTTCCTAAGCACCAACCCATTTAGTGAACATAGGGAGGATTTCAATTTTTACTATATTGACGATTACGAACCTGAGTGCGGTACTTACAACGGGATAGCTGTTTTCTGTTATTCCAAAACAATTATCTCGAAGGCATCTTCCTGCCCTAATGATTATATTGTTGCACTCGATGACCAGAAATCCTCGATAAGAAGCTCTGCATTCCAGAATGTGATGAGCCTTAACTCAAGGCATAGTTATAGCGTTTTCATTCATGAATTCGGCCATGTTTTTGCAAATCTTGCAGAGGAGTACATCAACAATCAGAGGCCTCAAAGAGGGTCTGAGAACTGCGTTACTTCATGCGAGGATTTCGGAGAAAATAAAGACGGGTGTTTTGACGGCTGCTCTGATACCTCTTACCTTAGGTCAATTGATGAAGGAGTGATGAGGACTTTAAGCACTTCTGATTATGGATTATTTAATTCCCTGTTTATTGAAAGCCTTATTGAAAAGAGAGTTGCTGCAAAATCACCCATAACAGGCAACCAAATATCTGAACAGGCATTGTGTGAAGAACAAAAATATAATCTGATTGAATATAATGTAAATGAAGGCGTAAAGGATATTACAGAAGAGACAGGATGTGCTAGCGGGAGTTACCCTGCCCTAGATGGCCAGTACAGTTATGAGATAACGCAAGACGGGGAAATAATTGAAAGCAGCGGATTAAACATGAAAATAAATACAGATGTCCAAGAGGGTGAAAGCCTGACTGGGGAAGTTTATGATGGAGAGACTGTCTTTATTACAACCACTACAGGGGGAGATACACTTAACATCAAAGATGAAGAAGGAAACATTAAGTATTCACAAGATGTCAGGGAGGTCGGAGCTACTCCATGCAGAATATGAATAATAAAGGGCTATCAGATATTGTTGCAGCAGTTCTACTGATAATGATAGGGGTAGCTGCAGTGTTTATGGTTTATGTTTTTGTCAAGGATAATGTTTCTGATCTAAATTCTCAGTTATCTCCGATAGTTTCCTGCCTGGAGCTGCAGGAAAACCCGTTTGAGATACTGGATGCTGTTTACCTTGAGGATGAAGGAAAAATAGAAGCGACTATTAGGAGGCCATCTACAGACCAATATGTGGAATCCATTGAGTTTTCATTCTCGGGCGATGGAGATGATATTAATTATATGTGCGGCCCAACATGCGGAGGAGCATGCAATATCCAGGAGGCAGGGCAAGTGAAGACATTCTATTTTAAACTGCAACCTGGAGATACTATTCCTGAAAGAATGACTTTACTGGTCAACAGGAACTGTGAAGTTGACTCTGAGCTTATGTCTAAGAAATAATACTGCTATAAGGGCAATAGCTACAAATACAAATGCAAAGAATGAATAAACCATCCAATTTCTTAATATTGATTCGTTGCTTTCAAAAACAGGCTCATTATTTTCTGGAACAGGATGTTCAGGCGGTTCGCTAAGAACTATCGGCGTAGGCTTTTCCTCTATAACAGGTTTAGGCATTCTGATAGGCTCAGGCTCGTCAGAATCTATTTCTACAGGATCGCTGTCTGAGAGAGGTTCATTAGATGGAGAATTATCTACATTATCTAAATTATGAATACTTATATTTTCAATCTCAACAGTGTTATTAGCCGGCTCTGTATTGTTTGTAATATTCTCTATTATTGGCTGAAGAGTTTCGCAGATGTTTTCTTCTCCTTTTGACGAATTTCCTATTGACCATGCATCAATACATTTTCCCCATGTTTTTTCGTCATTATCCGGATCCTCCATCACTGGAGTTTCAGCTATTGTTTCATTTTGGCTTCTAAGGATTATTTTCTCATCCGAGTTATCAAGCCATTGACCTTCCAAATCTATTGCAAGATATCCTGAGAAGACCTCGCTTAAATTATAAACATCTCCGTCATTATTCTCAAAATAATATCCTGAGAGGTTTACCTCATCTTCTGAAAATAATTCAACCCACTCCCCTCCTGAGTCAGATCCTGCAGGATTTAGCTCTGCCTCAGTTATCTCTAAAGCGCTTATTAAACTAATAGCCATAAGAATCATAAAAAATAAGGAGGCCGTTTTCATCCATGATGAATATTGAATCCTTGTCATTATTCCAGACATTCCCTGCCCCCCAATAGACTGCAGTGCTAGTGTCTGTCCCTTTTTCTGAATAGAGCGTGAATTTTTGGGGCATGTCCTTATTAAAGGTGTAATCTTTTGTGCTTTCATCTTTTACTCTCCATCCTTCTATATCTATATCGCAGTTCTTTTCCAGCAGGAGATACTCTTCTTTTTCCTCCATCTCTGCTGTTAAACAACCGTAGTATTCTGATTTTTGCCATATTCCTTTTCCACTATTCCTTGCTAATCCTTCCTGCTTCCTGAATTCTTTCAACTCAGCGTCATCAACAAGATAAGTATGAGCTAAACCAAGTGAAACTATGCGGAGATTTAAATAAGCCCCCTGAAAATACAACCGTCCCAAAATCCTATCATATACATCTATGCCTACAGTCTCTAATTCGACAGACTGATTTAAAAACTGAGAGAGGAAATCCGCAGCTTCTGAAGATTTAGGCCTGTTTTTTTCCGGAGCATTTATATTTAGCATCCTGACATGCCTCCCATCCTGAAGCTCCACTGTATCTCCATCAAGAACTCTTGTTATTGTTACTGTCTCAAATTCATGAGAAGATGTTAAGAAAAAATAGATTGCTGCGAATATGATAGTTACAAATAAGGATATTAGAAATGCGTTTCGTTTTTGCATTTTTTATCTTTTATCTGAATAAGCTCTATGCGGTGTGTTCATCAAATCAATTAAGGCCGGAGAATAATGCCCTGAATCACCGTCAAACATCCTTTCCTCATTGACACGTCCCTCATTTACCAAATCCTGTAGAGGGGAGTTTCCAAATGCAAGCTCACTAGCCTCCACATGACGGTATAAAACTCCATCTGTAGACACATCGTCATATCCAAGATTTTGTGTAGCCATTTTGTTATTATCTGCATTACCTATTTAAACTTTACTTCATCGCCCTGGGAGATTCCCAGTTTTGCGACTGTCCCGCTATTCACTTCAAATACATAAAGAGCTTCTGCCGTCGGTGTGATCGAGGGGCAAGGATCTGCCTCGCAAGGCAAAGCATTCTCTTTAATGGAAACTATATGCATATCTTCATTTATCCAGATCATATCTAAAGGAATAAGTGTATTTTTCATCCAGAAAGAATAAATCCCAGATTCATCGAATATAAACAGCATTCCTGAGTCTTCATCAAGATGCTGCCTGAACATCAGGCCTCTCTGCCTATCTGCCGGCTTAGAGACAACTTCTGCATTGAAGCAGTTATTTTCTATACAAACTTTGTCTGCCTCATTAGAATCCATTAAATCCCTGATAAAAACAAATAATAATATGGCTAGTAGCAATACTATGAACAATATTGTCTTTTGCTTTTTTGAGTATTTCATTAAACCTCTAATATCCCTTTCTCAATATTTAGTGAGTTATAAAACTTCTCAAGGTTTTCGTGGTCTAAAACTAAAGTAGAAGTGTTTAGGTTAGGGTGAAAACCTATTTTATCCGCTTCCCAAACTTCCTTGTCTATGACTAGCGTTACATTACTTGAGTTTATTATCCCGAATATACTGACGCTTCCTGGAACAAGATTAACTTTCTCTTTCAGTTCTTCTGAAGAAGCGAACTGTAATTTTTTTAGATTGAAGTGTTTCCTTAATTTCAGTACATTTAATCTCTTGTCAGCCTTCATTCCAATAAGATAAAACTTTCCAGTCTCATCCTTCATAAACAATGTCTTGCAGTGCATTCCAGGAATCTGTTTTTTTAGCTCCTTAGATTCTTCTACTGTAAAAACAGCTGAATGAGGATATTCAATGAACTCTATATTGTATCTCTTGAGATAATCCGAAAGTTTTTTGTCCATAATTAAATCCTTGATCTCATTTATAAAAAGCTTTATATAATTGCCAGTATTATTTTTATTAAGATGGTGAGCAAAGTTACTGTTTATGGAACAACACATTGTCCGTGGTGCCACAGGACACGCGAATTTCTTAAGAAGCATAAAATAAAGTTCAAGGATGTAAACATAGAAAAAGATGAAAAATATGTCAAATATATAATAGAGAAATCCGGGCAGCAAGGAGTTCCTGTTATAGAGATTGATGATAAAGTGATAGTTGGATTTGATGAAAAAGAGCTGAAGAAAGCTTTGAAGATAAAATAATCCTGTTTATGAGACTATTCCAAAAATGAAATTTTGATTTAAATATAATTTATATTAGGAAACTTAGATGGGCCGGTCGTCTAATAGTAAGACGCTAGACCTTCAATCTCGATATCCGGGTACAAATCCCGGCCGGTCTATCTAATGATAAATTAAGATGTATAAAATATTTAAATGTTTCTTCTGAAGATAAAATAATAATCAAATAATTTATAAATCAACTTCTCTAGAATTATTTATGGCAAAAAAAGAGTATGACTTTATCATTCTTGGCGCTGGAGGAAGCGGGCTTGCTGCTGCTATGTATGGAGCGAGATTAGGACTTAAGACTTTAGTCTTGGGATATTCGCACGGCACTGAATTCCCTGTTGGAGGGGTCATTACAACAACTAATGTAGTTGAGAACTATCCTGGTTTCATCAAACTGACTGGCGAGGAAATAGCAAAGAATATTGAAGACCATACCAGATCATATGATTTGGTTGAAATAAAAGAGGAGAAAGCTGAAAAAGTGGAGAAAACAAAACAAGGGTTCTCTGTTAAGACGAATGAAGGGGTTTACACCGGAAAAACCATATTATTCGCAACAGGAACTAAATGGAGAAAGCTTGATGTCCCAGGATCTAAGGAATTCGAGAACAAGGGCGTGGCTTACTGTGCGTTGTGCGATTCACCTTTATTCAAAGGGAAGATCACTGCTATCGTAGGAGGCTCTGATTCTGCTGCTAAAGATGCATTAGTTTTGGCAGAGCATGCGAAAAAAGTCTACATAATCTATAGAGGAGAGCAAGTGCGCGCTGAACCAATAAACTTGCAAAGATTAAAGGCCAAGAAGAATATTGAGATAATCAACAACACGAATGTGCTGGAAATAAGAGGAGATAAATTTGTAGAGAAGGTTATTTTAGACAAGGCTTACAAAGGAAAGAAGGAATTAGAGTTACAAGGATTATTTGTGGCAATAGGGCACATAATACTATCTGATTTAGCTAAAGACCTGGGAGTCAAATTGAACAAGAAGGGCGAGATAGTAATCAACCATATGGATTCTTCAACAAACATTCCAGGAGTCTTTGCTGCAGGGGATGTAGCAGATAAGCCGTTCAAACAATTGATAACTGGTGTGGCTGAAGGATGCACTGCAGCCCATTCAGCATATGAGTATCTGAATGCTAAGAGTGTTTAGCACTCAGCTTATTCTCTATTAATGAGATATAATCAGTTTCCTGATCCTTTGTCTTTGAGGCAATATAACCAATGTGGTCCTGAGTTATTCCATTGTATACAGAAGAGAACTCAAACGCCAATCTTCTGTCTATGATTCCTACTTTTTTATCTACTCCTTCAATCTTCACTAATTCCACTTTAGAGAATTTTTTGCCGAGAATTTTTTGGTCTAATTCAGGAATGATTATCTTTGCATTCTCTTTCATAGAGTACTTGAGCATGAAAAGAATGAGCCATTTCTCGCTTCTGAGAATTAATTGTGAGAATCTTGAGCTGAATAGATTCCTATAATTCCTTAGATAGATTTTTTCAAGATAGTCTACGATTTTTTGGTCAGTTTCATCTGTATGCAGGAAAGTAGGGGGCAAGGCTATGTAATTATACACGTCCTTATCTTCAAGCTTCAATTTTGCAACTGCGCAGGAATTGAATAGGTTTTTCAGAACCCTGTATTTTTTGCTGTAGCTGAACTCCCTACTTAACCCTTCATAATCCTTATGCAACAATAGATAATAAGTTGTGCCTTCGTCATGGCCGAGTGCTTCGCAAAGGCATTGCTTTGCCGCCTTATCCATAAGATTATTATTCTGTGTCATTTTCAATCCTCCTAAACTCTTTATGGCCTGTTTCATTACGGTGTTTACCGCATTCACCGGGCAAAATTTCTTCCCCACAATCTTCACATCTGAAAGTATTGGTTTGCATGCCCCACATAATATCGGATTCTACATATATTTAATGGATATATTTTTATATCGGTATATACCACATATACTTATGGAGAAAAGGAATCTGGTCAAGTCTGGAAACACTAGCTATACCCTCAGCTTGCCTATTGACTGGATAAGGAAGAATAAGCTTGAAAGAGGAAGCCCTGTCAACGTTTTCGAGAATGAATCAGGAGAAGTAGTAATCTCTGCAGAGAAGAAAGAAGACTTTCTCCAAACCCAAGAATACAAAACTATCGAAATTGATGGAAAGAGTGTGCAAAACATACGTTCAGAATTACTTGATGCATATTTGCATGATTTCTCAACAATTATCCTTGAAGGAAAAGAAATAAGGACCAAGACAGAACCCTTGCTTTCATTACTCAATTATTTTATCGGCCTTGATTCTATTGAGCAGACGACTAACAGCATTGTAATAAAGAACTTCTCATCATTAGATAAGGAGACCTCTTCACATTCCCTTATAAGAAAGCTGGATATGGGAATAAGGACAATGGTGGAGCTGCTCGGAGAATTTTTCAGCAAAGGGTTCAAAAAAGAAGACCTGTTTGAGCTTAAAAAACAACACGAACATAATGAAAGGATCTATATTTTAGCAAGGAAGATCATTCTGAAAATAACAGAAAATCCTGCACTAATGAGGAATTTTCAGACTTCCTATCATCAGCTTTCTAAAGACAAGATAGTGGTATCATCTATGAAACAGATATCTTTTATATTATTATCCTGTGGAAAAGTCCTTCTTTATTTAGATAAATCCAAGAAGGAAACAAAAATGCTTCAGGAAGTCTTCAATACAATCAGGGAAGAATACATCACTGTACTGGATGCGTTAAAACACAGGAAACTAGATGATGCTTATAAATTCCTGAATCAATCCAGCAGCTATAACGAAAAACTTGAATCATATCTGAAAGAGGCTAAGAATCCCCTCATAGCAGAATTGATCAATTATGCAATTTTCATAAACACTACCCTGAATCAGCTTGCTTTTGAGGCTGTCGAGTAAGACTTTTAAGTGCGACTTTTAAATAAGGGGACTTTGTCTTGCCTGTATTCACTATTAATATCTTTTTGTCTTTAGGGACCTTATCTGCTATCTGTAGAAGCATACCTAGGCCTGCAATTCCAGAAGGCTCGCATTCAATTCCCTGGCTACTAGCTATCTCCATAGCCTTGTCTATGAATCTTTCCTGGACGATAAAAACATTTGATTCTGAACCACAGGAACCCTCAAGGCCAAAAACCCTTAACCATTGCTCATCGAAAATAGTAAATGGACGATGGGCCGCATATAATTTGTCTGCCTTAGACTTTGGATCATTGACTGTCGCACCAATAAAATTGCAGTCCTTTAATTTATCAACATCTCCTGTAAATCTTGGATCGTGTATAGCAGATAATACTTCTTTTTTATTGATATTGAGTACATTCTCATAGAGTGTTCCGCTTCCAAATGGCATAAAGCAATAATCGGGTGAGTGATTAAGTATCTCGTAGCTCATCCAGTCGTAAAATCTTGTTGCAGGGTCCAGGCCCTCACTTGAAGTCACATCTATGCCGTTAATGTTGTTTGTCAGTTCCAGAATCTCTTTCCAATGAAGAGGCTTTCTTGATAAATCAGTCCTATAAACCTCGCAGCCTGCAGCTTCCATTGCCCTTACTATTTTTTCATCAAGATCGATATCGACTAAACATTTTAGATTTGGCAGATTATATTTAGATAAGTAAGTCTGTATAGCCATTCCCGCTGAACCAGAAGTTATTATAGACATATGCGGCAATTTATCCTTGAATAATCCGTCTTTTTTAGCTAATAAGAAGTCCCTGTATGTTACGACCATTTCCCAGGCCATCCTGTCTTTATGCGTACCAGTCATATTATGGCTCTCGTCTTTCATCCATACATTGGTAAAGCCAGGAACTTTGATAGGGTAGACTGGCGTGGCTGGAAATTTAGGATTATCTGGGGGGAATTCTGGCCTCGAAGGATCATTCTCAGAACCTATCCGAATGGAGTACAATATCTTGCTTTCTTTAGCAGTTAAGGACATTTTGTTATAATTTTATAGTAATCCTATTTTATATATTTGTGCAATATATTTTTTATACTTGTATATAGATAATGTATCTTAATATTTAAGTATATATTTGAATATATTTATAATTACCTTGAGACAGAAAATGGATTAGGATCTGAAAAAGTAATTCTGGGCGTTTTATCATAAACAACTTCTTCATCCACTCCGTATTTCTTATTATACATGTAGTCTACAGAATTAAATATCGCATCCTTCCAATCAAATCCAAGCTTTTCCGCTATTTCCTTGATAGACTTTTCATCTTTACCCTCTATCTCAATAAAAGGCTCTAAATAAGGCCACTCATCTATTATTATTTCAACCTCTCCTATTCTCCAGATTTCCCTCTTATTCTCTTGAAAGGCTTTCTTTACACAACCTAGAGTTTCAAGAAATTTTTCGGCCTTGCTGAAATCATCGACTGTCAGGCAAATTTCTTTTTTATTTTCAATCTTATTTCCGTCAACTGATTTTACACTGAGGGTTGTTTTGTCAGCTTCCTGTCTCACTCTAGCCCATCCTCCTTGGATTTCGTGCCCCTTGGGCAAGTGGAAAGCTGTCCTTTTCTGAAGATATTCCTTCTGTCCGAGGATTGCTCCTGAATTCTTTAGTTTATTCCGTATTTCATCCTTATCGACAGGAAAAAATGTAGCCTCATATTCTATTTCCATTAAAAACAAAGATATAATTGGTTTTTAGATTTTTCCAAAAGAAAACATTTAATTATCAAATTTCCTCAGTGATTATATGAATAAAAGAGGAATAGAGCTATCCTTCAGCTTCATCTTCGCTGTGATATTGATTGGCGCTATAGTAGGAATATCTTTCTATGTGATAAACCATTTTTTAGTCCTTGGTAAATGCGCTGATGTTGGTTTATTCTATAAGGATTTTCAGGATGAAGTTGATGATGCCTGGAGGGCCGAGATATCGAGAAAGACCTTTGAAGGAACATTGCCAAATGGAATAGATGAAGTATGTATAGGCAATATAGGCCAGTGCAGCGGGGAAGATTGCAATGAATTAAGAAAGTATACTATTTCCACTCCGAGGGCGAATATATTCCTCCTTCCTCCTGATAAGGCTTGCGATGCTCCTGCAGTAGAGATAGAGCATGTTGAATACACAGGTTTTGAATGTATTGATGTTATAGACAACAAAGTTAATATCAGGCTGGAGAAGACAAGCACAGACAGTTTGGTAAAGGTAGGAAGATGATTCCTGAAGTAGAGTTTAGGTATTCTTGGGTGTATGATGATAAATTCAGAGTTAACCCCAAAATTCAAGATTTTCTAAAGAAAAACAGCAAAGATTATCCTTCACATTTAGAAATTAAAAGGTATATAAAATCATTACAGAAAATCTGGTCAAAACAAGGCAATGAAATAATGAAGTCAATTTCTAAACATATTGGCCTTAAATGGAAGGAAAAAAAGATTATTGTCTATGTCATAGGGGCCGGTAGGCCATTTTCCGACCCTTTGACAGTCAGACTTTATGATAACAAAAATGATTTTATCGACTCTCTATCCCATGAGTTGATTCATCAAATTCAATTTCAGAATGAAGAGACGATGAGTCTGTGGTTCAAATATATTTATAAAAAACATGAAAGTGAACAAAGAACTGTTAAGAACCATATATTAATTCACGCAATACATTCCAAGGTGATTCTGGAGATATTTAATAAAAATAGATTAAAAAGAGAAATTGAAATCTCCAAAGATTCTCCAGATTATGCTAGATCGTGGGAGATTGTGCAGGAAGAAGGAGCGGACAATATAATAAAGAAATTCAAGGAGTTGATCAAAAAATGAACAAAAAAGGATTTGAATTCAGCTTCACATGGCTATTTGCGATAATCGTCGGGGCAGTAGTTATATTCATAGCAATATATGCTGCAGTCAGATTTGTAGATTTTGAGCAGACTGATATAAATGCTCAAGCTGGAGAACAACTAGGAATATTATTGAACCCTATTGAAACAAGTTTGGAGGATGGCAAATATTCTGTGATAACCTTCCCTGATGAAACAAGGATAAGGAACAGATGCCTTGAACAAGGAACTTTCGGCCAGCAAGCAATATCTACAAGCATCAGAAGCGATATCGGGGAAGAATGGGTAGATTCAAGTGTTGATAATTTTTTCTACAATAAATACTTGTTCTCCAAATCTACTGAGCAGGGAGAGAAACTCCATATAATATCTAAATCATTTGAAATGCCCTATAAAATTGCCAGCCTTATCTTTGCAACTAGCGAGGATTATTGTTTTATCGATCCCTCAAGTGAGATAGAAGATGAGCTGGAAGGATTAGCTCCTGGAAACATAGAAGTAGTTAATGAGAAATCCCAATGCAAAAGAGGATCTATAACAGTATGCTTCAACCAAAGAAACTGCGATATTGAGGTGGATACAAATAGCAAAAGCGTCTTCAAGGATGGACAGACAGTATATTATGAAGGCAGCTTAATCTATGGAGCAATATTCGCTGACAGTGGAATCTATGAATGCCAGGTAAACAGGCTGATGAAAAGGAGCGCTGAATTAGCTAGTTTGTATGCCCAGAAATCTGATTTCTTATCGTCAAAGGGATGCTCGAGCAACCTAGGAAATGAACTAAGGGATTTCGCGTCTATTACTGTAATAGGCCCTGAAGAAAATTCATTAAAACTGAAGAATATTTATTCCACATCTGAAAACTTGAGGAGGAAAAATGAACTTTTATCATGTGAGCTTTTCTAGAGGTCAATTGAAAATACAGCAGATGGCTTTTGTATTAGTAGCGATGATGATATTTTTTTCAATAGCTTTACTATTTTATTTTTCTATAAGATATTCAAGCCTAGAAGGCAGTGCTGAAGACCTTAGGGCTTATGAAACAATACAGACCATCAGAAAAATGTCTTCCACGCCTGAATTCTCCTGGACGGTCGAAGATTGCAGTTCCTGCATAGATTTAGACAAAGTCATGATGCTAAAAGAGAAAGACTCATATGACGGATTCTGGAAAAACACTGCTTTGTTAAAAGTTGAAAGGGTCTATCCGAAATATTCTGATGTTGAATGCACAAGAAATAATTATCCTGAGTGCAACTCTATAAGCCTGATAGACACGAATAAAGATCTAGAAGGATATTCAGCTTTTGTTTCACTCTGTAGATTTGAAGGTTCTGAAGAATATAATAAATGTGAGCTAGGTAAAATAACCATGGCTTTTGAGACAATACCATGAAAAGAGGACAGGAAGAGATAGTAGGGTTTGTAGTGATTATGGTGATAGTGGCTATAGTCTTCCTGATTTTCCTAGGGATTTCAATCAGGACAGACACTGGAAGTGTTAGCGAAAACCCTCAAGTAAGGGATTTTCTGGAAAGCTCTATGGAATATACTACTGATTGCGCGACAAGATTCGCCCCTGACTATTCAACTATAGGCGAACTATTTGAAGAGTGCCATTCGGGCAGCAGATGCCTTGACGGAAAGGACTCTTGTGAAGCATTGAACTTAACACTTTCAAGTTTGTTTGACTCTGCATGGCACATTGACAATAGGACTGCTATTAAAGGATATGAATTCAATTCTATATATAGATCATCTGATTCAGCAAGTGAAGCAATAATATCATTAAACAGAGGTGTATGTACAGGATCTATAAGAGGGAATACTTATCTCATTCCTGCATTTCCTGGAGACATCCAAAACACTCTGGAAATATGCTATTAGATCCTGACTTCTATGTTTAGAGTGTCCACTGAGATTACTGGTTTCAGTCTAGCCCGTTTCCCAGTCTTTTCCTCAACTAAGTCCAGGAAGCCGAACCTTTGGAGCAGCTTGACATCATCGCTTACAGATTTGAAATCCCTTCCAAGAATCTTAGCAAGATCATATATGGACTTAGGGGATTTTGTTTTGATTATATGAAGCATTCTTGCCTTTTCATTAGATAGAAGGTTCCGCAGTGCTGAAAGCCCTTCGAAGTCATAGCTATCACCTGAAAAACGCTTGAATAACGACGAGAAAGTACCTTTCTCGTTTATTAAGGTGATCTGCCTGGTTTTAGTTTTCTTTGCCATTGGGTTATATGAGTTATTTTAATTAATATATTTATGAAGGATATTTAGTATTTATATGTTTTTCTATTATATATATGGTCAAATATAACATATATGTGAAATTGGAGCATTTTTTGAAGATAATAATTTCATTATTAATGCAATAGTGATACCATAAGCTTTATAAATAAACATTATCCTAATGAAGAGAATTTAATCGCTCATCCGGGCGAAAACGAAACGTTTTTAAAGTGATTTTGGATTAGTTAATTACTCCGTTGTGGAGTACTGTAAAAAATGGTATCCCAAAATAATGAAAGGAAGTTATTGAAAGGTACTATTGACGAGTTGTTAAAACAACTTCCTCTAAGAGGGGCCTTGCGGGGCCGAACACAGTACAAAGCTGAAAGGAGGTTAATAATAAATGAGATTTAATTTTAGAAAGATTGCATCTGCTTTAGCATCAACTGCAATGGTTGGCGCTACTATAGGTCTTGCTGCTGCAGCTAGTTTCCCAGCACCATTCGTAGATAACGGAAGTGCTGATGTTGCTATCGTTTACGGTAGTAACCTGGATTTATCTGCTGTAGGAGAAATATCAAGCTCCTTAAGCTCTGCTTTGGCTAGCCAAGGCGGAAGCTCAACCACTGTAACTGGTGACTTTGTTCCTGTTGAAAAATCTAATGATAAATTCACATTAGGTGATAATGCGGGCCAATTTAATGCCAATTATGATGGCGATGATCTTGAGATCCTAGCAGACGGAGTCTATGAGAACGATGATAATGATGATTTCGATTACACCCAGGAAGTAACTCTTGGTTCATCACTTGTCTTGGATCATATCCAGGATAATGACTTCAACAATGAAGAACCTTTCATAGGATTTGCTGTTGAAGACGGAGATGAGATCATGAACTATACTGTTGAGTTTTCACCTGACGCTGAAGGTGGAGATGACTGGGAACTTTTCGAGTCAACATCCCTAGAGATTATGGGCAAGGAGTATTACATACTCTCTGCAACTAATGCTAGTGGAGGTACATTGGAACTTTTAGATTCTGCTAACACTGTAGTCCTTAATGAAGGTGAGACTGTAACTGTTCAGGCTGGAAGTAACAGCTATGACGTTTCTATCAGCTTCATCGACGCAGAAGTCAAATTAGTAGTAAATGGAGAAGTAACTCCTGCTCTTGAAGAAGACGATACTTACAAACTTGACAGTGGGGATTACATTGGAATCAAGGAAATCTTGTCCCAAGATTATCAGGGAGGTATAAAGCAAGTAGAATTCAGTATTGGTTCAGGTAAAATCGAACTTACTGATGGCCAAGAAGTAGAAGTAAATGGTGAGAAGATCAGTGATGATACTGATCATGTTCTTACTGCTTACTTTGGTACGTCTGGAAGTAATCTACAGGACTTAACTATCCAATGGACAGCTGATGAAGATATGTGGCTAGGATTTGATACTGATACAACAGAATTAGTCATGCCATTATTTGAATCAGTTAAGCTAAGCCTTGGAGAATTCGCTCCTGATGCAGCTGAAGAAGTAACTAATGTTGCTCCTGATGGGGATGATAAATTCAGTTTAGATGTACCTGTTAGCGACGGAGATGTTAATTTTAACTTCTTATTTGCCAATAGTTCAGGAACTGGATTTGAAGGCATAGGCGCAGATACTGATGAATTGTTATTGACAGGCGACGGCACTGCCGACCCTACTTTAACTTGGAATGAGAATTCATCATATTTTGTAGCAACATGGATATCTGGAGACGATCACGAATCCTATGTCCTAGAAGTTACAGATATTGCTGATGAGGATGATAACAATGAGACTACTATAAGAAGCATTGCTTCTGGTGGTGAAGAGATTACAATTGAAAGCGGAGAGACTGAGGTTTTTGGAGACCATATTTCATTAACAGTGACAGCTGATAGCGATGCTCAGACTGCAACTATTGTATTAGGCGATAGTCAAAGCGACACTTATGCAGATAAAATAGTGACTGATGAAGGTCTACAGATCCAATTGCCTTACGATAGCCTTACTTCTACTGGAAGTGGAGCTATGAACTTCACTGCAGGAGATGTAGCTGCTCCATTTGTGATGAATTTCACAGAGGAAAATGAAGATGGAGACGTGGCTAGGGGCTCTTCATTCACTGCAAACCTTGGATTGCCAAGTCAAGAGACAAGTGTTCAATCTGTTTCACCTGATACCTTTGAAACATCAGATAATTCTGATGATTTTGAAGGATATGTTGATTCTGAACTTGCAACTAAAGTCTTGTTAAAGACTGGCGGAGACCAGGATGAGTTAGAAATAACTTATCACGGTGACGAAGCTTACGCTGAAGTATTCCTTGCGGAATCCGGCGCTGCTACAGACAGCTCATCAAACCTAGGTAACGTTAATGTTATGGCTGATGAACTTGCTGATTCAGGAATGCAATCTAAGAATCTGATCATCGTTGGTGGAAGTTGCGTAAACTCTGCTGCAGCCTCAGTGTTAGGACTAACAAGTCCTTCATGTGGTTCTGCATGGGAGAGCGCTACTGGCGCTGGTGAAGGTGAATGGATTATCCAATCCTTTGCTAACCCATGGTCAAGCTCTAAGGTAGCTACACTTGTTGCTGGTTACTCCCAGAGTGATACTGTTAATGCAGCTACTGCATTGACAACTCAGGAGATCGACACAACAGCAGGCATGAAGTATACAGGTACAACTGGTACTAGTGCTACACCTGTAGTCAACTAAATTTGCTTAGTTTTATTTTTCTTTTTTCATTTCTTTTTTTATTCACTTAAGGTCGGAAGACCCGAACTTAACATTTTTATACTCAAAAAGAGAGGATAATGTATGAGAAGCATAACCTCAAGGGAGCAGATAGAAAAAAAACAAAAAAGGAATAAAGCAATCCTTGGAATAATAATAATATTCTTAATGGTGTTTAGTACTGCAGGATTTGCCATTTATCAGACAAGCGGAACAACCAGTACGCCCGACTCTACAGAACCTGATGACGGCCTTAATTTTAATGGGCAATATTGGGTATATAATGTGAGCGGACAACCATTTTATTTCACTAATCTTCAGTCGCTCACAGAAGACATTCCAGTCGCTACAACTATTTCCCTGCAGGAATACTCAGGACAGGCATTATATATAGATTCAGAAGACCAGCTAGTCCTGAATGAAATAGGGGTTAATCTTGGAAGGTTCTCCAGCAGAATCCAGGAAGCATGTTATGAGGAATGCGATAAAGATTTGCCCCGTAAACAATGTGATCAAAACCTGATCGTATATAGAGAATCTGAAGAAAATAAGGTTTATCAGGATCAAAAATGTGTATTTATCGAGGGAGATATCAAGGCCCTGGACGCATTTCTTTATCATTTGCTAGGCCTATAAGATTGGACAGAAATCTTTAAAACACTATAAGATAAGTAAATTAAATGGCTAAGAAGAAAATCTCTAAGGAAAGAAAGCTTGAGAAGGAATTACTGTTTATTCTCGGGTTTTTTGCAGCGCTTGTGCTGATATTCATAACAGCTATGTTCATCTTTAGAAACCTCAATACTTTTGAATACGAAGGATTGACATTTACCAAGAAGAAGATATCAGGCATAGACTTCTATCATTACTACTACTATTATCTTGGAGAGCAGGACAACCTTGTGAGATATAATCTTTATCTAAGAACCGACCCGAGGGAGAATCTTGTTCCTATCTATGGAGATATAGAATTCGAGGACAGCCAGACCAATTATTTAGCAATTGATGTATCTAACCTTAGGGAATGCCGCCAGAGTGTCCTGGCTGTAAGCGCTTTAAGCAGTTTCCTGATTGACAATAATATCCAGATAGAAGAGACTGGTGATACTGACTTCTGGAGCGCAGGGCATGACAATAATGAATGGATTACCTGCCAGAATAAGCCTAATGATAAGGTAGTGGAAGTAATATCAGGAAATGAGACCAGGATAGACTTAGATGGAAATTGTTACAGGATAACTGTTAGTGAATGCAATATACTGGAAGCAGTTGAAAAATTCCAGGTTCAAACAATCCTTGACGCCAAAGAAGCAAGAGGCGGAACAATAAACTAATCAGATTTTCTTTTAAGAATAAGCACATAAGCTGCGACTAAGATTATCACCATGGCTAAAGTGATTATCGTTATGATGGAAAGATTATCAGTAATTAATTGTGTATTTCCGCCGTAAATATATCCTAAATAGACAAGGATAAATGACCAAATCCCTGCCCCTAAAGAAGTGAACAGGATAAACCTTGGCAGATTCATTCTGGCAAAGCCGGCTGGAAGGGATATCCATTGCCTTATTCCAGGGATCAGCCTGCCGACAAAAGTAGTCATCTCGCCGTGCTTATCAAAGAAATCATCTGCTTTCTTAAGATGCTTTTTCTTGATAAAGATAATTTTTCCATATTTTTCTATCAGGGTTTCTATCAGAGTTCTACCAAGGAACAAAGCAAGCACATAATTTATCAAGGCTCCTGTAATGCTGCCTAATATTCCTAGAATCAAGACTAGCAGAAAGGACATTTCGCCTCTTGCAACAAGAACTCCTGCAGGAGGAAGTATTAATTCACTTGGGAATGGGAAGAATGAGCTTTCTATGGTCATTCCCAAATAGACCCCTAGATAGCCTAGTGAGCCCATTATCTTGACCAAATATTCTATTAGATCAGTTATTATCAATATGTCCATCGGATTTTATATCAGAATATATTCTTCTTATATCAGTAAAAACAGGGACATCATTAATATCAAAGATACGGACATTAACAAACCATATTATCACAACAAAGACTGTGCTCCCTAAGTACCAGACTGCAGCGTGCGTGAGGTCAAAATATTGGAAGCCTATTGTTATTAAACTTGCGAAAATAAATATCCTGATTATGTTTATCAATAGGAAAGAGCTGAACAGGAAAAGAAGGCTGTACAACCTTTTCCTGTTCGATAAAGGTGTAGACAGATTCAATATAGTTAACAGATAATATGCTGCCCCTCCTACACAAGCAGGAATAATGCTGGCGAGATATCCTTTACTGAAAGAGATCACATTTCCATCTAGAATCCTTGCTCCGTAAAATAACTTTATCAGCCAAAAACTAGGATAAACTGTAAGGGGCGTGAATATTAGATAAAATAAGTAAAGATTGAACAGCCCGAGGATTATTAGAATAAGATACCTTATTGATATATTTATTACCTCTTTCTTATCCATTTGATTAAAAGAAAATAATAACTTAAAAACTTATCTTCTTGAAAGCCTTACTGCGACTACTATGATCAGGATTATCAAGATGATATTGACTATTGCGATTACCCATATTAAGGCGCTTCCATCAAGATCAAATCTTAGGCCTGATTGTCCTTCTTCGAATTCTACAGCTACTTGCTGAGTCACTAGATTGCCATTTGAATTAGCTTCGATTGTGAAGGATTGCTCGCCTTCAGTATCATCGTTTACTGCTAGAGTGAATGTTGCTGATCTTGTTTCTCCGGCACCAAGATTCAATACCTGTGGTGAAATTGATACTAACCTGCTCCATGAATTGAAGTCTCTTGCATCAAGCAGCACTGTCATAGCTTGCGTTCCTGTATTGGTGAAAGTCGCCTCAACTACTAGATCTTCTCCAGAGGTAGCTTCAGAAGTAAGTGAAGCATCAACTTCCAGGGGCAAACCATTTCCAGGTGTTGGATTAACTGGAGATCCACAGTTTATGACGTTAAGGAAGCCCACAAAAGTATCCTCTGATCTTTCCTTATACACTCCATCATCATAATCATAGTATGATCTAAATTCGATATTGTAGTTGCCTTCACTTATTCCTTCAGGCACCCTGAAAGTGAATGAAAAGTCTTCTTCATCCCCTTCATCGAGATTGGTTGTCTCGAACTCTTCATCTAAATCTAAATCTTCGTTGATCATTGTGATTTTTACTCTGTCCTGATCATCTTCACCTATATTAAAGACAGTGAAGTCTCCTGATACTGTCTCGCCACATATTGCCTGATCGTCAATTGCAATATCGTCAACAATGACAAATCTTTCTTCTTCGCCCTCTTGATCAACTTTTGTTGAGAAATCCTCTTCAGCACAAAGAATATTCTCATCTCCATCGGAGTAAGCTTTCGCTATAAGAGTATAACTTTCTGTATTAAAATCAGGCGGAACTCTGAAGGTAAAGGTAGCTGTTTCTTCATCGCCGTCCCTTATGTCTCCTAGATCCTGCTCCTCATCGTCATCGCTTATGAAATCAAGCTCATCAGCAATATTGTTTCCATCTGAATCGAATAAGCCTAGTTCAACTATTATGTCATCTATGTCCTCATCGTGGTTTCTATTTTTTACTTCTACTTCTACTTCTACAACATCACCTAAAACCCACAAGTCATCATCACTATCTTCTGAGTCTCCCATGTTATTAACATCTAGCTTAATAGAAACATTAGCCAAGCCCTGCTCGCCTGCCTCACAAAAGCCTTTATCAAATTCCAAGCTTAATGTATCGCTTACAGCATTTCCGCCTGCTGAAGGAATAGCGTTGATATCTAAAGTTGCGCTGTCTGAGTTGAAATTATCTAAATTTCCGTTTAACTCTACATTGATCCTGACTGAACTGCCATTTTGTATGTTAGTTAATGAATCTGTAGTATCGAATGAATAAGTAACGCCTGATCCCCTTGAAATATCATTAAATGAAGAAGTTATGTTCATTGGTTCGTTGCCTGTATTTTCTATATCAAAGAATGCAGTAGTATCTGAAGCTGTGAAAGTCAAAGTTGAAGGATTAATATTGATATCTACGGCTGCAAGTGCTAAACTAGAAAATAATATTGTAAAAAATACCAATGATAACAATTTGGTTTTCATATTCTGTTGTAACTTGCTAATTACAGCCTTTTATAAAGTTTTCGCTTCTTGAGAATATATGTGGGAACAAACTTATTTAAATTATGATTTATAGATAGAGTAATGGTGATACAGGCTAAGGAGAATCTGCTGGGTGCCAGGGCGTTCCTGTTTGGTGTTGTAATGGCTCTCCTTGTAGGAGTCCTTAGCTCAAGCCTGGGAGACTTAAATGAGATTATTCTGGTGGTTCTGGTAATTATAGGATTTGTAGTAGGATTTAGTTTTATGAATATATCTAATAAAGAGGTCAACTCATTCCTTGTTGCATCAGTATCCTTAGTAATAGTGAGTTTTGCAGGTGCACAGGGGATACAGGACATTAGTTTTTTGAGAATAGACATTGGCCAGATAATCTCTTCAACACTGAAGGCGTTACTAGTCATGTTAGTGCCTGCAACGATTATTGTATCAATAAAGAGCATGTTTAGTGCAGCGCAGAAATAATCACGCTTTAGATGAACTAATCAATGAGGAAGAGGATTGTATTTTTTCTCCAAGGCCGTGAACTATCTTTATGCCTAGTTTTTTGCAGGTTTCTGCTTCAGGGATCTCATAGGAAAACCTGTCCCCTCCTTTTGCAAAAATATCCGGCCTTAATGATTCTAAAGACTTACAAACGCTTTTGTCTTTATCTATACTGATAAATACATCATCTACATACCTGATTGCCTTAAGGATTGCCTGCCTTTCCTCCAGAGGCATAAAAGACTTGCCTTTCTTTAACTCTGCCTGAAAGTCATTGTTTAGAATAACTATCAACTTATCCCCTAACTTTTTTGATAACTTAAGATATTCAATATGGCCTATATGAATAGGATCAAAATATCCGCTTACTGCAACTATGGTTTCCTTCATTTTTTAAAAGAATGATCTTTAATTAATAAAAGCCTAGATCAGATTTCTTTTCCTGCTTTGCCTGTTGTTGAACATGATGGACTTCTGCAAATTCAGGAGTGGCCAAGATTGTATGCTCGCCGAAACCTGCGATAGATCCTTCAAGGGCATCGACAGTCTTCTTGATCTTTGATACGGCACGCTTCAACTCAATAACATCTTTAGTCTTCAAAGGCTTGATATCTATAACTGCAATAGTATAGCCTTCCCTTAAAGAATTCAGGATCTCATTGACATCATCATAAGTCCTCAATGTGAACGGCCTTACTTTTATCTTTTCCTTTCTTGCTTTAGCCTGATTCAGGTCGATCTCAACATAATCTTCTGTTGATGCGTCCTGTTTGTTAAACACCTTTTTGAAATTGAATGCCATTGACTAATTTTAAGTGTTTCAGTTTATAAAGATTGTTGTGCTATCCTGTGTAAAATCAGTTATTATTCTTGAAGGATTTTCTAGCCTCTTCCTGAAGCTCCTTGGCTTTTGATTCAAACAGCTTTTCCTGCTTCTCTATGGAACTCATCCTCATCTGCAGAACATCTTTCTTTTCGCTAAGCTCTTCATGGATCTTTTTCTTGTCGCCTTTGACCATTATAGATCCAACCATCTTGTAGATAGCCTCATCAGTGTTCTTGATCTCTTCTAGGGCATTCAAAGTCTCATTCAACTCTAACTGGAATGCCTGTTTTTGCATCAAAAGATTATTAAGGTTGTGCTCTAGAATCTGAAGTTCTTGGATTGTCTTTTGAGTCTCTTTATCTATATTCATACTGCTTTTATTTTTACTATGTGTTTTCTTGGCTTGAAGAATATTTTAGAATTGCATGCAGGGCATACGAATCTCTTCTCAAGCTGTTTGCTAGTTATAGCTTTTCCACATTTGAAACATTTGTATTGTGCCATTCTATAATCTCCAGCAGGCCATAGCAACCACGCCAGTTATTGAATATGATTTTTGATAGTTTTTAAGATTATGCCTTTGCTAAAGCATAAGCGTTTGATGCGAATTTCTTGCCACATTTTCCGCAGTCCCATATTCCCATTGCGACCCTTTTAACGCCTGGCTTATTGCAATGAGGACAGACCTGTCTCTTTCTTTGGTGTGACTCTATTTCATTGAGCTTTTTTCTGACTCTTGTTCCGTACCCAGCTCCGAATCTGCCTGATGCCCTGATTTTTTTTGTTTTAGTTGCCATCTTCTATTATATAATACCGCAAATTTGGGTTTTTAAAGTTTTACTATGAATCTATAAATCTGGTTAAATTTAATTTTGACTTGCTCTTGCCTTTGGGAAGCAGAATGGGGTTGCCCGGATTTGAACCGGGGCCACGAGGTCCCAAACCTCGGATCATAACCAAGCTAGACTACAACCCCAATAGTGAAATTGTGTGATAATGGGTATTTAAAGGTTGCAGAAAATAGATTATGCTGCGTTCCGCATTAAATTATCGATATCTACTGCCTGGTCATAAGGGCCTAGCTCAAAAAACGTTTCTCCTATTGTTCTAACTGCATGACCTGCTCGATAATCAGGGTTAGGCTTTTCTATCAAATCTTGCCCGGTTGAGGTGAATGTCTTGAACAAAGAAGCATCATTATCTAATTCACTGATTAGAACTTTTCCTAAATAAGAGAATCCTGTTGACGCCAAAATATCTTCATCATTCGGAACCCTCAATCTTCCTCCGGTGAAATCAGATCCCCTTCTTAATACTAAATGTCTCCATCCAACACAATACGAAGGGATGAGATCGGGGATCTCTAAGATTTCTTTTACTCGAACTGTCAGGTCTTCAATCGCCCTTAATCCAGTGAATGGCCATGCTTCTCGGCCTGTCGGAGGGTCAGTTTCACGATTTAATAAATAATGTATCCAGTAATTAGAAAATGTCCTTCGCATTAAAACCGATAAAGGTCTCAACTTATAAATATTTATGAAATAGACGAGACCTTACTTCTTCTTAGCTTCAGGTTTCTTTGCATCTTTAGCGCTAGCAGGTGCAGCAGTCGCAGGAGCAGCCGCGGCAGCCTCAGCTTTAGCAGCATCTTCAGCAGCTTTCGCCTCAAGGGCAGCTTTCGCAGCAGCCTGCTGTTTATTGCTAAGATCCTTAAAGAAGTTGTCAAGCTCTGCTAATTTCTCTGGAGAAGCTTCTGTTTTCTCATTCTTAATCTCGTCATCATATCTTCCAGCATTTACTTCCTCAGTTACTTTCTGAGGTAATTTGCTTTCTACCAGTATCCCTAATGATACGCATGAACCTAGAGTAAGATTGACGGCAGCTTTCAAATCCTTAGCCAACATATTAGGCATCTTTGTCCTTGCTATTCCTATAATCTGTTCGATCGCAAGATTTCCTACTTTTGTCTTTCCTGCGTCGCCTGCGGCCTTTTCCAATTTTAATTCCTTTTTCAGCATCTCTGAAACTGGAGGTGATGAAACTGAAATAGCATAATTCTTTGTTTTAGGATCAACATCTAGTTCAACAGGGACTTTCATTCCCTTGAATCCGGAAGTTGCCTTATTTACATCTTCAATTACCTTTCCAAGATTTATTCCCATAGGGCCTAATTGCTGAGCTACAGCTGGTCCTGGCTTCATGCTTCCCCCCTCAACTATTAATTTAATAACCGGCATCGTCTAAATCGTCCTCGTATTTATCCTTGTCTTCATCCTCTTCTGCTTCTTCCTCTCTCCTTATAACTCTTACGTTGTCAATCTTGACTGTTACAGGGATAGGGACTGCTGCTCCGAGCAAGGACACTACAACTTCTCCTTTCTTCTTGTCTATTCTTATAACTTTCGCTTTTTCCTTCTTGAACTGGTCTGCAATCATCTCGACAATATCTCCAACTTCGATGTTGAAGTCCTCTACTTCAGGCTGAAGCATATTCTTTATCTCGTCGTAAGTTACAGTCTTTCCGACAATACCTTTCACATAGGGCAAGTTGAATGCTGATTCTTCAGCGGACTCTTTGTCTGCTGCTTCTAATATGATGTAGCCTCTAAGGCCGTGCGGTTTTACAACTGAGTAGACAGGAAGCTGTTTTTTTCCAGCTCGATCTATGATCATCTCCATCGCCCTGGCTTCCTTGTTTGTTGTGACTTTTATTATAAAGATCATTGGCTTTCAGCTACCTCAAGATTTACTAGAAGTAGTAATTTTAAACATTTTGCAGGGTATATAAAGATTACGATTCAAGAGTATGAATTCTCTTTATCCCAGTCCTTCAGGCACTCGATTGAACAGAAGGCAAAATTTTCCTCTTCGGCATTTATTTGGAGATGTGCGGGACAGTCACATAATTCACAAGACTTCATCTTCTAACCTCATTTTAATAGAATTAATTTGTGGATTATATAAAATCTTGCCTAACCGAGAAAAGTGTTCATTATTATTGAAATAAGAAATCCGACTAGACCGAGTGCTAAAATTCCTAATGCTGACACTTTGGAGACAGTCTTAAATTCTGTTGAAGACGGCTTTTTCAATATCTTCCATACCCTTATGGATTGTGTTATGAAAGATTTCAATTTTTTATGCATGATGATAATATCAATAAGGAGTTTTTAAAATTAGTGATTGGTTTGATTTAATATTCCATAGACTAGCGGAAGATTATTTATGATATCCTCATAATGCAGCACTTCAAGTCCCTTTTCTTCGAACCATTGCTTCTCTTTATTGCAGCCACTCGATTTTTCCCAGCCAGGAGCTAAAATAATCCCCTTGAAATCGGTCTTATCAAAAAACATCCTATCAAGCTTCATCCATAATTCATATTCCTTATTCTCCATAAATTCTGAATCATTAACGTGAATAGGATGGGTATGTATTATAGGACAGCAAACCATCACTCCTCTTTTTATCAATTCGGCAGACCTTTTAATAGAAAGTTCAAAATTATTTTTCTCTCCTTCTGGATCGATATTTCCCTCTGGGTCTTTAGAAGTGTAAGGGTGAGCAAAGTAGTACAAAGCACCTAAGTCAATCATTAATTAATCATATAAGGACTATTTTTAAAATTACTCATTCCAGAAAGCTGATTCCAAGCTCATCCTCTAATTGAGCCTCTTTAGATTTTTTCAGGCTGAAATCACTTCCTAAAATCTGGTTGCTCTGAACGCCTGTGACTATCAGCATCACCTTGATCGATTTTTCCATATCATCAGATATTTTAGCGCCAGAGATAATCTTTGCATCCTGAGAAATCTTGCTTCCGATAGTTTCCATTACTACTTTGTATTCTTCTAAAGACATATCTGGCCCGCCAATGACATTAACTAAAGCGCCTTTGGCATTCTTGATGTCGACATCTAGCAATGGATTATTTATTGCCCTATTTACTGCTTCCATAGCCCTGTTCTGTGCGTTATCGGCTTCCCCTATTCCGATCAAAGAAGCGCCTCCATTTGACATAACTGCCTTTACGTCTGCGAAATCCAAGTTCACTAAACCTGATGAAGTTATGAGTTCTGCAATTCCCTTTACTGCATTAGTCAATATCTCATCAGCGACCTTGAATGCTGTATGTAGTGGCAATTCAGGAGCTAATTCTAATAACTTATCATTGGGTATTACAATCAAAGTATCTGCTATAGCTTCCATTCTTTCCAGGCCGTATTGTGCGTTTTCTATTCTTTTCTGGCCTTCAACAGTGAATGGCAATGTGACTACTCCGATTGTCAAAGCTCCTTGCTTTTTAGCTAGCTCTGCTACTACTGGGGCACAGCCTGTTCCTGTTCCTCCACCTAGACCGCAAGTGATAAAGACCATGTCAGAATTAGCTAGTTTCTTCCTTATTTCCTGCTCTGATTCCCTTGCAGCTTCCTCTCCTATTTTTGGATTGGAACCTGCTCCTAAGCCGTGAGTCAATTCTCTTCCTATCAATATTTTATGGTCAACATTAGTGTACAATAAATCCTGTGCATCAGTGTTCATCGCTATGACTTCACAGCCTTTTATTCCGATTTCCCTCATTCTTGAGACAGAGTTTCCGCCTCCTCCGCCGCATCCTACGACTTTTATCCTTGTTGATTGGGTCTGAAGCAAACTCTCTAATTCTTGATCGATAGAAGCAGTACTACTAGCCCCTTTTTCAAAAGATATATCTACCATTGATTAAACAATTGTGACGCATTTATAAGAATTGCTGTAGTGATATAGCGAAGATTTCTATTGGGGAAAAATGATACTTTTTGAGTCAATTCTTAAACCGCTCGCTTCTCACGAAGCTTCAGATTATAAGAATTGCTGTAGTGATATAGCGAAGATTTCAGTTGTAAAAAAATAAGACTTTTATGGCTCAATTCTTAAACCGCTCTCTTCTCACGAAGCTTCGGATTATAAGAATTGCTGTAGTGATATAGCGAAGATTTCTATTGGGGAAAAATGATACTTTTTGAGTCAATTCTTAAACCGCTCGCTTCTCACGAAGCTTCAGATTATAAGAATTGCTGTAGTGATATAGAAGAGATTTAATTAGTAGAATTCTCTTGTGTCTCTTTCTTCTCTTCAACCTCTTTAAAACCTAGCTCAGCTCCAACTAATTTCTTGAATTGCTCCTTGAAAGCATTGACTAGGCCTTCAAATGGCTTAGGGCCTTTAATCAAAACCTTATCGCCCTCGACTTCTAATTCAGGAACGTGCCTTAATGTCGCCTGGAAGAAAGCCTCTGATTTTTCCTTCAGGTCTGTGACTATCCTGATTATTTTGAACTTATATTCGATATCTTTTCCTGCAAGAGGATTATTGAAATCTGTTATGACTCTAGCTCCAGAGACAGTGATGACTTTAGCTAAATGATTATCCAGCAACAATGAAACTCCCGGACGAGGATTTATTTTTTGAGATGTGAAAACCTTAAGAGGTATTGTTTTTACTAAATCTCTCTTCCTTTCCCCGAATCCTTCTTTGTAAGTCAATGATATTTTATATTCCTGGTTCAATTCTTTATCTTCCAAGGCCTTGTCTAAGCCCGGGACAACCATCTTCTCACCGATAACTATTATATTCTTCTCAGGTGCAGCCTTAGGATCTAATTGCTTAAGGTCTTCAGCTATATTTGAATCGAAGACTTTTCCGTCATAGTATCCTGTGAATTCTATCTCAACAAAATCGCCTTTTTTTGTTTTTATCATCCAAACCCTCGGATGAGAAGTTTTATAAACGTTTTTAATTTGTCTGCATTAATGGTTTTGAAATTAATCAGCGCAACAGCAGCCAAACCCGGCACTACAATACTATGGGAAAACGTTCCATGCACTGTCAAGTCTAATGACATCAGCAAGACAGGAAAACATGGCCATGCTAAATGCCGAATGGAAGTTGTAGGCGTATTCGACGGAAAAAAGCGAATCGGAGTGGTCCCTGGAGAGGAAAAAATAGAAGTCCCAATGGTTGAGAAGAGAAAGGCCCAAGTATTGAGCGTTTCAGAAACCACTGCAAGTGTAATGGACCTAGAGAGCTTTGAGACAATAGATTTAGCATTTGATGAAAGCGTCAAGGATCAGTTAGCAGAGGAAAAGCAGGTCGAATACTGGGATATTGAAGGAACTAAATGTATAATGAGAGTATTATAAGATGGCAACACAAATACCTGCCGCTAAAACCAGACTGTTCAAGAATGTCTTTGTCTGTAAGAATTGCGGCCAGAAGATGAGGACAGATTCACTGAAAGTTATAGCGAAGACTGTGAAATGCAGAAGATGCCAGAAAAAGAGTTTTAGACCTATCAAGTCTAAGAAGAAGTAAATGGTTAGTTTTATTGTGTATGACTTAATATTTATGGCTTTATTCGCGTTAATGGCGATTTTCTTGTTGCATAAACATCGAAAGAACCTCAAGAGGCAGGGATGGATATTTCTTTACCATAGCAAATTCGGACTGAAATTCATCGACTGGACTGCAAAGAAATTCGAGAAAATACTAAAGCCATTACAGTACCTGATAATCACTTCAGGTTATATATTGATGATCTCAATCTTATACGTGATGATATTATCTGTTTATAGGTATATCACTTCCCCGATACCAAAGGAACTCCAGAGTGTCCCGCCTATAGCACCATTGATACCTTATTTCCCTGCAATATTCAATCTAGAGTCTATTTTCCCTCCATTATACTTCACTTATTTCTTAGTAGCTCTAGCTATCGTCGCAGTATCGCATGAATTTTCGCATGGGATAATTGCAAGGCTGAACAAGATAAAAGTGAAGACAACAGGATTAGCATTCTTTGGCCCGTTCTTTGGGGCTTTTGTTGAACCTGATGAGAAGCAGATGAATAAGTCAAAGAAATTCGTACAATTAAGCATTTTAGCTGCAGGAACATTCGCAAATGTGTTGATGACGGTCTTATTCGGATTATTATTATGGGGATTCTTTGCTATGGCATTTGCTCCTGTTGGAGTGAATTTCAATGCATATCCGCAGGCAGAGATAAGCACTAATTTCATAACTCATGTAGATGGTGTTCCAATCGACGAAATCGCAAATATATCTGAACTTGGGGATGACCTTGTCAAGATAACTGCGGGCAACGAGACTTTCTTCGCCCCTGGAAGTTTATTGGTCAGGGCTGCGCAGATGGATGCGGAAAAGATAATTGTTTTTGAGGACGCTCCTGCTGTAAGGAACCAGTTGCGCGGACCGATAAGCGAGATAAATGGAGAGAAAATGACTTCGGTCGAAGAGTTAAGAACCACTATAAGCAGTTTTGAACCAGGGGAAACAATAGAGATAGTCTCACTAGGAGAGGATGATGAAAGAATCACTAAAGAAATTACACTGGACGACAGAGATGGAACTGCTTATTTAGGAATAGGATTCCTGGAGCCAAGAAGAGGGGTTGTTAGCGGAATACTTTATTCAGCTATATCTAGTGTGAAGGATCCATTAGTACATTACGAGCCAGTTCTCGACGGAGATTTTGTAATGTTCATCTATGACCTATTGTGGTGGATAGTTGTGATAAACATATTAGTAGCATTATTCAATATGCTTCCTGTCTCAGTGCTTGATGGAGGAAGATTCTTCTACCTGACAATTTTAGGGATAACAGGAAAGGAAAAATTCGCCAAGAAAGCGTTCTCGTTCATGACGTGGTTTATTATTGGATTGCTTGTGTTAATGATGGTCCGATGGATATTTGTTTTCTTCTAATTGAAAATCAGGCAGCTTTGCAGTGACTTTTACTACTTTCGCAAATCTGAGGTGTATTAAATCCTGCTCAGATATATCCTTCAGAATTATCTTAATTGTATTATGATCATCACCCTGCTTTTCAATGACTTTGCCAAAGAACCTTTTCACTTTCAGCTTCACTAAATATGAAATTTGGCTAAGTATTTAATATTTGTTATAGATTGATTATAAATATAGAGTAAGCTTATTATTGATACATTGTTGTTCTGCACTTCATGAAAGAAGAGCTGAAGAAAGTATCCTGGGTAAAGAGAGGGAAACAACGCAGGGAAATAATAGCTCATATGAAAGGCACACAGACACCAACTGAAATAGCGAAAAAATCAGGGTATTCATTAAACCATACTTCAAGAGTCTTGCGAGATTTTAAGAAAGAGGGGCTTGTGAAATTACATAATCCTAAAGACAAGACTGGAAGGCTATATGAGCTTACGCAGAAAGGGAAATATGTCAGGGACAAACTGGACGATTAAATCAAACCGCTTTCCCTGAAGCTGAAATATTTTTTATCACCTATGATAATATGGTCAAGAAAATCTATTTCCAATAAATTTGATGCTCCTATAAGCTGCTTTGTTATTTCTAAGTCTTCGTCGCTAGGAGAAGGATCGCCTGATGGGTGATTATGAATAATTATTATCCCTGCTGCCCTTTCAGTTATCGCACTAGCCAATAATTCCCTAGGATGTATGACGGAGGAATTAAGGCTTCCGACAAAAATAGTCTGCTCTGAAATTATCCTTTTTCTGCTGTCAAGGTAGACAGCTTTTATATGCTCCTGCTGTAATGTTGACATTTCAGGAGAGAACAATTTTAGGATATCCTCTGGTGCATTAATCAGCTTCCTTTTTTCTTTTGTGAATGAAGAAAGCCTTCTTGCAAGCTCAAAGCAAGCTATTATCTGGCTGGCCTTTACATTTCCGATGCCATTAATATTTTCCAGTTCAGCCAATGACTTTCTTGATATTGACTTCAAGTCATATCTGCTTAATAATTTATTGGCTAAATCTATCACATTATTGTTTTTTGATCCCTGTCTTAAAATTAGCGCTAGAAGCTCTGAGTTGCTCAATGATTTTGGACCATACGCCTTCAGCCTTTCCCTGGGGCGATCCTCCTCTGAAAAGTCCTTTATCCTCATTTAATTTATGAATTCAACGCCGTTCTTTGTGAAGACAACTAATCTTATACCTACAGGAACACTAAGCAATGCTGATATTAATGCCATATGCTCCTTTCCTGTGCCTGAAGCTATTGAGAGATTTGCGTCGAAGCCGGAGAATTTATTTTTTATTTTTTGCAGTAACTCGTTCTTTACCTCTGTAAGAGGTTTAGTGGTATCGATTATGATTGATTCAGCTGGTTTAGGCGAGGCATAAGTTGTTGAGTCCTGTGTTTTGACCAGGATTATCTTTTCCCACTCGCCTTTATTGATTAAACCGGTGACCTGTCCCCAGTTTTCCTTGTCCGATCCTAAGAATGCCACTAATTCCATAACGAGGAATAAATAATTAGATTTATAATGATTGTTGTTCTTTTTTACGTATGGTTAGAGACGTTCCCTTAAGTGAGATCACCCTAAGAAAATATGAAAGGCCTTATGATTCTTCGAAGAGGGAGCTTGTGAGAAAGGTTTGTTTAAGCCTTGGTTTATTGCAGCCAGGGGATTCAAGGGATGTGATAGTTGATATTTTGCTCGCTTTAGAGGAAGCAAGAAAGGAAAGGAAAGAGATAACTTCTGTCGAGGTGCAGGAGCTTGTGAAAAAAATAAGGAAAGATAGCTCTCTGGACGAGAAAGGGTTGGCAGAAAGCAATGTCCGCAGGCAATTGAAAAGATTAAGGGATCTTATGCTTGTCGAGAAGAAGAATAATCTTTATCGGTTAAGCGAATTCGAGCCTCTATCTGTGATTTTTCAGGAAAGGATTGAACAATTCCTTATTCCACAGACGATAGAAAGAATTAAAGATTATTTGAATAAACTAGAACAGTAAAAATATTGAATTTAGGAAAATCAGATGAGTATTAGAACAAAATTGCAATATATGGGTTCTGGCTTGGCTATCTTTGCTTTGGGCTCTATGGGGATTATTGCTACAGCGAATATAGCTTCATACCTTGACAATAAAAATAAATTGAGGGATCTTGATGACGCTAGTCAAACCGCCAGAGATTGCCTCTGTGAATATAGGGATGGCGATTTTATATATAAGTTAGCAAATAAGGGGAAAGAAATTGCTGCCAGGGAGTATCTTGAATACTCTGAAATGAACACTAGAGAAAAGATTTATAAATGAGGATTTTAACAGATTATAATCGTAACTACTTCCCTTGACGATAGATTCTATGCGTCGAGGGTGTTAAGTAGGAGATTGGAAAGATGGAACTCAAACAAGCCTTAGAGCAATTGAAGAACGCTGATAAGAAAAGAAAGTTCGACCAGACAGTAGACTTAATTGTAAATCTTAAAGGAGTTGACTTGAGAAAAGACAATATTGCCGCTGTGATAACTATTCCTCATAAAGTAAAAGAAAAGAAAGTGTGTGGATTTCTTACTGAGAAAAACGATCTTGTCAAAACAATAACCAAACCTGAGTTCCAGAAATTCAAGGAAAAGGCTGCATTACGACATTTGGTGGAAGAATATGACTTTTTCATTGCACATGCTTCATTAATGCCGTTAGTCGCTAGCACCTTCGGTAAAGCATTGGGTCCTGCTGGAAAGATGCCATCTCCCCAATTAGGGATCATAACTCAGGAAACTCCTGAAGTAATAAAACCGCTGCTTGAAAGGATCTCTAAATCTGTCAAGATGAGAGCTAAAGAGCCTAGCATCAAGATATCAGTTGGAAAAGAATCAATGAAGGATGAGGATCTTATGCAGAATATCAATGCCATCTATAAAGGAATAGTTGAATCACTCCCTACAAAGAGAGAGAATGTGAAGAATGTCATGATCAAACTAACTATGACTAAACCTATCGAGGTGGATGTCAAATGACTTCCCAAAAGCAAGTCCCTAGAGGAAAACCCTTGCCTGAAGGCAAAGTCAAGACAGTTGCAGAATTGACTAATAAGATGAATGAAAGCAGGACTGTTTTAATAGCTTCATGCAGGGGCTTGCCAGGCAGGCAATTTCATGATATCAAGAAAAAATTAAGGTCTAGAGCAGATATGAGGGCTGCCAAGAAGAGCTCTATTCTAAGGGCAATAGACAACGTTGAGAAAGGCGCTATAAAAAACCTAAAGAAAAATGTTGATGCTGATATTGTTGTGCTTTTTTCTGACCTTGATGCTTTTGAATTATCTGGAATACTGACAGAAAGCCAGAGCTCAAGGAAAGCAAAGGCAGGGGATATAGCTCCTGAAGATATAGTCATTGAGCCAGGGCCAACTGACTTGCCTCCTGGACCAGCAATCTCTGAGCTTAGCGGAGTAGGACTTAAGGTAGCAGTCAAAGAAGGGAAGCTTGAGATAATGCAAGGAGCAACAGTCACAAAAAAAGGCAATGCAATAGATGAAAAAGTGGCTAGTGTTTTAGGAAAGCTTAATATTTCACCTATGAAGGTCGGATTTATTCCTGTTGCAGCTTATGACAGAGAATCTGACGCAGTATATGAGAATATTGTAATAGATAAGAAAGGAACTCTTGAAAACATGAGAAGCATGATAGGCAAGGCATTAGGATTTGCTGTAGGAATAAGATTCCCAGTGAAGGAGACAATCAGTTTCTTAATCTCTAAAGCAGCTATTGAAGAGAAAGCAATTGCTAAGATTGTTAATGAGAAATCTGATGCTCCCGCTCCAGCAGAACAACCTGCTGAAGAAGCAAGTGAAGAGCAGACAGAGACAAAAACAGAAGCTGCTGAATCTAATGGAGAGGAAAAAATAGAAGAGTCAAATGATCAAACAGGTACAAAGGAGGAAGGACAATAATGGAATACATTTACGCAGCTTTGCTTTTGCATAAAGTAGGCCAGCCGGTGAATGAAGAGAACATGAAGAAAGTGATCTCTGCTGCTGGCGTACAGGTTGATGAGGCAAAAGTCAAGACACTGTTAGCAAGCCTACAAGGAGTAGATATTGCTGCAGAATTAGAAAATGCGAGTGTTGCTGTAGCTGCACCGGCCGCCGGAGCAGCGCCTGCCGAAGCAAAGGCAGAGGAGAAGAAAGAAGAGAAGAAAGAGGAAGAATCCGCAGCAGGACTAGCGAGTTTGTTTGGTTAATTAATTAAATTTATTTTTATTACCAAACAAACAACTCTTTTTATTAGGTAACACTCTAAAGATTTAAATCATTTAGAAAGTTCCCTATGCAATGAAGAAATTAGTCAGGGACAAAATACCTGAAGTCTATCCTGGCAGAAAATACCGCAAGGCTAATGAAGAAGAGTATTCTAAGGAATTATTGCTCAAGCTTCAGGAAGAGGTTGACGAGTTCAAGGAAGACCAGAATCTAGAGGAACTGGCAGACATTATTGAAGTTGTGCATGCCTTGGCTGAATTGAAAGGACATTCTGCCCAGGATCTGGAAATGATCAGGAAGAACAAGGCTGAAGAGAGGGGAAAGTTCAAAGACAGGATAATGTTTGAAGGTTTCTGACTCTAAAGATTTAAAAGTCACTATAAATGTATAAGAGCATGCCAGGGTGGCGGAGTGGTTAACGCGCCGGTCTTGAGAAGTAAATGCTGCGCATTTACTGCGTGCGCTCGCAATATAAGTGAGAAACGATAGTAAATCCCTGCGGGATTTACTGCTGGCGCATCGATTGAAAAACTTTCAGGATTTCAATATATGCGCATGATGAAATATCAAGCAAACCGGTTCCTTCACGGGAGCACAGGTTCGAATCCTGTCCCTGGCGTTAGGGAATCTTTAGATTCCCTCAGGCACTTGTGCCTGCGCAGATAAGATTTGCTATGCAAATCCAAAATAAGTTTTGGAACTCATAGAAACCTTTTTCTAAAGGGTTTGTATTTCGGGTCCTGTCCTTGGCGTTAGTAAATCCTTTCAGGATTTACTGCTGGCGCACAGTTTGTACAGCCTGTGTGAAACTCCTCCTTTTCTGGGAGAAAACTTTAAATAATTCTAAAACATTATTAGTGTATTAGATGGACAGGCCGGGATTCGAACCCGGATATTTGAATTGACGGTCCAACGTATTACCATTATACGACCTGCCCATCTAAATTTCTTTATTTTCTAGAGGTATATTAATCAGGGTCTCAGAATTGGGGGAATTCTATTTAATAAATATTAAATTAATAAGTTTTAAATCAAATGCGTTCTCGAAGGCTATGTGGAAACCTAAGAGAGCAAAAAATGCCCAGAGAATTATAGTAATAATTTCATGATTCTTATCCCTATCAGCTAATTCTCCTAAAAATCCTGCTGCATGCTCTAAAAACCATAAAAATAACCCATATATCAAAAAGATAAGAGATGATTTTTGTACTAAAGAGTTTTCTAAATTTACCAAAGGAAAAAGCAAAGCAATAATTAAGGTGATGAAAGATGCATAAATAATAATGTTGCGTATTTTATTTAAGCGTAGATCTTTCAATAACGGACTAACATCCATGACATAGTTAAATGATTAGAGATTATAAATTTAATTCACTCAGAACCACTTCTTCCAGAAAGGCTTCTTCTCTTCAGATGATTTATAAGTTATATCTTTCGGCTCGACCACTTCATAAGTTATTTTAGGCTTGGAATTTAGCACTGGAGCGTTCTTGGCCATTTCCTGATCGACAATATCAAATGCTTTCTCTATTTCATTCCTGGAATGCCCTTGTTTTACTAAAGCCCATTTCAATGATTCTCTGGTATATCCCTTTTTCATATTCTTATTTATATAATCTATAATCTCCTGCAAATAATGTCCTTCCTTTTTCATGCATTACCTGAAGAATGCACATATAAAAATCTTATTGTAGTCACTTGATCAGGTAAGGCTTGAACTCGTTAAAGAAATCTGCAGCCTGCCTAAGCTTGCCTTTAGATTCAGAATAGATTGTAGCTATGACTTCCCCTTTCATGACTTTATCATTGACATGCTTGTAAAGATAAATTCCTGCTAGATGGTCTGAAGGGCAGCCGGCTAACCTTGCAATATAGTTTATTGTCTTATTATCAATGCTTTTCACCTTTCCTGAATGCAATGACTTGATATCCTGCCTAAATTTAGCTTCCTCTAACTCCTTTATCTTACCATGTTGTGCTTCAATTATTTCCCTGAACTTATCAAATGCCTTTCCAGAATCCAGGATTTCCTGGGCCATTTTATTTCCATTTCCTTTTCTAGCTTTCCCGAGCATCTCCAGCAATTTTCCTGCAAGCATCACAGATTTTCTTTCAAGATCAAGAGGAGAATCTTTCCTCTGCAAGACTGCCAGGACATCTTTCATTTCAAGGGCAGGACCTATCCCATTTCCTATCGGCTGCTTTCCATCAGTCAAAGCGACAGTTATTCTCAGCCCAAGCTTATTTCCTAATTTAATAAATTTATTTTTTAGATGCAAAGCCTTGGATTTTGAGACCTTCGCGCCGTCACCATAAGGAATATCTATCAAGACATATTTGCTGCCTGCAGCCAGCTTTTTAGCTAAAATAGATGCTAACAGCTGCGGCTCAGGATCGAGATTCAATATTTTCTCAACTCTTATCAGCTTATCATCTGCAGGAGCTAGGCCTAACGAGCCTCCCCATGCTAAACAAGCTCCTGTCTTATTGACTACTCTTTTCAACTCATCAAAAGAAAGATCTACTCTTGCAAGAGTCTCTATAGTATCTGCTGTTCCTGCAGCAGATGTTATTGCGCGGGAAGAGGTCTTGGGCATTAATATCCCTGCGCTGGCGCAAATAGAAATAATAATCGGCGTAGTCCTGTTGCCAGGGATTCCTCCGATAGAGTGCTTATCAGCAATCTTTTTATTTCCCCAGGATATTTTTCTGCCTGTCTCAAAAACAGCTTCTGTCAAATCCTTGGTCTCATCCAAAGACATCCCGCAATGGTGCACTCCTGAAATAAAGTAAGCAATTTCAGCCTCTGTCAATGAATCATTAGCAATGTCAGAGATTATTTTTTTTAATTCTGGTTTTGTATATGGCTGGCAGGCGATCTTGGCCTGGATTATTCTTGAACTTTCAGAACGCGGACTGTGCTCAACTAAGACATATTCTCCAGAATTAACAGAAAGATCTGAAACAATCGTGCTGGAGAGGGCTATCTGTCCTTTCTTTAGAAAGCCTGAAACAACATCAACAACAGCAATGATTGATTTTTTTCCGTCTATTATCCTAACCCTATCCCCTATCTGTATGCCTAGAGCCTTAGCATCTTTTTCGTGAATAAATGCTATAGGCTTGCCGGCCTGCAGCTTAAAAGACATCACCTTCAATTTCATATTAAGTAAAAATAAATCTGCTTTATATAATTAATCTGGCGTGAACATATCAGATAAGGTGTTTTCCTTATATGCTTTCAGGAATAGGATAAGGTAAGCTAATACTAATGGACCTATGATTAATCCTAAAACTCCAAAAACGAACAGCCCTCCGATCATTCCGATAAGGACTAAAGCAGAAGAAGTGCCTGTTTTCTTTGAGACTATATATGGCCTTAATATATTATCGATTGTGGAAACAAATAATATGCTGTAGAGAGCGAACCCTATTGCAGGACCTACATCTCCGTTAGATACTAAGAAAACCGAGGCAGGTATCCAGACAACCCATGGACCTACTATTGGGATAATGGATGCAAATATCGCTATTACAGTAAGGACTAAGGCCTGTGGCACTCCGAAGACGAATAAACCAATACCTGTAGCGACTCCCTGTATAATACCTACTATTATGTATCCATAAATAATGGAAGCAGTTATATCCTTGAATTGCTTCACTAGTATCTTCTCCTTCTCTTTCCTGAATGGGGAGAGCCCTGAAACGAATTCTTTTAGCTTGTCATGATCCCTTAATGCAAAGAAAAACACGAATATCACGACAGCCAATTGCAATAAAACATTCGGGAGATTGATCAAAAATCCAGTCAGCGAGTTTATTGCGCCAGTTGTAATCTTTCCTATAAATGTATAAATTATTGCAGAGGTCTCCTGCCTGAACTGGGTTGAAGAGCTAGGGAATAAGGCGTTTATATAACTTGAGATATCTAGTGTTTGCGTGACTGTGAATAGATCAAACATCTGCTGGACAATTATAGGAATCAGGAACCAGAGGGGGATAAATATTATTAGCAATACAAAAATACCTACTGCCAAAGCAGATGTATTCCTCTCCCTGAATAGCTTAAAGACTCTCTTATAGACAGGCAGGAAAATATATGCCAGGATCAGGCCTCCGACGACAGACAATATTATTGGCTGAAGGACAAGGAAGGAAAGTACTGCCAGCAATAGAAGCAGTGCTGCGACAAATATCCTCCTTAGGTTCTTATTATGGATCATATATAAATCAGCTTTGGCAAATATATAAAGCTTCGGTGGAACTGCTAAAATTTATAAAGATAATTTTACAAAGTTAAATATGGATTTTTTTATCAAGAAGATATTTGACGGGAAAAACGACGAATCTGTGCATATCCAGTTCCAGAAATTTTCCAGAGGGAAATTTGCAAATAAGGCATTGATCAGGGCAAAGAACTCTAAGGGGAAATTCACAATCGGTACAAGTTATGAATACGCTAACGAGCTTGTCAGGACTTTAGCAGAAAAGCTCGGAAGCGGCAGGGCAAAAGTAAGCGGAGTCGTGATATCCACAAGAAAGCTCAAGGAAGAGCCTGAATTCTCATCAATATTTGCTGACAGCACTGTTAAGCAATTTGCAGGAGTCAGGCAATACGGCATAAACAAGGAAATGTCAGGAGATGAGATAATGCAATTATGCGACAGATTGCCAAATGCAGTGATATCATTGTCTTTTGCATTTATGGATACTGACCTGAAGGTAAAAGCAAAAGCCCCAAAATCAGGAAAGCCGAGCACAAAGGAAAATGAAAAGCCGCCTGCAGATTACTGCAAATTAAAGACTTCTGACAAAGGCTTAGTCAAGGGATTATTGTTTGATGTAGAGCTTGATAATTTCAAGGTAGCTGAGATCGAGCACGACTTTGTTATTGAAGACATTGAACTCCCTAAAGGAGTCACTGATCCGCTAAAGATGAGAGAGTTAGCAAAGAGAAAAGGCAAAATAATCAGGAAGACAAGTGTTGACGGAAATAACATTATTGAAGAGAAAAAGTTTGAGGCTTAAGCAAACGCAGTCCTTTCATAGTTTACAAACATATTCATCCTTCCTGGGATCAGAAGTGTTGACTCGTTTCTTTCAGGAGTTAAATTTTCACGTATTTCAATATCTTTAGTATTACTGCAATAGTTTGATGGAAGCAAGATCATTAGAGAGTAAGCCAGGGCAGCTGCCGGAAAGTATTTCATAATCTTTAGATAGACTATTTATTTATAAATTTTATTCAAAATTGTTATACTGTTTAGTAGTTACATATAGAAAGATTTAAAAAGCTTGCCGAAGGAGAAAAGTTAATGAAAAAATTACTGGTATTTGCTATTTTTATCCTTGCAGGGCTAGCGATAGGGATAGTTTTTGCTGAGGAGTCTTATCAACTTACTGAGAGGAATGGAGAGAATCTTCAAAAAAACATAGCTGAATCTGTAGATAATCCCTCGGGTGTTGAAGATCTGCATTGGGATCACATGCCTATCACTTATAAATTCTCGAATGAAAGGGCATGCGGAATCCAGGAGGCAAAAAGAATCAGGAGAGGATTTGAGAAAATAGAGGCTGAGACTTCCGGGACAGTGGATTTTGAAGAGGGAAACAATTCTGACATTACAATCAACTGCCACAAAGGATTCAATATTGAATATATTAATTCTGATGGGACTGTCCTTCAGGCAGACACTACTTATTTCAATGATGGAAATGAGATCAAAAGGGCCACTATTGACTACTACGACACCAAGGATGGAAAGATATCTAGCAATTGCGGGGCTTATCCTGACACTGAAGTCCACGAGACCCTGCATGCATTTGGATTTGACCATGTTGACAATAGATACCATATAATGAATAGCGTCGGAACATACTGCCCTACTAAAATCAATGAAGACGTGATAGAGAAATTAAAAGAGATTTATCCAGATAGTCACAAGGTTTAAATACCCGAATTTCTCGAGTAAGTTAATTGTTGGTGTGGAAGCTTACAATTGAACTATTAAATGGGAGAGTTGACCCGACTTAAGATGGAAATATGCCAAAACTCAGTAAACCAAGACACGGTAGCTTGCAGTTCTACCCTCGAAAGAGAGTAAGACGATTCGTTCCTAGAGTGAACTGGGCTCCTGTTGAGAATTCTACTAAAGATGAAGGATTATTAGGATTTATTGCATATAAGGTCGGAATGGATACTGCGATAGTGAAAGACAATACAGACAAGTCATTCACTAAAGGAAAGAAGATAACTCTTCCTGTAACAATCCTTGAGGCTCCGAACCAGAAGATATACTCAGTAAGATTCTATAAAGACAACAAAGTTATCGGAGAAAAAGTTGTTTCAAATGATAAAGAGCTAAAGAGAAAACTGAAAGTTCCTAAGCAAGTCAAGAACATTGATGAGGTCAAGGAATTTGATGATGTCAGGGTAACAATATATTCACTTGTAAAAACCACTGGAGTGAAAAAGACTCCTGACCTGACTGAAGTTGGAATAAAGGCTGCTAACAAATTAGAATTTGTCAAGGGACTGATCGGCAAAGAAATAACAATACAGGATTTTGTGAAAGGAAAGCTAGTCGATGTGAGGGGCCTTACAAAAGGGAAAGGCCTGCAGGGACCAGTAAGAAGATTCGGAATCACATTAAAAGGACATAAGTCTGAAAAGGGAGTAAGAAGACCTGGAAGCCTAGGACCTTGGCATCCTGCAAGAGTCACGTTCAGGGTACCTATGGCAGGACAAGTAGGAACATTCACTAGAGTGCATTATAATCAAAAAATTATTGAGGTAGGCAATATTAAAGAGAAAGACATAAACAAGAAAAGCGGATTTAGCAACTATGGAAATATCCAGACAAATTATTTGGTATTGACTGGAAGTGTCCAGGGCCCCCAAAAAAGGCAGATATTATTGACTCCTGCGATGAGGCCTACTAAAAAACAAGACAAGAAGAACTATGAGTTCGTGGAGCTTGCAAGATGAAGGGGACATTATATGACTTGAATGGAAAGAAAAAGGGAGAGATTGATTTGCCAAAAATGTTCTCAGCTAGAATAAGAGAAGATATTGCAATCAAGCAATTTGAAGCAGATAAATTCATACAGCCGTACACGCATGATCCTAGGGCAGGAAGGAAACATTCTGCGGCCGGGACGATATCACATAAAAGACATGACTGGAAAGGCCATTATGGAAAAGGAATCTCTAGAGTTCCAAGGAAGACTATGTGGAGACGAGGAACACAATTTTACTGGATCGGAGCTGAAGCCAGTGGAACAAGAGGCGGAAGGAAAGTCCACGGGCCTAAGGGAATAGGCAAGGAAAAGAAACTGAATAAAAAAGAAGTGCAAATTGCAATGAACTCTGCCTTTGCAGCAACAGGAAATTCTGAATTCATAGTCAGGAGATACTCAAGCATTGATAAGATAAATATTAAGGGACCAGTAGTCATGGAATCAAAACTTGAAAATACAAAAACAAAAGATATTATGAAAGCGCTAAAAGAAATATTCAATGATAGTTTTTCACTGATTGTGAAAAAGAGAGAAGTGAGGGCTGGAAAAGGGAAGAGAAGGAACAGAAAATACAAATCAAATGCAGGACTATTATTAGTGAAGTCTGAGAAAGAAAGAATAAAAGTCAACGGAATAGATATAAAAAACGCTAAGGAAGTTTCGATCAGTGATCTTTATCCATTGGGAAGACTTACTGTTTACACTGAAAAAGCAATTGAAGAGCTTGGAGGAGCAAAATAATGATACTTAAACCGATAACATCTGAAAAGGCAGTCAGGATGATTGACATGGATAATACATTATTATTCGAAACAGACAGGAAGGCGAAGAAGGAGATGATAGCGAAAGAAATAGAAACAATATTCAAGGTCAAGGTAGAAAAAGTGAGGACTTTGATAAAGCACAACAAGAAATTCGCTTATGTCAGGCTAGACAAATCGAATCTGGCAATTGACTTTGCTACTAAGCTAGGAATGATCTAAGATGGGTAAAAGAATAATACAACAGGCAAGGGGAAAGGGAAGCTTAACCTACAGAGTAAGAAGAAAAGCATTCAGGTATTTAGTAAGTTATCCTATACATGAAGGTGAAGCTAAAGTGGTCAAGATACTGCATTCCCCGGCACATAGTGCCCCCCTAGTTAAATCAACAATAGACAATGAAGTCTTCTATAATGTAGCTTTCAACGGCGCTGTTGAGGGGCAGAAAATACAGATTGGCCTTAAGGAAGTTGCAGATGGAAATATTCTTGCACTGAAGGATCTCCCTGTTGCTACAAGAATATTCAATATAGAGAAAAATCCAGGAGATGGCGGAAAGATGGCGAGAGCATCAGGGACTAATGCTGTAGTCAACAAAAGGTATGAACACGGAAAGATCGGCGTGCTGATGCCTAACAAGAAAGAAATAATACTTGATGAGAATTGCAGGGCAACAGTTGGAGTTGTGGCTGGCGACGGAAGAAAACAGAAGCCTTTTGTGAAAGCTGGCAAGAAGTTTTATAAAATGAAAGCCCGCAGCAAGTTGTGGCCGAGAGTATCTGCAGTCAGCGTGAACGCTATCGACCACCCATTCGGATCTGGAAGAGGAAAGAGAGTCAAATCCAAGACTGCTCCTAGAAATGCCCCTCCAGGAAAGAAGGTAGGACACCTAAGACCAAGAAGAACAGGAAGGAAGAAACGATAAAATGGCAGAAGAAGTAATGATAAGATCGAAGGAAAAGAAATACAAGGGAAAACCTCTTGACTATTACAAGAGCCTTGATGTTAGAGAATTCGCTCAGCACATTCCTGCAAGAAGCAGAAGAAGCATATTAAGGAACTCTGATTTCGTCGAGAAATTCGTCAAGATCTGTGAAGCAAAGCTTGCGAGGAACAAAAGGATAAGGACCCATAAGAGGGACATTATCATAGTGCCTAAGATGGTCGGAATGACTATTGGAATACACAATGGAAAAGGTTTCCAGGATGTGGAGATAACCCAGGAAATGCTTGGGCACAGGCTTGGTGAATTTTCCTTAACTAGAGCAAGAGTGGCCCACTCAAGCGCTGGAATCGGAGCAACTAAAGGATCAAAGGCTAAGAAGAAGTAAAAATGGCAGAAGAAAATAAACAAACCGTGAAAGAAAATAAACCTGTTGTAGAAGCAGAAGCTAATGAAAAAGTGGTAAAAGCTGATGAGAAGAAAGCAGAAGTCAAATCTGAAAAAGCAGCAGAAAAAAAGGATGATAAGAAAAAAGCAAAAACTGAAGCTCCAAAGGTCAAGAAAGAAGAAGCTGTCGCGAGAGGATTGAGCTTGCATTTATCAAAGAAGCACGGGATGTACCTATGCAGTTTTGTCAGGAACAAGAAGATCGATGATGCAATAAGCGACCTTGAAAAAGTAAAGCTTATGAAAAAAGCTGTCCCATTCAAGGGAGAGATACCTCATAGAAAGGGGAAAGGAATGATGTCGGGAAGATACCCTGTTAAAGGATCTGGCATGTTCATCTCGATGCTAAAGGGCCTTAAAGGCAATGTCATAACAAACGGCATGGAGCTTGAGAAGACAAGAATAAGCTACGCTTCAGCAAATTGGGCTGCAAGGCCTGCAAGAAGGGGCGGCAGGCAGGCAAAGAGAACGAATGTTTTGCTTAAGGCTACAGAAATAATGGAGGCTAAATAATGGACGAGAAAAAATTTGTTAAATTCAAGGAAGAAGAACTAGGAATAAAGGAATACGTCAAGAGATCACTAGGGAAGGGAAGGATCAGCGACGTATCTATTGAGTACACTCCTGTAGGAGAGAAAATAATAGTAGCCACAAACAGGCCTGGGCTAGTCATAGGAAGAAAGGGAGAGAAGATTGATGAGCTTACAACAACACTGAAGAAGAGATTCAGTTTAGACAATCCCCACATTGAGATCAGGGACATAATGGACAGCAACCTTGATGCACAGCTTGTTGCTGATTCAATTGCCATTAACCTTGAAAGGAAAGGATCACTTAAGTTCAAGATAATAGCTTACAGGACATTGACTGATATAATGAATGCTAAAGCACTTGGAGCTGAAATAGTATTATCTGGAAAGCTTCCTAGCGACAGGGCAAAGTCATGGAGATTCGCGCAAGGATATCTTAAAAAGACAGGGGATCCTGCGAAAGTAGTTAACAAGGCAACTGCGCAAGCTAGAACTCAGCAGGGAGTAATAGGCATTAAAGTAAGCATATTGCCCCCGGATTCGAAGATACATGACCAGATTGTTATATCTGATGAATTAGTCGGAAAAATAAAACTTGGAGCAGCTGAAGCGATAGTTAAGCCAAGAAAGAAGAAGGAGGCTAAATAATGGCAGTATTGAAAGCGAAGGAAGTAAGGAGCATGGATGAGAAGACAAGAGAGTCAAAGCTGAAAGACCTCAAACTGGAGCTGATAAAGGCTAATGTTACTGCCAATAAAACAAATGCCAAAACAAAAGAGATTAAAAAGGCTATTGCGCGAATACTCACATTCAACAACTCTACGAAAAGGGAGGAGTTGAAAAAGAAATAAACATGGAGATAGACCCAAAGACAGGCTTGCCTGTTGATGCTATCGCATGGGAAGACCTTGCAAAAAGCGAGCAGAAAATAAAAGTGACGACGGAAAAACGCAGGTACGGTAAAGTAATTACCGTTATCTCGGGTTTTGACAAGAGCATTGACATCAAGGCCACAGGAAAGGCCCTGAAGTCAGAACTTGCTTGCGGGGGAACTGTGAAGGGCGGAAAGATCGAACTTCAGGGTGACCACAAGAAGCAGGCAAAGGAGATCCTAATAAAATTAGGATTTTCAGCAGACGCTATTGAAGGCTGACCGTGCAATAAAGAGTGAAGGGTAACACCCGAAAAAAACAAATGGTAGAGAAAACAACAAAAACACAGGAGAAAGAAAAAATGAAAAATATAGTGCTAACCAGAGGAAGGACATTCCAGGGAACAGTAGTCAAGAAATTCGACACAAGAGTAGCTGTAGAATTTGAGAGGACAGTTAGAATACCTAAATATGAGAGATTTGCAAAGAAGAAGACAAGGCTTCACGCAAGAATACCTCAGGGAATGACTATCCACGAGGGAGATTACGTGAAAATAAGAGAATGCAGGCCGCTAAGCAAGATCATACATTTTGTAGTTGTAGAAATTGTAAGACCTATAGGAGCTAACAAATGAAAGCATTAGGAGCAAACGTCACAAGAGCATTGAACATAGGAAGCATGGTTGTAGCTAGTGATAACAGTGGAGCCAGGATAGTCAGGATCACAGGAGTAAAGAGAGGAAAAGCTGGAAAAGGCACTCAGCAATACGCAAAACTCGGTGATCACGTCAAGGTATCAGTAAGAGCAGGAAAGCCTGACATGAAAGGACAAGTATTTGATGCGATTGTAATCCGAGTCAAAAAGCCTTACAAGAGAGCAGGCGGAGAAAGAGTAATGTTTGAGGACAACGCTGTTGCTTTATTAAAAGATGACAAGGGAAATCCTAAGGGAACACAGATCAAAGGCCCTATTGCAAGAGAAGTAGCTGAAAGGTGGAAAGCTGTCGCAAAGATAGCGCAATTTGTATTATGAAACAGGAATTTTCAGCTTCGTGGGCGAGCAGCAGGCAAATAAGAAAGCAGAGGAAATACAGATACAATGCTCCGTTACATACGAGGCATAAGTTTTTAAGCGCAAATTTGTCGAAAGAGCTAAGAAAGAAACATGGTAAGAGAAGCATCGCCGTCAGAAAGGGAGATGAAGTGCTTATTATGCGAGGAAAGTTTGCAAAACAGAAAGGGAAAGTCCTTGATGTCAACATGAAGAGAGAAAGGATTACTCTCGAGAACGTCAACAGGACAAAGAAAGACGGCACAAAAGTTAATGTATATTTCAATCCAAGCAAGTTGCAAATAATCAATCTTAATGCTGACGATTCAAGAAGGATGGCAAGGCCGGAGACAGTCAAGAAAGAAGAAAAGCCAAAGGAGAAAAACAATGCACCTAAAAAGAACTGAGATAAGCAGGAAAGTTCCAATAACACGAAAAGGAACAAAATATGTAGCAAGAGCTAACGGATATTTGGACAATAGTGTTCCAGTAGTTATAGCTGTAAGGGACATGCTGCAGCTGGCAAAGACAACAAAAGAAGTAACTTACATGGTAAGGAATAAGCTTGTAAAGCTTAACGGCAGGGAAGTTAAAGATGTCAAAGAGCCAGTCAAGTTATTCAATGTCCTAGAAGCTGACAAGAAATACAGGCTGACATTCCTCCCTACAGGAAGATTCACATTTGAAGAGTACAAAGGCAGCTCAAGAATGTGCAAAGCAATAAACAAGAAGATTGTCAAGGGAGGAAAAGTGCAGGTCAACTTCCACGATGGGACAAATGTCATAACAGACAAGAAGATAAAAGTGGGAGATACAGCGGAGCTTGATTTTTCAAACAAAGTCATTGCTGTCCACCCTATTGAAAAAGGAAAAAAAGCATTCGTCATAACCGGCAAGAGCGTCGGGAAGGAAGGAAAGATAGAAGAGCTAAATAATGGGGAAGTAAGGATCAAATTAGGAGACAAGGAGGTCGAGCTTGAAAAGAGCCACGTAATGGTAATATGAATTCGATGAGAGAACCTAGAATAACCAAAGTCACATTGAGCTCAGGCGCAGTAGGAAACGATTTAGAAAAATCAAGGAAATTACTGGAGATGATCAGCGGAATGAAAGCGCAGACGATAAAGTCAGGGCCTAAAAGAAGAATCCCTGCATTCAATGTGAAGCCTAGCATGCCTTTAGGAGTGAGAGTGACATTAAGGAAGAAAAAAGCTATTGAATTATTGAACAGACTGCTAGGCGCTGTAGACAACAGAATTAGGAAAAGACAGGTCAGCCAGAACAGCTTTTCATTCGGAATAAAGGAATATATTGAGATCCCTGGAACAGAGTACGTAAGAGAGATAGGGATAAGGGGATTCAACGTCACAGTAACTTTGGAAAGGCCAGGAGTAAGAGTTAAAAAGAAAAAAATAAAGCGTGGCACTATTCCTGGAAAGCAGCACGTTACAGAAGAAGAGATAGTGGAATTCATGAACAAAAAATTCAAGACGGAGTTTATATGACTGCAAGCGATTGGAACAAGGTATTGAAACAATTAAGGCCAAAACAAGTAGTGGCAAAGAAATTCATTAAGCATAACAAGCCAAAAATAAGGACCAGCGGAATTGCAAAACAAAAATGCAAGCGATGCGGAAGGTTTGGGGCACACCTTAACCAATACAGCCTTCATTTATGCAGGCATTGCTTTAGAGAAATAGCGGAGGAAATTGGATTTAACAAATACAATTAGATAAAATGAGCCAAGATATAGTATCAGACGGATTGAACCAGATAATGAATGCGAAAAGAGCTAGCAAGGGCTTTGTTACATTGCAGAAACATTCCAAAGTATTAATGGGAATATTAGCGATTGGAAAGCTTAAGGGATATATCAAGGAGTATGGAATAGAAAACGGCAAGCTTAAAGTTGAATTCGGCAAGCTTAATTTCTGTAAAGCTGTGAAACCTAGATATATAGTCAAAGCGAAGACAGTCGAGAAATACGTCAGAAGATACTTGCCTGCGAGAGATATGGGGATAGTGATCATATCGACAAGCCAGGGATTAATGACACATCAGACTGCGCAGGATAAAAATATAGGAGGGAGCGTAATGGCTTACTTTTACTAATGAGGCAAAAATATAATATTGAGATGGGAATTCCTCAAGGAGTGAATTGTGAATATTCAGACCGAAGGCTAATATGCAGGAAAGGGGATGCTGAATTAAGCAGAGAGATGATCCTTCCTAAGACTGACATCTCAATCAAGGAAGGGAAAATTATTTTTTCCTGCCCTAAGGCAAACAAAAAAAATGTTGCATTGATCAAGACAAATTTAGCGCATATAAAAAATATGTTCAATGGCCTTGAAGAAGAGTTTATGTATGAATTAGAGATATGCTACGTCCACTTCCCTATAACGGTCAAGCTTGATAAAAATATTTTTACAATAACAAACTTCCTTGGAGAGAAAGTCAACAGGTCAGCTGAGATTCTTGACGGAGTCAAAGTAGAGATTAAAGGGCAGAACATAACTGTGACTAGCAGGAACCTGGAAAAAGCAGGACAGACTGCAGCAAATATAGAAAAAGCATCCAAAGTCGGAAGAAGGGACAGAAGAGTTTTCCAGGACGGAATATTCATGACAAGCAAACCTAAGGGGGCAATATGAGAAAGAAATTCATAAGGCATGATTATATGAGATATGCGAAGATAGGGAAGAACAGGAAGAAGATACAGAAATGGAGAAAGCCGAAGGGAAGGCACAATAAGATGAGAGAGAAGAGAGAAGGATATCCTGATTCACCTGGAATAGGGTATAAGAAACCGAGAGCATTATCAGGAAGAATTGCAGGGAAGGCCCCTATAATGGTTTATAATGTCAATGATTTGAATAAAACCAGCAAGGATTCGATAATTATCCTCGGCAAAGTCGGAGCAAAGAAAAAAATGGAGATAATCAAGAAAGCTGATGAAATGAAAATGACAATATTCAACTTAGCAAAGGAGGCCAAAAAGAATGCAGCTAAATAAAAAGAAAGAACTTGCAGCAAGGACACTCGGAGTAGGAAAGGACAGAATAGTATTCAATGTTGAGAGGCTTGACGAAATAAAGGAAGCAATTACAAAGCAGGATATTAGGGATCTAGCGCAGAACAGAGCGATAATAGTGACTGAGATAAAAGGCAGCAAGACAAAGCCTAAAAGAAAGACAAGGAGAAGAGACGGAAGCATCAAGAAGCGAGTGAGCCAGAGAAAAAGGATCTATATGACATTGACAAGAAAATTCAGGGCTTATATACTGGAACTGAAGAAACAGGAGCAGATCAACAATGAAGAGTATAGGAAGCTTAGAAATGAAATCAGGGCAAGTAATTTCAGGAGCAAGGCCCATCTTAAGGAGAGAATAGTAGCTATGGCGAAGGAGAGAGAAGAATGAATAAAATAGGAAGGACAATCAAGAGAAGAAGAAGAGAAAATAAAACTGATTATAAAGCAAGGCTTAGACTATTGAAATCTGATAAGCCCAGAATAGTAGTGAGAAAAACTAATAAATATGTTATTGGACAAGTGGTCATTTCAGAAGTTGCGCAGGACAAGATAGTCTTAGGTGTTAATTCCAAAGAACTGTTATCCCATGGTTGGCCTGAAAACTTGAAAGGAAGCTTAAAGAGCCTGCCTGCCTGCTACTTGACAGGATATTTATTAGGAAAGAAAAGCAAAGATCTCAAGGAAGCAGTGTTTGATATAGGCCTTCAGAGAAATATGCATAAATCAAGGCTATATGCATTCCTTAGAGGGGCAATTGATGCAGGTTTGAATATACCCCACAATGAAGAAATATTCCCTGACGACGAAATGCTTGGGAAGAATGATAAGACAGGAAAGCTTATAAAACAGATAAAGGAGAAGCTCTAAAGGAAAAATGGCAAAAGAAGAAACAGTGAATGAACCTAAGGATTTAGTAGAAGCAACACCTGAAGAAGTTGAGAAAGAGGAGAAAGAATCTGCGAGTGTTGAGGAAATTGTAGCTGAAGCAGAAGGCGAGGGAGAGGCAGTAGAGCAAGCAAGAAAGATGACTTTTGAGGAAAAGAAGGCAGAGAGGGCTAAGCAAGAATTCACGGAAAAATTAGAATCATGGGCACCTAAGACACAGATTGGAAAGGATGTAAAGGCTGGAAAGGAGAAGGATATTGATAATATCCTTGATAACAGGAAAACAATACTAGAGCCTGAGATAGTAGATACATTGATGCACGTCGAGACTGACCTTATTTCTATTGGACAGGCAAAGGGTAAGTTCGGAGGCGGAAAGAGAAGGGCGTGGAGACAGACACAAAGAAAGACTAAAGAAGGAAATATATTGACTTTCTCTGCAATGGCTGTTGTAGGCGACAAGAAAGGCCACGTCGGAGTAGGATATGGGAGAGCAAAGGAAACACTGCCTGCCAGGGAGAAAGCTATAAGGAAAGCTAAACTAAGCATAATAAAGGTAGGAAGGGCGTGCGCTCATTTTGACTGCTCCTGTGATGAACTACATACTGTGCCTTATACAGTCGAAGGAAAATGCGGAAGCGTCAGGATAAAGTTATTGCCTGCTCCACAGGGAACTGGATTAGTAGCAGGAGATGAATGCAAAAAGATATTGAAGCTTGCAGGAATAAAGGATGTATACTCTTACACTGAAGGAACTGTAAAGACTACTTTCAATCTTGCAAGAGCTTGCATAGACGCACTAAATAAAACAACAAAACTAGAAAGATGATATTAGCAATAAGAATTTCAGGCATGGTAGATATTCCGAAGAAAACAGAGGATACTCTATTTAGGATGAGGCTTAGGAGAAAGTATTCAGCTGTCCTTTTGGAGGATACCCCTGAAAACAGGAAACTGCTTTTGAGAGTGAGAAACTTTGTTGCTTACGGAAACATAAGTGAAGATATGCTGATGAGACTGGTAGAATTAAGGGCTGAGTCACTTGATAAAAAGAAGATAAATGCCAAAGACATAATCTCCGGAATGGAAAAGAAAAAACTGGAAGAACTTGGAGTAAAACCATTTTTCAGGCTGCATCCACCCCGAGGCGGAATAGACAGCAAGAAACACGCAGGTGTTGATAAAGGCGTATTAGGAGATAATAAAGACAAGATAAATCAATTACTAGCGAGGATGTTATAATGGCGACAAATACATGGGAATGTGATTGCGGGAATGTTGAATACGGAGAGTTTCCTCCTGAGGAATGCCAGGAATGCTGGAAGAATAATTCATTTTTAGAAGTGTCTGAAGACAGGATGGAAGAAGTTAACGGGGACAGATTACTTTCAGAGATAAAACCAGAGGAGGACGAAGATTAAGATGCCTATAAAAGCAAAGAAAAGGAAAAAATCAACAAGATTCAGAGGAACACACACTCATGGCAGAGGATTCAAGAAGAAAGCCAGAGGTTCAGGACATAGAGGCGGAGTAGGGAACGCAGGTACTGGAAAGAGAGCAGACCAGAAGAAGAATATGAAGCCTGACAAGAAAGGCAAGAAATATTTCGGAAAAGCTAAAGTAAGAAGAGCTGCAAGAAAAGAATATACTAAGACAATGACATTAAGGACAATAGCAGACAATATTGATTCTTTAGTCAAGAAAGGATTGGCAAAAGAAAGTAAAGGAAGCTATGAAGTAGAGCTAAAAGAATACAAGGTCATTGGAAATGATAAAGTTGATGTCAAGCTTATTGTAAGGGCTAAAAGATTCACTAAGGGTGCTGAAGATGCCTTGAAAACTTCCGGCGGAGAAGCTGTTTTGATTGAAGTTAAGAAAGCTAAGGCTGAAGATAAGGAAGAATAATTGGATTAATCTATATTTTCTAAGACGGAAATCATTATAAAGCTCAGGCATTTAATCAGATTATGGGATTACGAGATGTTGCTTATGTCGGATTGATTGCTGGATTGACCTTAACAGGAGATTCTGCGCAAAATTACCAAACTAGCACTATAAATCCTCAGAGCAGGATTACATCTTCTGCTTTTGATGATAGCGATAAACAACTTATTTATGAAACACACCGAGAATTATGGGCAAATGCACTTTCACCTGAGGAAAGAAAAATGTATGAGTTTATATTAAAGTTTGAAAAGAAAGATGCTGAATTGAGAGAAGGAATTGAAAGCGGAAAACTAAAGATGCCTCATCTCTTATTCACAGAGTTAGAATAATCTTCTAAAAGCATTTATACTAATATCATGAATAATTATATTCGGGCATCTAAATTCTTATAAATATATGGATCTGAATTATTGAATGGACGAAAGCGACGGAAGGAAAATTAGGAGAATTTACTCTTGGGCTTCAAACGGTCTTACGGTGGCTTGTTTAGCAATATCGGCTTATAATTCTAACCAAAGTATGCCTAACAATTCAGGGGCCTCGCCAGCTTCACAAACAACAACTATTTCTGCACCGCCTGTAAAAAGATCTGAGTGTATTGAAACTCCTGCGATGTCATATCAGTGTGAGTGTAATGATTCTTGGATGTCGAGAAGTATTGAATCAATTAGAAACTCTGAAGTGAGAGAAACCATAGACCCTATATCCAATTTAGAAGATAGAGTTACTACATATTATTTATTCAGCGAAGAATTTCCTGGCCAAATATTTGAGATGAGAAGTTCCTTCTAAAAGCATTTAAAAACTTAAATTTTTTAAAGAGTTCAATGGCATTAAAGACAATTATACAGTATTTACCTGAAGTTAAAAAGCCTGCTGAAAAGAAGATATCTTTCAACCTTAAGCTTAAATGGACGTTAATAGTACTTGGCACGTTCTTTATATTATACAATATTCCATTGCATGGGCTCAGCACTAATGCATTCCAAAGATTTGAATTCCTGGCAGTAATTTTAGGAACTGATTTTGGAAGCATTATCAGCTTAGGTATCGGGCCTATTGTAACCTCCTCGATTATCATTCAATTATTGGTTGGCTCAGGCATCCTTAGCATAGACACTAAAAGCGAGGAAGGAAAAAAACTATTCCAGGGAATACAGAAAATAGGTGTATTATTCTTCATAATCTTTGAGTCATTTGTGTTTGTATTGATGCGAGGGCTTGAAGCAACACCAGGATATGAGGGACTAGTAATATTTCAATTAGTGCTTGGAGGGTTAGCGATAGTTTTCCTGGACGAAGTCTCTGCAAAATGGGGATTTGGCTCAGGAGTATCATTATTCATAGTCGCTGGAGTAGCATTGCAATTATTCGTCGGGCTGTTCCAGTTCATTGGGCCTACAGGGGAGAACTGCTTGTTAGATTTCGGAAATACCCCTTGCGCAGGAAGGATATTAGTAATAGTACAATCAATAATCAATGGCGCTCCCCAGGAAGCGTTGCTTGCCTTAGCAGTGATCCTGGTAACCTCTGCGATATTTCTCGCTATTGTTTGGGCTCAGGGATTAAAAGTTGAAATACCTCTGAGTTACGACAGGCTTAGAGGCTACGGGGTAAAATGGCCATTGCAATTCTTTTATGCCTCTAACTTACCGGTAATATTGGTTGCAGCCCTTGCAGCTAACCTCCAATTATTCTCCACGTTATTACAGAACTGGCTAGGCCATCCGACAATATTAGGAGGGTTCTCCAACGGAGTCGCAATTTCAGGGCTGTCATATTGGCTTAGCTCATCTAATGTTCTAGAGGCTGTGATAAATGGAAGCGTTACATTCAGGCTGATATTGCAAGGAGTAACTCACCTATTGTTCTATATGGTGTTCGCCATGATATTCTCGATATTCTGGATCAAGACAACAGGAATGGATGCATCAGGGCAGGCAAAGAACATAATGTCTTCAGGCCTACAGATCCCTGGCTTCAGAAAGGACCAAAGAATCCTTGAAAGCATTCTTAACAGGTACATAATGCCTTTGACAGTGATGGGCGGCTTAGCTATAGGATTATTGGCAGCGGTAGCAAATTCATTAGGTGCACTGACTTCAGGAACAGCAATACTTCTTGCGGTCATGATAACTTATCAAATGTACCAGAATATTGCGCAGCAGCACGCAGTAGACATGCACCCTGCATTAAGAAAGATGATGGCTTGAGGAAGACATTCCTGCTAAGAAAGATTGAGGAAGCTTTTAAATAACTAGTTCCTTATAATTTACAATGGTCTTAGAATTAATACAAACCTATCCCAGAATAAGCATATTAGTCATAGCTGCGCTTGTGTCGTTCTTTATCACGCTAATAAATTATTTTGTCCTTGATAAGGAGAAAGTGAGAAATTTCAAGGCCAAGCAGAAAGAGCTTAACAAGAAAATAAAGGACCACAAGCATGACCCTAGCAAGGCTATGGAATACCAGAAAGAAGTGATGCAGCTTACCATGGAGAATATGAAGCACTCGTTCAAGCCCATGATCTTCACGTTTATACCAATCATATTGGTGTTTAGATGGATAAGGTCAGCCTTTGTAGACACTGCAATCTCAGGAACTTGGCTCTGGTATTACCTGGTTGGCGCAATAGTGTTTAGCATTATATTCAGGAAGATTTTTAAATTACCCTGATGGAAGATTTTTATGAATGAAGAATTGATGCAAGAATTAGAAGAAGTAAATAGGGAATCTGCAGATCTCGATGAGAAGCTGAAGATTGTAGACCAGCAACTTAATGAACTAAAGGGGTTTCTGGCAGCACTTGAGGAAATTGGCAATAATAAGGAAAAGGAGATATTGGCTTCACTAGGAAAGGGAGTATATATTAAATCCAGCCTTTCAGATGAAAAATTATTTGTTGAGGTCGGATCAGGAGTGTTAGTAAGAAAAAGCATACCTGAAACAAAGGAGATAGTAGAGCAGCAAACAAAAAGGCTTAATATGATAAGGACACAATTAGCTTCTGAGAATGCTGAGATAAATTCGAGAATGCAGAAACTCCTTGAAGATATTGAGACTAAATGATCTTACTAGCTTTTCTTATAAAATCTGAATAGCTCAATGTCCCGTACTCTGAAACTACTCCTCTGATATATTTTTTAGGGATCAATTCAAATGCAGGGTTTTTCACCTTCACGCTTTTCGGAGCATTTTCCCACACTTCTTTGAAGTCCCTTTCTTCAATCTTTACATTTTTAGGATAAAACTTCCAGGAATCTGAAACAATGTAGAAAGGGACATTATGTACATGAGCTATTTCTGCAGCTATTGCGCTGCCTATCTTATTTATTGCTCCTGAACTTAGCAGGGCATCCGCACCCAGCAAAATAATGCTGCATCTCTTTATCGCTTCGTGCATGCCTGAATCAACATATGTAGTGACTGGAATATTATTTTTTGATAATTCCCTGGCAGTTTTCCTTCCCTGGTATAATGGCCTGGTCTCAGTGTTAAATACTTCAAACCTTTTACCCATTTTTTCCGAATAGATTAATGCCTTCGAGACAGCGGATGAATGGCAATGTGTAAACACTGCACCTTTACCCTTAATTAATTTGAAGACGTATTTATTGATATTTTCTTGGGAAATCTTAAAATGATCTAGGACATCTTTTTTAGGCATTTTCTCCAAAAATTTAAGGGCATTGAACAAAGCAGGCTCTGTTGGCCTCAAGGATATCAGTTTCCTCTTCGAGGAAACTGACGGCTTTAATGAATACGCTTTTATTGCGGCCTTGGCGACATTTGTAGCCCCTTGGATCTTAAGGGATTTGATGTCTTTACAAATATTTTCGAATTCACCCATCATTAAATAAAAGAAAGAGAGTTATAAAAAACTATTTAAGCGTTCCAGTGCAATTCATTCTGAATAAAAATGTTTGAGATGTTGATAAACCCTAAGAAGGCTGAACGCAAGCCGTGGGAGATGTTCTTTGTGGGCGTTTTCTATGCAAGCATATCTGTAATTTTAGTGAACTGGGTTTTTAACCAGGATCCTGTACTGTCCAAGAGTTCTGGAATAATAATAGTCACATTCACGGTGATGTTCTCATTGCCGTTTATCTATTATACTTTGAAGCTTGAAGAGCAAAGGGCAGGACAGAGATTGGGCTCAATAAGACTATTAAAGGAGCATAGAAGGGCTCTTTATGCATTCATTTTCCTGTTCATGGGTTTCGTCATAGGATATTCATTCTGGTATATGATGCTGCCTACTACGACCAGTTTCAAGGCACAGATAGAGACATATTGTGCAATAAATAGGCCTGCTAATTTCGAAGAATGTGTTGTGCAGTACGGTGCGAAAGATGTGCAAGGAACTCAGTTTGCCACCAATAAGGAGAGATTGTTCCTGATATTTGCCAATAATATCTATGTCCTGATCTTCACTATAATATTCTCATTAATATTCGGGGCAGGAGTGATATTTGTATTAGCATGGAACGCCAGTGTCATAGCGGCAGCTATAGGGGTGTTCTCCCAATCCAGCCTGAGCGCTTTGCCCGTTGCATTGATGAGGTATATGGTTCACGGAATACCTGAAATTGCAGCTTATTTTGTAGCGGCATTGGCAGGTGGAATAATATCCATAGCAGTGATAAGACATGAGATAGGGACTGAAAGGTTCTGGAACATCCTCCAGGATTCACTTAATTTGATAATACTTTCAGTAGTGATACTGTTCCTGGCAGCGATCATGGAAGTATTCATAACGCCTCTTTTCTTTAGCTGATCTAATTGAAAGATTTATAAGAATGTTTCTCTTATTTTGACGATGGAATATATTCTCTTGATGAGTGTAGTAATCAGCCTCGGTCTGACACTAATTTTTTTGCCTAAATGGATAAAGAAATGCAAGGAAGTAGGATTAGTATGGGAGGATATGAATAAATTTCAAAGGCCGAAGAATGTTGCTTCTTCTGGAGGATTAATAGTCGTTATGGCATTTGTTGTCGGAGTTTTATCCTATATTGCGTTCAGGACGTTGCTAAAAGATAGTGGAGAGATAAACCTACAAATTTTTTCACTATTAACTTCAATCTTAATTTTTGCTATAATTGGATTAACTGACGATCTTTTGGGGTGGAAAAATGGAGGGCTGAACAGAAAATTCAGAGTTTTTCTGGCCCTGCTTGCTGCCTTGCCCCTTATGGTGATTAACGCTGGGAACAATTCAATGAATGTCCCTTTTTTTGGGGCTGTTGATTTCGGACTGATTTACCCATTAATCTTGATTCCTCTCGGCATAGCTGCCACTTCAACGATTTATAATTTTCTGGCAGGATTTAATGGCCTTGAAGCTAGCCAAGGAATACTTATAATAGGATTTCTAAGCTATGTTGCATACACCACTGGGAGCCCATGGTTAGCATTTATAGGGATTATAATGGTCTCCTCGTTGGCAGTATTTTATTTATTCAATAAACTCCCTGCTAAAGTATTTCCTGGCGATATCATGACCTATTCAGTCGGTGCAATGATCTCCGGTATGGCAATAGTGGGAAATTTTGAGAAGATCGCCGCTTTTATCTTTATACCTTATATTATTGAGATGGTTCTAAAGAGCAGGGGAAAATTAAAAAAGCAATCTTTTGGAAAGCCGCAAAGAGATGGATCTCTAAAATTACCTTATAAGAAAATTTATGGCCTGACCCATATAGCAATATTCGTTCTTGGCAAATTCAAGAAGAAGGTCTATGAAAGGGATGTTGTTTACTTCATATTAGGCATACAGATTATATTTATTTTTGCCGCATATATATTATTCATGGTCTAATCCCTGCTTCAGAGATAAGTTTTTAAGTGTCCAAATTTATTTAGATTGATGAATCACGAAGGATATGATTTTAAAAAAATAAAAAAAGTACTATTAAAAAATAATTGGGTGACTGGGTTTTCTGCCATTGTTGCCTTGCTTTTCTTAATGGTTCTACTAAAAATTGGCAATCTGACTATTCCGGCCGGAAGTCTTCCGATTATAAGAGAGTTTAATCTAGCCTTATCGCTATTCTCGACCACAATGCTTCTTTTTCTAGCAGCTATGTTTATAGTATCCGCTACCCTTGCTTACTTTGAAAAATATAATCTGATGTTCTTTCCACTGATACTATGGCTTCTAGTATTCACTGTCCAGATCAGGACAGCTAATATTCCAGGGCTTGTCGATGTTGCAACGGGAGAGTCAACTCTTGGACCTGATTTGGATCCATGGCTTTTTCAAAGACAAGCTCAATGGATAGTTGAGGGAAGATTTGAAAATCCAGATAGTATGAGGTTCTATCCGTTAGGAGCAAGGAGCTACACTCACACCAATCTGATGCCCTGGGCTATAGCTACTGTTTACTGGGCCATTTCTCATTTCAATTCAGAGTTTACAGTAACAGATGCAGGAATTATATCGCCAGTGATATTTTTTACAATATCTTCAATTGCATTCTTCTTTTTTGTATTCCTACTTTTCTCCTACTTTCTAAATAAAAGAGATGCGGGAATTACCTCGTTAATAGCTACCGCCCTATATGTTGTTGCCCCTTCGATGCTTCCGAGAACCATTGCTGGAGTCCCTGAGCTTGAGAGCCTTGGAATAATGTGGTTCTGGCTAGCGTTTTTGTTTTTTGCATTATCCTGGAAACAAAAAGAATGGAAGAAAATGGCTCTATTTGGGGCTCTTGCAGGCCTGGCTACAGGAGCTATGATGTGGACTTGGGGTGGAAATGTATACATTTTCATGGCTTTCTCGTTAGCGACCTTTCTGATTTTTTTGATTGGAAAAGAAAGGAGCAAAAATTTAGTCATTTTTATATCGTGGGTCACCATTTCGTTAATTGCTGCTTTCATTGGAAATCCAGATATAGTAAACATCATTACAAGCATAGAAGATACTGGACTTGCACTAGCGATTCTTTCCATACTCATTATTGATCAGCTTCTTACCAAAACTAAAATAGGAGATTATGTAAGACCTTTGATTGAAAAGGCTAAACTCCCTCAAAATATTGCAAGTATAATCATAGCGATGATAATCGGATCTATAGGACTTTTAATAATTAAACCTGAATTCATAATAAATTTCCTCCCCGGAGTTTTTGAAAGACTCTTAAGGCCATTTGGAACAGGCAGAATTGGGCTTACTGTAGCAGAAAATAGGACACCGTATTTCATAGAAATTTTTAACAGCTTCGGATACTTATTTTGGATGTTCTTTTTTGGGACATTAGTGGTATTTTATAATGCTGTGAAACATTTTGATCTCAAAAAGAAAATTTGGTTAAATGTATTTTTTGCATTATTTATAACTACATTTATCTTCAGCAGAATTTCCCCGCAACACACTTTAAATGGAGATAATTTCATATCTAAGACACTATATTTTGGTGGATTAGCAGTATTTGCGGGATTTTTGATCTACACATATGTCAAGGCTTATAGGGGCAAGGACAAAAAAACACTAGATGATTTTAAGAAAATAAATTTTGCATCAATACTCGTCCTATCATTGGCCTTCTGGGCAATTGTTTCTATGAGGGGAGCAATTAGATTATTCTTCATCATAGCTCCAATAATAATAATAGTAGCATCTTACGTCCCTATTGGAATCGGAGAATACTTTCGTCGAACAAAAGATAAAACAGGAAGAATTATCCTTTTAGGAGTCCTTATTTTATCATGTTTTGTTCTGCTAATGACTTTCGTTGACTATTCTGCAGCTTCAAGCCAGAGCGGAAAAGCAATGGTTCCAAGCCCGTATAACCAGCAATGGCAATTTGCAATGTCCTGGGTGAGGGAGAATACTCCTGAAGATTCAGTATTTTTGCATTGGTGGGATTATGGTTATTGGATCCAATCCATAGGAGAAAGAGCCACAGTGACCGATGGAGGACATCAAATAGATTACTGGGACCATACAACGGCAAGATATTTACTTACCGCGCAAAATGAAAAGACTGCGCTGCAACTAGCGAAAGCCCACGGTGCAACTCACTTCCTTATAGATTCGACAGATGTTGGAAAGTATTCTGCGTTCGCAAGCATCGGAAGCGATGCTAGCGGAACAGATAGACTGAGCTGGATAAATTACTTTAGATTGAACCCCTCATTAACACGAGAAACATCTAATAGAACCGTACTCGTGTATGAAGGCAGCTCTGCAGTGGATGAAGATCTTAAAATCAACAATGAATTTTATCCAATGCAGCGGGCAGGCATTGGAGGATTTCTAGTATATATTGACCAAGAAACTGAACAGATTAAGAGAGTTGAAGCGGCATTTAGCTATAATAATCAGCAGGAATTTATACCTATAAGATACATCAGCGTAGGAGGACAAATCACTGATTTGAGCCCTAATTACAGAAGCGAAGAATATGTTGAAAGTATGCTATATATAATTCCTGCATTGGAAGGTCAGGGAATCAATCAAGTAGGCGTAGGGATGTATTTGAGCGAGAAAGCCCTTAGCACCCAATGGGTAAGGCTTTACTTACTTAATGAAACAGAACATTTTGAACTCGTTCATAGCGAGGATTCTTCAATAATTAAACAACTTAAGAAGCAAGGCTTTCAGGGAGACATTATTTATTACCAAGGATTCCAAGGACCTCTAAAAATCTGGAAAATAAATATTCCTGACGAAATACCTTATTATGAAGAATATATCCAAGCTAAAAGTGCAGAAGGAAATTGGGCTGATCTCGACTATTTAGGAACTTAAATTTTTAAAATGGAAAAGAAAAAAATTGCTTTTGTCCTTGGAACAAGGGCAGAACTTATCAAAACCGCCCCAGTTATGATTGAACTGCGCAATAACAAAACCGGTTATTATTTTATCCACACAGGGCAGCATAATCTAAGGGAGTTGTGCGATGTGTTTGGACTAAGTGGCCCAGATATTGTCTTGAGCAAGACTCCGAATAAAAGCTCGAAATTTAACGCAAATATTTTTAAGGCAGTATTCTGGAACATATCTTTAGTCTTTAAATTAAGAAACCTACTGAAAGGCCTTAAAGAGACAAGATATGTGATCTATCATGGGGATACCATGACCACTGCAAGCGCCGCCATATCTTCATCAAAATTACTTAATCCCTGGAAAAAATACAAGAACGTTCATCTAGAGGCTGGGCTAAGGAGCGGAAATATATTTGAGCCATTTCCTGAAGAGATCTCAAGAATTATTGCAGACAAATTTTCAGACATTCTCCTGACAGTATCAAGAAAATCAACAAAAAATGTCTCAAACTATAAAAAGAGAATAATAAACACGGGAAATACCATAGTTGACTCAATTGATCTTGCGGAAAGAAAGTCTGGGAAGTTAAAATCCTTGTCGAAGGGGAAATTTGCACTTATTTCAATACATAGACATGAGAACATAAAAAACAGAAGAAGACTTTCAAGAATTATCGAAATTCTGGAGTCTTTAGAGATACCTTCGTATTTTGCCATGCATGACAATACTAAAAACCAGATCGTTAAGTTTGGTTTTTATGACCGGTTGAAGAGAAACAAGAACATCCACATAATAAAACCCCTAGACTATTTTGCATTCATACACCAGATGAAAAAGTGTTCACTGTTGATTTGCGATGGAGGATCCATACAGGAAGAAAGCCTTATTTTCATGAAGCCGTGCATAATTTTAAGGGATTATACTGAGAGGCCGGAAGGCCTTGAAAGCAATTTCCAATTTTTATCTAGGCTAAACGTGGAAATGACGAAGAAAAAAATTAGAGAGTATTTGGCCGCTGATTTCAAACCAGTAGAGATTAAAAACCCTTATGGAGAGAAAGGTTTAAGTAAGAAAATAGTTGGGGTATTAAAATGAGGAACAGCAGATTAGAGAGACTTAATTCTCCGGTAAAGATAATTGATAGAATGATTAACTATCCTGTCAAACAAAGATTTTTGAGGCGCTTTCCCAGGCCTTCTATAGCTTTTGCAAAAGATTATTTTAAGGGAAGATTAATAACCGTTGCAGAAATAGGAACATTTAGGGGAGAAAATGCAAATTCTATTTTAACGAATTTAAAAGTTAAAGATTTTTATGTAATAGATCCTTATGAACCTTATCTATCTTATAAGAATGATGGATATTATTCACTTGTGGAAAAAGCAGAGAGAATTGCTAGAAGAAGACTTAACAAGTTTAGAAAAAAAGTTAAATTTATCAAAAAGTATTCCGGAGATGCCCCCTCGTTAATCCCTGACTGCGACTTTATTTACATCGATGGAAATCATAATTATGAATATGTCTTGGATGATCTGAAAAAATATTCAAAGAAAGTATCTCCTGGAGGAATAATTGCAGGACACGACACTCAAATTAAAGGTGTAGTAAATGCGCTGCTTGAATTTACGAAAACAAATAAAAAATACCAGTTGCATATAGAGAGCCCTGATTGGTGGATGACTGAAAAAAAATGAAGTCTCTAAAAGTTTACCTCCAATATCCTTGGAAATTTCCGGATAGCCCTTATTATAAGTACCTAGTTGAAAACCCTCCTGAGGCAGTCAAATACCTTAATGCTGAGAATCAAAAGGGAGTGATAACAAATAGAAAGATCTTCGGATTTTCTAATCTACTAAAGAGATTCATAAGAGAAACTTTAAACTTTTCAAGAATATCATTTCCAAATTCCCATCCCATTTCAAAGGGAGATTATCATTTAGTCCACTGCGCACATTGCCTAAGCTCTGAGAGGAGAAAGCCATGGGTTGCAGATATCGAATCTATTTGGCAGCTATATATTGGCGAAGGAAATAAGTTTTCAAAAAGAAAGGTTAAGAAAATATTATTGAGGGATAACTGCAAAAAAATAATGCCTTGGACAGATGCGACTGCAAGGAGAATAATTAGGGAATTTCCTGAGATAAGGGGCAAGGTGGAAGTTGTATATCCTGCAATCCCTCTGCCTAAAACAGATAAGAGGATATCTAAGGAAGTTAACCTTGGCTTTGTGGGAAGATATTTCTATCCTAAGGGGGGAATCCATGCCCTTGAAGCAATTGACAGAATGACAAAAAAACATCGCAATGTGAAAGGGATCATAGTGTCTGATGTTCCAGGAGAGATAAGGGGGAAATATTCAGATAATAAGAAAATAAGTTTTCTTCCACTGATGCCCCAAAAAAAATTATTTGCAGAAGTTTTTCCGATCCTAGATATATTAGTTTATCCCGGATACTCTGACAGTTTTGGTTTCATATTTTTGGAGGCCATGTCTTTTGGAATCCCGACAGTTACTGTTAATTCTAAAACCGTTTCTGTTGAGGGAAGCACAGAAAATAGAAAAGAGATAATAGAAGACCATAAAACCGGGCTTGTCTCCAATTGTATAAACAATAGAAACTATTACACCCTAGATGACAATGCACAGAAGACAATTAACCTTCTTACAAAAGACTTGGACAAGCTGATAATTAACAAGAATCTTAGGAAAAAATTCTCAAAAAATTGCATTAAGGAAATAAGGAACGGAAAGTTTTCTATAGCTCAAAGAAACAAAAAATTAAAGGAAATTTATGAGGGGGCAATAAAATGAGGATATTGCATATAAGCAGCGTGCCTGTTGATTATCCTGGAGGGACTGAAAAAGTTATTTGGGAGCTGTCTAAAAAACAGAGCGTGAAAAATCGAACCACCATCCTGCAAACAGACCTTTATGAAAGTAAACCAAACTTCAATAAAAATCAGATAAAAGAGGGGATTGAAATAATCACGTGTAAAAATAATTTCTTTCTCGGAGGCTTTGGATATTCAAAAGAATTTAAAGGAACACTAAAAAAAATATGGGCAGATTTTGATATTATTCATATTCACGGCCACGGCAGATTCACCTCAAATTTTTCCCTGAAATTCCTACGGGGGAAAAAGCCGCTAATCTATACCCCTCACGGGTTTTTCCATAATGAGAAGAATTCTTTTTTCAAGAAATCCCATAATTTATTTTTTAAGAACAGACTTAAATACGCTACATTTCTGACCGCCTCCACAGAGATGGACTATGGATCTTTTAATAAACTAGGAATATCTGAAGATCGTATCAGAGTCGTTCCGGGAGGGATAGAAATGAGTAAGTTCAAGAAGCCAAGCCAGAGAAATATTTTAGCATTCAAAAAAAAATATGATTTATCTAAAAAAACTCTGCTATATGTTGGAAGAGTTCACGAAAGCAAGGGTCTTCAATATGTGGTTGAAGCAATAAAGAATATTGACTGTAAACTGCTCATAATTGGAAGAGATGGAGGTTATGTAGAGAGTTTGAAGAAAAAAATAGATATCTTGAATATCGGGGATAGAGTTAAGTTTTTAGGAGAGGTCAGTGATCCTGTTCTGATTACTGCCTACTTCTCTTCGGAGGCCTTAATCTTATTTTCTGAATGGGAAGGATTTGGCCTTGTAGTCGTAGAAGCGATGGCCTCGAATCTTCCTGTTGTGGTTTCGAACAGAGGAAGCCTTCCATTCCTGGTCAAGAACAGGCAAAATGGTTTGGTTGTTAAATATAAAAACGTAAATGAGCTTGAAAGATCAATAGTGCAGATACTGAACAATAAAAAAGTTAGAAAGGAGTTGATTACTGCAGGCAAAAAAACTGCCCAACGTTTTGACTGGAGTACAGTCAATGATAACCTGGAAAAAATTTATCATGAAGCAATCAAAAAATTTAAGGAGTAAGCAAATAGCTTTTGTATATAATAAGTTGCATCCTCTTCATGGCAAGCTACTAAAAAGCGTCAATTGTGATTTTATACCTCTTTCAAATAAAATTCCCTCTAATTATGATGTTTATGTTGTGGAAGGAACGTATATCAAGCCTGTTCTATTGAAGAAATTAAGAGTGATAAAGAGAGACAAGAAGATAATAACTCTTTTTTCGGATCCCCGCCTTTTCTATTTGTCAACTGGAAAAAGATTTGACTTTAAAAATGAGAAGATGGTCAGATACTCGCTGTGGAGGTCCACCATAGCCAAAATATTCATACAGGAAATAGATGGGGCAATCTGCATCGGAGATTTTATAGAGTCTTTGTTCAGGCAGTTTAACAAAAAAAGCCCTGTGCTGAACATCCCTGGATTCATATATCGAGAAAAAATAAAGCCAATTAGTGAGATAAGCCCTAATCTTAATAATAAAAGAATACTTTTTATAGGGCATGGGCCAGATTATAATGTAAAGGGAATAGATTTATTGATCGAGGTATTTGAAGATATTAAAAATAAGTTTCATGATGCCGAACTATATATTCTTGGCAACTGGAAAGTCAGAAAAGAATGGCTTAAGGAGGGAATTCATTTTGAGGGATCCAAAGATATCATCCCATATCTTAAAAATAGCTCTCTTAGTATACATCTTGGAAGAGGGGAATCGTTTGGCCTAAATATTTTAGAATCAATGCTTGCAGGGATTCCTACAATGGTTTCAGAAAATACTGGAGCGATGCAGGCAATCAAAAAAGTTGATCGAGGTTTAATCCTCCCCCTCCGGAAAGAAACCATAGTCAAAAAAATAGAAGATTACTTTAAGTTGAGCATCAAAAGGAAAGGAGAGCTGTCTAGAAAAAGCAGAAAAGTAGCCGGAGATTTCAATGAGGAAAGAGTCTTGGCAGCATTTAAAAATAAATTTAGCAAATTGATTGATGATGTCTACAAAAAATAATCTGAAAGTCGCAGTCTTGGGAGCAGGCAAAATAGGAATTTACCATATAAGAGAATTTATCGACGCAGGTTGTGAGGTAACCTCTATTTTGGGCAGCTCAAAAGAAAGCGCAAAAAAGAAATCCGAAGACTTGTTTGCCAAATATAATATAAAAGTAAAGGCATACCATAATCTAAATGATCTCCTCACAAATGAAGACCTGAGTGCAGTCTCTATATGCACTCCTTCGCACCTGCATAAGAAACATATAGTCGAATGTTTAAGGCGAGACTTACATATTCTTTGTGAAAAACCATTAATAATGAATTCCCATCAGGCATATAAGACGGCTAAGAAGTTGCTAGACATTTCCAGGAAAAAAAATATAATTTTAACCATGAACACTCAATGGCCTTCTATCATTCCCAAAATATCTCAATACGTGGACCTCAATATATTAGATAATTTGTCCATTTATATGGAGCCTGGGAAATATGGTGAAGACATGCTTTTAGACCACCTTCCGCATGCGAATAGCCTCCTTGTCAATTTGATTCCTGGAGGTAAAGCAGAAAAAATTGTATTGGATTCCAGATCAAAAAAAGATTTTAAAATTAATTTTGAATATAAGAATAAAAACACTTCGTGCAATGTGAATTACATATTTAAATTTAAAAAGGAAAGACCTAGGAAAATAATTTTTTCATTTAATGGAAAGAAATTCACTAGGAGAATATCTGAAGGTTATCGACAAGGTTTCACTACAGAAGAGAATTTTTTCTATATAGAGGATCCATTAAAAGTTTCAATCCAAAAGTTTGTGAATTCAGTCATGGGGCGCGAAAAACCATTAATTAGTGAAAGCGAGATATTGGATAACATCGCCCTTCAAGATAGGATATTGTCGTGTGCAAAGGTTTATAAAAAAATTTAGTAAACTAACAATATGAAGGTAGCAGTCATTGGGGGAGGAGTTTTCGGAGTTTGCGCAGCATTAGAATTATCAAAGATAGCAGATGTCACATTATTTGAGAAAGAAAAAGACATACTCTTGGTGGCTTCCACCAATAATCATTTCAGGCATCATCATGGATATCACTACCCTAGAAGCGAAAAAACTGTGATTGAATCCATAGATAGCAGAGAAAGCTTTGAAAGGGAATTTGGTGAATGCGTACTTGAAAAATTCCCTAATTATTATTCAGTGACTAAAGAAAAAAGCTTGACCTCTCCTGAAGATTACCTTAAATTTTGCGACAGCATGAATCTCCCTTATGAAGTGGTTAATCCAGACATTGAAATCATAAATCCTGAAATGGTCGCTCTGACTATAAAGGTTCCAGAATCTTCATATGATCCTGAGAAACTGAAAGCTGCCTGTAAAGAAAAACTAAATGATTCTTCTGTAAGATTAAGAACTTGTCATGAATTAATCAGAGGAAGGATAGTTGGAAAAGATAAAGAACTGATTTTTAAAGCTAGCAACGAGATAATCGAGGAGAAATTTGATTATGTTATAAACGCCACATATGCAGGATTCAATCAATTTAACAAAGCTCTTGGCCTTCCTAAAAAGACCGCGCAATATGAACTGATGGAACTTGTGGAATTTGAGATCCCTGGAAAGATTTTTGGCTGTATGAACCTAGATGGTCCATTTGCATCAATCCTCCCAAAAGGAAACGGTGGAAGATTCACGGTTGCGCATGTAGAAGAATCTGTGCTTAAAAGGATAATCTCTGATGACTTTAACGGGAAGGTAGAGGATTTTGGAGAAGTAAAATCCAATTCAAAGAGAATAATTACAGAATCCGCTAACCATTTCCCCATCTTGAATAAGGCAAAAATAATAGGCTCAATATTTATAACAAAGGTTGTTAAGGCAGGCGTTGATAAGACTGATGAGCGTCCATCTGAAATAATGGAGCATGGAAATGGAATTTACTCAATATTCTCAGGAAAGGTAATAACTGCCGTAAACATTTCCCATAAAATATCTAAGATGATAGAAATGAACAACCTAAAAAATAAAGACCCGGAGATAGTTCTTGATTTGAAATGAGAATCTTATTAGTTAATGATCACTCAGAAATGGTTGGTGGAGCCGAGAGATTTTTACACACAATAAAGGATGCGCTTGAAAAAAGAGGCCATATTATAGAGGTGTTTGGCTCCAGCAAAGGAGAAAACTTTAGTTCCCTTTTTTCAAGAGGATATAGCATTAAATGGTACAATAGAATCCTAAAAAAAATAAAGAGCTTTAATCCAGATGTGGTCCATGTAAATAATTGCATGAAAATACTGTCACCTAGTGTAGTAAGAGCTTGCCTGAACCACAATGTACCGGTTGTTTTAACACTACATGATTTGCATTATTTATGCTCTCGACTTGGAGGTATTAATGGAAGGAAATCGGAAAGAGGCCTGAAGCATAGATGCTTTTTTCCTGGTTGTCTAGGCTATGATGAGAAATATAGAGACACCCCGCGCAGTATTTGGAGAAATTTAAAGCTCATGTTACATAGGGGATTAATCAAAGATGGAAGGATTATTTTTGTCTCTAATTCGGAGTTTCTTTCGAAGGCCATGGAGAAATCCCTTGGGGTAAAAGTAAGAGTGATTCACAATGGAATAGATATTCCAGAAAAATCGGCTCAGTATAATAAAGAAATTTTATTTGTAGGTCAATTAAACGAAGAAAAGGGCCTGAAGACAATCATAAGCGCATTAAATAAGGTAAAGGGGTATGAAAAGAAAGTCCTAGGTAAAGGGCCGCTTAAAGAATACCTGCAATCAAGATATAAAAGTGTAAAATTTTTAGGATTTCAAAAACCAGAAGAACATTATAAAAAAGCTTCGATAGTTGTCGTTCCATCCATTTGGATGGATACCTTTCCATACACTGTTTTGGAGGCAATGTCTTATGGATTGTGCGTTGTAGCTTCCAAAATAGGAGGAATACCTGAGCAAGTAAAGGATATGGAAACTGGCCTTCTTTTTGAACCAGGAAATGAGAAAGACTTTGAGAAAAAATTAAACTATCTTTTGAAAAACCCTAATGAAATTAAGAGAATGGGGAAAAATGCAAAAAAATTCGTTAAAGATAACTTAAGCTGGGACAATGTAGTTAGGAGATATGAAGAGGCTTATTTAGAAGCTACTAAAAAACTAGTTTCCTCTCTTTAGATTATGTATGCAGTACCCTAAATAGGGGTAATAAATAAAGCTTTGAAGCGCCTCGTAGAAAGCTGGAAACCCTTCCTTCCAAGCCCCTCTTGAAAATAAAATCTTGAAAAATGCCAATATTGACAAAGGGATTGAAGAAAATACGGGAAACTTCCTCCTTATCTTCATATAAATTGGAAAATCCTTCCTATCATATTGAAAACTATCAAATTCGTTGAAGGGTCTTAAAGTATACTCTGCATGCAATTTTGCATATCTTCCCAATGATTTTTTTACAAAATTTTTCCATCCAAGGGGGTTTCCTTTATAATTGGGCTTATGTTCCAACTGAAATGGGGTGGCTATCACATTTCCATTTATTTTGGGATCATCCCAATGAGGAAATCCAAAATAAGATATCTTGGATTTTCTGTATAGTGATGGCTTTCTTGGCCAGTTTTTAGTCACATATTTTTTCCCATCCCAAAATGGCCATCTAAAAGTATAACCGTCTGCCTTGGAATTTTCTACTAGGCCCCTTATATTTTTCTTTAGCTCTGAAGATAAAAACTCGTCTGCATCTATCTTAAGTATCCATGGGCCTTTTGCTTTCCTGAAAAGAATTGGGAGAATGGGGCCTGGGACTCCAACATTCTTCTCTGTTGCGAAGACATTTTTTGTGTACTTTCTGGCAATCTTCAAAGTGTTATCTGAACAAGGACCGTCATGCAGAATCAAAATTTCGTCAGCTATGTCTTTGACGCTGTCTAAGCACCTTTTAATGATGCTTTCTTCGTTGTGCACAACGGAAATGACTGAGATTTTTTGCTCCATATTTTGGGGAAAAGAAAGGTATTTAAAAACATTAAGGTAAGTGCATATATATGGAGAAATCTGAATATACTTGCAAGCTGGTTGAAAGACACTGTAGAGGAAAAATTTTGGATTTGGGTTGTGGATCTGGTTTCTTTTCCGATTATCTTCAAAAAAAAGGTTTCGATGTTACTGGAGTAGACATTGATCCAGAGAATATCAAATCTGCAAAAAAGAGAAATAGCAAAGTTAGGTTCATCCTGTCAGATGTCACTCGGCTCAATCTAAAAAAAAAGTATGACACTGTCCTTTTATTCGGCGTTCTAGAGTATTTAGTAAATGTGAATCTAACCAAATTCCTATCAGACATAAAGAACTTATTGAACAAAGATGGAAAAATATTGATCCAAGTTCCGAATGCCAACTCCTTGCAAAGAAGGATAAAGACATCATTAAACCATGAACCAATAGAGCCTTTACCACATTATGATTTTAACGATAAGAGGATAAAAGACATAATCAGAAATGCAGGATATGAAATAGTGAGGTTCACATCAACTAAATTATGGACATTCAGAAAATACCGGCCATATATGCCAATCAACTCTTTAGCCACAGAATTTTTCGTGGTGGCAGAGCGGAGAACTAAATTAAAATGAAAGTTGACACTCAAACTAGAATCAGACTTCAAAAGATGAGAAGGATGTGCGGAGACGTAAGGAATAAGATAGTCCTTGATGTTGGTGCTGGAACAGGTAGACACAATGTTATTTCCGACGGCTTAGAGGCAAAAAAAGTGATAACCATGGATGCAATAGGGAATCCTACAATTAAATGTGATCTTAATGAGGGATTAAAAATCGGCTCAAATTCTGTAGATGTCGTAGTTGCAGGAGAAATCATGGAACACATGATCCGCCCTATAGCGTTCATGAAGGAATGTAATCGCGTCTTGAAAAAGAATGGAACTTTAGTTCTTTCCGTACCAAATATTTCTTCGTTAAAAAACAGGATAAAATTACTTTTAGGAAAATATGATGATGATCTGGAAGATGATGAATGGGAGACCCACAGGAGCGTGTGGACGCTGAAAAAGCTGAAGCTCTTATTGAACAAAGAAGGCTTTGTCCTGCAAGAGGTCGATACCAATGGAGTCCTAAGTCATGAAATTCTTTTCTTTCCGGTCGCTTTGACTCCTTCGACTATGGGAGACAGCCTGATAATAAAGGCCAGAAAAAAATGAGGCTAAAAAGAAATTATGTTGCGGCAATCAGAAGAAAAATTGAGTGGCTTTCTTCCAGATTTAAACCTTTGACAGTTCATACAGAAACCATAATGATTGATCAAATATGGAGAAAGGTTCAGGAAAAAGTTAACAGGGGCAAGGTAGAAAAATGGTATGTTATGACTCCCGTAAACAAGGATTATTTTAAATCTGAATTCAATATCAAACTTTCAGAAGAGAAACTATCCAAAATTATGAAAGACAGATACAGATGGATGCTGAAGGAAGGCCAAAAACTGGAGCTGCATATTCATTTGAGCATGGTTATGAGCAACATGAGCTACAAAGAGCAAGAGAAACTTTTCAGGGAATCTATTCGGTGGATGCGTAAAGAGCTAGGAATAGTCCCAAAGGAATTCGTTCCTGGATGGTGGACATATGATGATAATACATTAAAGTTGTGCAAAAAATTTGGACTGAAAATGATCTATCCAAGAGATTATGATTTCGTGCATGATTATGACTGGATTTAGATAAGAGATTTTCTTTTAAGCCTATCATATATCACCTTTCCAACAAGGGCATTTCCCTCGGAGCTATAATGTGCTCCATAATCAGTGTTTTCGCTATATAGAGAATCAATATTAGGATGGTTCGAGATAGGGATTGTCAAGTCTATTGTTTCCACTCGTCCACTTATATCTTTTAAGAAAGGCATATGAATTGAACCTTCATCCCTCGCATATAATGCCTCATTTTTTTGCGGCAAAAGCGCAAAAACGGGGTGAAATCCTAACCGCTCCCCTTGCTCGATAAATTTGTCCACCAAAGCATGCATTAATCTTGTCGCGCCCTCGTTTTCATATAATCTAGCAGTCCATTCTAAATTCTCTCTCCTAATATGCCTTGCCACCTTCCAATCTAAAGGGTCTGCCGCTCTTGCCTTTTGAGAGAACAATTCTTCAATTCCTTGGCTTAATAAGGCGCCATAGATTAACCTGAGGTTTCTTGCAGGATTCCTTAATAGTGACAATGAAAATGGAAACCTCATTAAATCATTATCAAATCTCTGCTTTGCGAAATAATCATGCTTCCTTAATTCCTGAACATATTGAGGAATTTCAAGGAATTTCTCAGGGTCATCAATGATATTCTTAATAAGCTTTAATTTTCCCGTTTCATCTAACTCAAACCTTGGCTTAAATGCCCAAATATTTCCATATTCATAAAAATGTTTCCACATGCTTTGGGTACGAGATATTGTATCTGCCACAACACCCATTATCACGATCTTCGTAGGGTTTTGTGGAAATTCTCTTTCGATCCTAAGTATAGCTTGGTCCAGCCCATAATTTCCAACTCCCCAATTAAGAACATTTGTTCCCGTCATCTTAGATAGTTTATGTTCCCACGTTTCTTCGTCATTAACTTGCCTTGCGAATGTAAAAGAATCGCCATAGCATGAAATGACCCTATCATCTAAATGTTCATTTCCGGGGTTCTCCCTTGAGCCCCTTTCATTTATTTTCCATGTTGTCTCTCTGTAGCCCCATTTTCCATCCTCTAATTTGCAGAACGTCCGGTCTTTCCCGGAGGTGTTAGGCTTTCTTACCCAACCTAATTCAGGATCAAAACCTCCATTTTTACCAAGGTATTTAGCCTCTATTCCAGCCTTATCGATCCTTGGAAACCGGTCTTTCGCGGAAGTGATCATCCATTGAAACCTTCCCCTCGCTAATTTGACGGCTGAATAAGAAATCAATTCCAATGCAGTCAATGATGCTCCTGCCCCAACTAATAAATCTGCTAACGCCATCGATTCAATTATCTAAATTTATAAATCTCCCAAGTGAGTCTTCTTCCCGCCATTTTGTAGCTTTTTCATAATCTTCTACGTTGTCAAATTCCATCCATCCTTTTTTTACCCTTATCGGTTCCACTTCGTAGCCTGCGTTGATGATTGCCTGGATTAGATCAGTCATATATGCGAGCTTAAAAGATTTTGAATTCATCCATCTGTCGCTTGAATCCCAGTACTTCTCTTTATTTTCATAAAAAATTTTCTTAAGGATCTCAGCCCCCCTTTTGGATAATTTTATCAATCCAATATATCTTAATTTCGCTGAATCTGAATCATTAGTTTTTTGCCCAACCTCCTTTATAAGAGCATTCTCAACCTTTAGAGTCTCTAGATCATCCTGCCAGTTTTCCATTCTGGCCTTCCAATATTCTAAATAGTCCTCATCAACAGTTATCCCAATGTCTGCCTTTGATTCCAAAATATCCTCTATCAATCTTTTCTCATAGATTATATCCCCGTAGCAAATTAAGACTTCGTCATCTATTTCGTGCTCTGCGCAGAAGAGGCTGGCCACCATATTTGTATTCTCAAAATCATCATTCAGGTAATGTTTGGTTTCCGCAATCCTTATTTTTTCAGCTTTGAATCCCTTAACGATGGAGATATCATTTATTCCGCAAGCCTTTAGTGTCTCCACCTGTCTTTGGATCAAAGTCTTGCCTCCGAAGTTAAGCATGCATTTAGGAAGATCTTCTGTATATTTCCCAAGTCTTGTGCCTTTTCCGGCTGCGAGTATTATTGCCTTCATCTTTTTTTCCAAAAAAGCTCTCCTTTTATGAATAAATTTATTATTTCGTTATTAGCACCCTCGTTTGGACTCTCTCTTTCAGGGTGCCAAATCATACCTGCAATAGGCAAGTTCCTATGGCAAAGCCCTTCAACCGTCCCATCATCGGCTTTAGCAAATACCTCTAAATCTCCCGAAAGTGTTCCTTGTGTGATTGATTGGTTATGATAAGAATTCACGGTTATTTTCTCACCGAGAATCTTTTTTAAAGAATCATGAACTATCTCCACTTCATGGCTTGAAGCGATATGCTTGATTTTTTTATCCCCATTATTTATATTTCCGATCAGTTTTCCTCCGAAATATACATTGATAAATTGGCATCCCCTGCAAATTCCCAGTACAGGAAGATTCTTTTCAATTGCCATATCTAAAATCATTCTTTCCGTTGCATCTCTCTGATCAGAAATATCCGGACTAGTTTCTTGCCCCCCGTATAAAGAAGGATTTATCATATTTCCTCCAGTTAAAATTATTCCCTTGATAGAAAATCTTTCAAAATAATCCTTAAGGTTGATGGATGAGTTGGGGATTGGAACCAATAATACCCCTAATCTTTCAAAATAATCCACATATGAACTTTCCAATGCATCCATTGTAGCTCCGTGTTTATTTATATTACGTCTCTGAGAAATGGCCACGCACATCATATTAACTCCACCCTTTCCTTTTGACAGTCAATATATACTCTCTGAGCTTTTTGCACTTGAGAGAATATGCTCTCCCCACAACCTATGACTGCAGGTATGCCGAATTCCGAACACCTTATAGCCATGTGAGATGCCGCCCCCCCGTATTTAGTTATAAGACCCGTAATGTTATTAGATAAAATCCAGTCAAATCCCGGATCTGCATTTTCTATGACTGCTATCTTTCCTGAAAGATTCACCGAAGCAGGAGAAGCCTCCTTAGTTAGGACAACAAAATCACCAGATACATTTTTTTGCGTTATGAAATTTGGCTTTGCCTTTTCTACATTAACCAGATCAAAATCTTTTTCTGAAAAAATCAAAGGAGGCAGTAACAACCTGCGGTATTTATCCCGAATTTTTTTTCTGGTTTTAATAAGATTCATAAGCTTGTTAGTCGATTTTCCATTTGAATCTCCCATAGTAAATATTTCATTTATTGACAGCATAGAAATCTCTTCTCTTGATAACTTGTTTTCGTCTCCTAACTTCGCAATCAGCTCAATAGCCTCGCTTATATTTTTAGTAAACTCAAATTTCAAATATTCCCTCTCTTCTAAAGACTCCTTAATAAAAGAAAAGAGATGTTCTGCATCAAATTCAAAACCTTCATTGGCTAACAAAACATCAACTTTATTGATCACATTTTTTGGGACAGTCCAATCTTCTTTTGAACTTGGAATTTCAGTTGGAATGGCTTTTTCAAAAAAAGCCTTCGAATATGTGCTGTATTTGGGAGACGTTATCCCATAAGTTCCAGGCCTAAGATGCCCATATTTACCTAAAAATTCATCAATACTCATTTTATTTTGGCTGACTAATTCAGAATCCATCTTTAAGTCTCTGGCAGGAGATCTGATAAGCCTTAAGAAATCATCATAAAATTTTTCATCTACAATGCCCTCTTTCACCATATCTGAAAGTATGGCCTTGCCTATGAAAGCGAAGCGGGCTATCTTGGAAAAATGAGAGGTACCTAGAGATCGACAATCGTCCAGAAGATTTTTGATCTTTGATTTTTCTGGATAGTTTCCTGCAAGGGTTTTTATTCTCCTCTCTTCTAAAATATTGGCGTCCTCTTTTGCTTTTTTAATATGGATGCTGTAATTCTTTATTATGTCATTTGATAGAGCGAATGTTTTTTGCCTAATCTCCTCAATTTCCTCGGAACTAAACCCTTTCTCTTTCAGTTCTTCTGTTTTCTTCCAGAAATATGGAGTGTAGCAGCTATAGACTATTTCAAACTCTATTTTGTCGTGAAGCTCCGGATTTTTTTCAAGTTTTTCTAAATAAAACCTTAATAGCTTTTTTTTGATCGGATTTGGAATCTTTGAAGGAGTTAAAAACTCAAAGGATGTAACCACATCAATATATGGTTTATTCCCTAACATGAACATTAGCTGATTTTTGGTTTTCGAGTAACCATCTTCAATCAACATTTTTTGCCAGATTTCATTAGTTATTAGATATTCGTAGAGTGAATAATCCAAGGTATTTGGTGAGTCTCCGATTATCTCAGAAGGATTCCAGAAAGCCATGTCGCTAAACACTTTGTTGTTCCCTGCAGAGATCTGAAAGTATTTTTCCTTTACTAGGTTCAAGGATTTTTTAACATTATAGTCTTCTTTCTCATCATCGTAGATTATCCTGCTTGTCAGTGGCCTAACTTGGAAGAATATTATTTCTCCAGACTTAGTTATGGCGAATTCTATATCCAACGGAAATCCAGGTATAACCCTCTCCAATTCATGGACTGAATCTATAAGCTTCCCCCACTTTCCTAATGAATCTCGCGATTCGTAAAAGTACGAAATTTTTACCACTTTATTGGCAATTCCTTTAGTGACGCTATCGGTCGAGCCATTGTCATCATAGTTTATGATATAATATGGTGCTCCAGTAGTCATATCTCTTGTCAGTATCACCCCGCTCACACCTACATCTCTAACTTGTTTTTGCACCAGTATCTGACTTCCTTTATCTACCTCATTTGATGGACCATAGGAAGAGATGACAGATTCTACTGCATTCTTTATAGAAATCCTGTTCGAGGAATCAATCCCAAGAAGGCTTTTATATTTGCCAGCCATAGATTCCTTAAATGAATCCTCTCCCTTGGCCGAGCTTCTAACTACGAGGAATTCATTAGGAAATTCAATTTGTATTCTTTCTAAGACCTTATCAGGATTCTTTTTCCATTCGGAAACCTTGAACAGGAGAGGTTTTTCAATTTTTGATTTTGTTAAAATTCTCCTTAGGGATCTTAAAGTCTCCGCTTTTGTAGAGACTATTTGGTGAGATTTGCTTTTATCTTTTGTCCAAGCCTTTATGTCGAAATGGTCTGAAAATTCCGCCAAACTTTCGAATTTTTCCTTATAATCCTCCAATATTTTTTTTATTATTTTAAAATCTGAAAGTCTGCCATAATATGGAATCTTCACCACCTTTCCTTTTCTTTCCGTAACAAATTCTCCCCCTGGAATCTGTTTCCAGTTATCTCCATGAACCAAAATAATTTCAACATCTCCAAATTGATTATAGATCTCCCTTAAATTTTCCGTAGGATCCAAGCTTTTCTGAACCATCACCATATCTACGCAAAGCATATTTGCTACGACCGCTTTTCTCTCCTCTAAGGTAGTGAGGGGTTTTTTTCGGTGTTCCATAATTGCCTTATCAGTCAGGACTCCGCATATGTGATAGTCGCCTAAATTTTTTGCTTTTTCTAGAAATTGCAAGTGCCCATAATGGAAAAAATCGGCAGCAATGGTGCTGTAGACAACTTTTTTTACTTTTTCCTTTCCAAGTGTTACTACATCCCCAGACCCTATACCCAGGTTTTTAGGGATTGTGACGCATAATTGACCATTTGACTTGTTTTCCCAGACTATTCTCTTCATATCTACTAGTGTTACTAGTAATATATAAATATTTGTGAAGTATAATGCATAGACTAAAATTATATAAATAGTTGTGAAAGAACAACAAGATGCCTAGTGAAAGAATAAATTATGCAATAAAATTTCCTGATGAAAGGAATAAGGGAAAAACTCTGCTAAAAAAAATTCAAATAGTTGAACTAAGAATCTTGAAGATTTTTGATGATATATGTAGAAGAAACCGTATTGACTATTTTTTGCTTGCAGGAACCCTTCTTGGCGCCATCAGGCATAGAGGATTTATTCCATGGGACGATGACGTAGACGTAATTATGCCCAGGGAAGATTATGAGAAATTAGTAAAGGTTATCAAAAAGGAGCTTCCAGAGGACTTATTCTGGCAAGACATCCATACTGACAATTTTCCTCATTTTAGGATGTTGTTTGGAAAGATAAGGGATAAAAATTCCCAAATGGAAAAAAATGACAATTACCATACAGGAGTTTTCTTAGACATATTCATTCTAGAAAAACTATCTCCTAACCCTAAGGTCGCAAAAATCCAACAGAAATATTTAAGTTTTCTTTGCCACCTGGATTTATTAAAGAATAAGAAATCATTTGTCCAGCAGATTAGAATAAAAAAGATAACTTCCAAAAATATAATCTTCAAGGAAGCATTAGTATTATTTGCAAGATTTTTTGAAAGATTCCTTAATCGATTCGATATCCCTTCATGGCTCAGAACCAGATACTACAGAAAAATAAGGAAAAAGAATTACGTGTATTCATGGTATTTTGGAGGGAAAAACATCAATATGAAAAAAGAAGATATCTTTCCTCTCAAAAAAGTAAAGTTTGAAGATGCAAAACTTAATGTTCCGAATAACTATGAAAAATTTTTGAGGAGGTTTTATGGAGATTACATGACTCCTCCTCCGAAAAACTTAAGGAAACCTGGACATATAATCATTAAAGAAACGTTTGTATGATATTGCAGGATTCTAGATGAAAATTAGATTATTTTGCATAATCCACATTTTTTCTTCTGAACTAGCTTGAAACTAGTTCTCTTAAAATATGTCTTTTAACTCATCCGAAGTGTACTCTCCGCAAGTCACATAAAAATTCTTTCCGGCTATCATTGTGTCTTCATACTATGCCCTAATGAATAAAATCCCTCCCAAAGCCACTTTTTTAAAGTCATCTTGTCCTTTATAGATGAAACAACCCCTCCTGAAACAGCTAGTCCACTTTGATGGGAGGACTTCTTCTCCCCATATCTCCTTTCCCCTGTTCTTGCCATAATAATTTTTTATCCCCTGTCCCTTTAAAAATTTATCCTTAATTTTTGGCGGTTTCTTAGTTAACTCTCCTTTTTCTAAATAAGGATCTCAAAATCTCGAGATCAGCCCTGTCTAGCCCTCCTACGATCCACAGTGTGAAAAAATAAACCAGTACTGCAATGAATACTATGAAAACAAGCCATTTAACTGACAAGTTTTGATCATAAATGAGATATAACAAAGATACAGACATAATTGCTGTGGCAAACGCGGGTTTGAGTAGAATTCCTGGAGATCTTAGTGAATTAATCCTCAGAGATTTTTTTGTGAAAAAAATCATCCCTGCGAGCTTTCCATAACTGCTTATAAGTGTGGCTGTGGTCGCTCCAACGAGACCATAACTGACATTTATAACCATAGCATTGGTTATAAAAAAGTAGTTTAGAATTGCATTTAAAATTGCGGCAGAAATAATGATCTTTGCTAAAATTCTGGGCCTCTCTCTGGATTGGAATACAATCATATATGTACTGCTTAGAGTAAACTCTAGAACTAGGAAAGAAAGAAGTGCCGCAGAGAGTGTTATAGCGAATTTATGTTCTTCTGGAAGATAAGCCCCTCCATAGATGAATCTTATTAAAGGGGAAATTATAAATGCTAACCCTGCCGCTGCAGGAAGGCCAATGATTAAAACGTATCTTAAAACTTCTTGAAAAGCATGCTCCAGATTTTTCTTTTTCACCTGAGTAAAAATAGGGAGCAGAACTCCTGTAAATGTTATGAGGGCTCCGACCGAACTAACAATACTGAAAATTACTGCATAATACCCTACAAATTCAGAAGGAAGAAGTATGCCCAGCATGAATGTGTCTATCTGCGCAAAAAATGCCAGGGAAATAAAGGCTAAAGATGACCAGCCAAAGAAAGAGAACATTCTCTTTTTATCCCGAGGCAGAAGAATTCCTTTCTCCCCTTTAAATAAATAAGGATAATTTTTTGATAATAAGAAATATAGCAATATCAGGGCCACTAATGAAGAGAGAACCATAGTCGCAAAAACCGTCTCTACTGAAACATACAGTCTTAAGAATATCAAGACGAGAACAACGCGAACTAGCTGGTTTATTGTTTCAGAATAAGCCTTATAACTAAGTTTTTGGACAGCTAGAGTTGTGCTGCTCAGGATGGATTCAATTGATGTTGCCAAAAGATAAAATGCTCCGACCCTTATTGGTAGTGTCAAGAGAGGCTCCGAGAACACAAAAAATGCCAGAAATTCTGCTAGTAGAAATAAAGCCAGGGCGATGATTCCAGTTAAAACTATCTTAACCCTAGCTAAATAATAAAACCTTGCTCTCGCTTCTGTACGAGATTTCTTATCTTCCTTCTTCAGAGACTCTGAAACAAATCTTGCCATCGTAGTGTTTACTCCAGAATCAATTATCGTAAAGACGATAAGGACCACTGTCAATGCTAGGGTATAAACACCAAACAGTTCGGGAAACAAAAGGCGAGCGACAATAACTGAGAATATAAGTCCTCCGATCTTGCTTATCAAATTGGTCGCTGCCCCCCAGATTGAATTATTGATAGCCTTCTTTTTCATACTTGGCTCATTCATCTTTTTAGAGCCTGAATAAATTGCCTGAATTTTTTCTTCTTGTCTACCCATATTTAATTTTTATCAGCAGTCCTTATTAACTTTTGTTACACTTATTCTTAAAGACGAAATTATAGAAATTTAGACCCTTATTCAACTAGAATAACTAGAGTTTCATTGACAATTTCTATTTCTCACCCAATTAACAAAGAAAAATTCCCTTCTATAAAACCTGTCTTCTTTAAGCATCCATGCAACATCAAGAAGGGAATGCAGCATCATCCCAATAAAAATAAAGAAGAATCCCTGCCAGATAAGGCTTAAAAGAGCGATTAAAATATGGAACTCGATAGTATGCAAAGGGAAAAAGTGCCCTTTCTTTTTAATCCCTTTTTTATTCTCCTCAAATTCCTGCTTCTGCAGCTCTTTAAAAAAAGCAAATGACTTTAGCAACGAGAAATTCTTGTTCTCCCTGACATGAATAGCAAAGTGGTCAATATCCATCAAGAATGTTGAAAAAAATAATACAGAGAGATACAAAGCATTCATATCCTGATTGAAAAGCCAAATAACCAGAGTGAAAATTGCTCCAAAAACTATGTGCCAACGCGGTAACATTATTCCCCTATTCTCTTTATTATATCTGCGAAGGCAGGTCGAGTTATTAATATTCCTGCGCTGACTCCTATTATTGTAGTCAAAGCGAATCCTTTCAAAAGCCCTGCTCCTGCCCAGAACAATGGGATCATTGCCACTACGAGAGTCAGGAACGCTCCTATAATAATAAAGAACGCTCTCTTCCTGCTTTCGTTAGCACCACTATTTTTATTCCTTGATTCATCTATTATGATTATCTGGTCATTGACTCCTGAACCCATTCCTGCTATTATTCCTGCTATTCCAGGAGCATCAAGATTCCATCCTATTAGAGCTGCTATCCCGAGGGTAATCACTGCTTCAGAGAACATTGTTAAAATTACTGCTAAAGACATTTTCAAATTCCTATATTTGATAAATATAAGGATTGAGACAGCGGCGAATACTACTAAACCTAGAAGCATAAGGCCACGTGTAAATTCTTTTCCTAAAACAGGTGATATTGTATCAAGCTTAACAATTTCCAGCTTGTAAGGCAGGCTTCCAGTTATCAGGACTGTTTGAAGGTGATGCATAGATTCCTTTGCATCAGCAAGTGCTGCCTCTTGAGTAGATCCCTGGCCTGAGCCTTGGATAGATATCTGGCTGGCAGCTTGTCCTTTTAGTCCTGAACTGATCCTCAATTCATCTACTGTAACGTCGTCTAGTATCAATGATAGATTTTCCTGCAAGTATTGGCCTCCTGAAAGAGGATCAACAGGTACTCTGTTAGTTATATCAGCGTGTCTTTTTGAGGCCCCTGGGCTGAGGCTTATAGAGAAAGAGAAAGTACAGTAATATCCCCCAGCTTCCTGAAAGCACCCGGTTACTGAGGCACAGGTCGCATCGTTCCTGCAGACATTAGTGATATCTTCTTCCCCTCCGACGAACACAGTCTCATTGCCGATTTTTGCCTCGAACTTGCCTTGCTGAGAGATTAAGCTCTCAAGATCCTCTGGAGTAGCACCTGCGACCTCGACTAACATGAATCTCTCCCCTGATAGATCCCTAACACCTCTGATATTAACATCTGAAAGGCCAAAAACGTTAAATCTTTGCCTGCTAACACTTACAAGGTCATCAAGCTGCGCATCTGTCAATTCCTGTTCAGGTTTTACTAGTGCCCTTGCACCTCCTGAAATATCTAGGCCTGTCTTTAGATTAGTAAGTGGGATTTCTGAAACAGTCATCTGCAAAGAATCATTGACAAATAATACATAATCTGAGTTTTCTGTAGTTATATCTACCCTTACATCCTGTCCTGGAGTTATTAGGTTTTCAACTGTATTAGAATAATCCTCCAGTGATTTTATAGGCATAGAATTTATCTGGGTTATTATTTCTCCTTCTGTTATGCCCTGCTGGAACGCTTCTGAGTTTGCATCTACTGAAGTGATCAGTACTCCGCTTGATAATGAATTGAACAATAAAAACCCTGCTGTCAAGACAAACACAATTACCAGCAATGCCTGGCCAGGCTTTGATTTGACGAATGTCAGGACAAAGACTATTCCTAAAAGCAATGAAAACAACAACAATTTAGTGGAAGATCCTGCATTTATTATTGAAACCATTGAGATTGCTAATGCGATTGCCAAAACCCATAATCTTGGAGTAAATTTCATTTTTTAGCCTCCATCCACCATTTTAAAACTGATGCATTAAAGAACCATGTGTTTATTATGTCAGCAAACAGGCCGAATGCAGTGATCAAGAAGATTTGCTTGAAAGAATCTGGAAGGCCTGTGATAATGAAGAAAGCAGGGAGCAAAGCCACTAATGCTGTTGAAGTCATGAATATTCCTGTCTTGAATGCGCCAAATATCCTTTCATTCAAAGGATCATTTAACCTTCTTAAGACTCTTGATGTCAGAAGGATATCAGTATCTACTGAATAACCTATAAGCATAAGAAATGCAGCGATTCCAGCGGCAGAAATTCTTAATCCGAATAGATCAGACAGAGTGATTGAGAAAATGATATTTGCAAACACTGCAAATATTATAGTCATTGACGGCAGGATCTTCTTGAACAGAAAGAATACTACAATTGACATCAATACAAAAGAAATCAATATTGCGATCAAGAGTTGCGAGTAAAAGCCTGAACTTAACCCTGAACCTGTGAATTCAATGCTGGAATTTTCCCCTGTAAGAACATAACCAAGGAAATCCTCCAGTGCAGGCTTTAGCTCTTCCGGGGGAGCGGATGAACTGATTAAGGTTGCTATTACCTCCCCACTTGAGATATCTGTTATGGACCTTGTATGCAAGTCAGGGAATTGGTTGCCAAGATCTTCAATTAAGGCTGCTTCATCAACCTGTTGTGTCAAAGTTACAGTTGTCCCTCCAGAGATAGTCGTGTCCTTTAAGATGAAATCTCCATTCGCTAAATAGAAAGTTACTAAATAAATCGAAGAGGCTGCAAGAATTAGAATTGGAATTAAAAGGATCAGTTTGTAATATCTATCGTACCAATGTTTTTTGTCTGTCATTTAAATCAATGTCTTTTGTGGTTTATAATATTAAGGGATGTCCCCTATATGCGCGGTACGGGAATCGGACCCATGCCTTCAGGTTGGAAACCTAACATTCTACCATTAAACTAACCGCGCTTAAATAAATTCTCGAGATTGAGGTTTTTAAGAGTTGTTATAGTAAATGCTGCGCATTTACTATCCTCGTTCTCCGTGATTAACAAATGAAATAACCAGAGCAGTTAGTAAATCTGAAAGGTTTACTAACGTCCCCGGCAGGACTTGAACCTGCGACCCCCACATTACTTCTCTTTCGAGTAGGAGTGTGGTGCTCTAATCCAGGCTGAGCTACGGGGACACTATGATGTCTTTGCAGACATGTATGCAGAGAGGAGTACACAAGAACAAGTTCTTGGTCACTTCAACTTCACAAATTTGAAGTGATTCGAACCTGTGCACAGCGATTCGCCTTCTGACAGGTCTTGACAGACCTGAATGCAGAAGGGAGGATTCGAACCTCCGAACCTACTAAAGGACGGGATCTTGAGTCCCGCGCGTTTGACCACTTCGCTACCTCTGCATAATAATTTAGAAAGAATACGAGTTTTAAAGGTTATGTTTGATATAACTTGTGATTTTGTCAAGGATTTCCTTAGGACTTAAAGAGGATGTATTTAGAACAATATCTGCCAGCTCTTCCTGATTCCTGTAATCAAATCCATAAATCTTTTTCCACTCTTCTGCTTCTATAAGCCCTCTCCTTAACACGATATCCTTGGCGTCTTCCAAAGAGATATTGTCCCTTTGTGCTGTCCGCTTTATCCTCTCTGAATCAGAGGCTTTCAGCCAGATCTTGATGTCTGCAGTCTTTATCATGTGCAAAGATAATTTTCCGTCTAAAACTATGCTCTTCTTTTCTGCTAGCTTTGCTTGCAAGTCATCGATTATCTTGTGCAATTTTTCACTTTTTCCAAAATCACTTCTCCACAAGAGATCAACTCCATAAGAATCATTTGAAGCCTCAAATTTTGGCAATATAAGATTTTCATTTAGGCATAACTTGTTGAACTCATCAAAATAGTGTTGATTTATTATCTTGCCTGTTGAAATATCCTTGAAAACCTGTCCAGGGCTGAAACAATCAAGGTTTAGACTATCTGCAAGATTCTTGCTTAAAGTAGTGCTTCCTGATCCCGGCAGGCCTGAAATTGCAATTGTCAGCTCCATTAATTGTCATGAAGCAGGAAATATATAAATTAAGCGCTGCCACGCAACGTTTGATGGATAATGTCCGCTTCCTCTTGGACAGAAAGTTTTGAGCTGTCAAGGATTATGCCTTTTTGATAGTGTCTTAACTCAGTATATACAAAATCTTCAAACAACTCTTTTCCTCTTTGCACTTCTGCGCGCTGCCTTCCCAAGATTATCCCTTTAATCTCGTCGTGATTTGTAGTATTATATGTATTTGATATAGCAACTCTCTGCACCCTGGTCTGAATAGGGGCATCCAGATAGACCAGCAGGACATTTGTCAATCCAAGAGCATTGACAGCTGCATATCTTGAATCAAGAATAATTCCTCCCTGTCTTAATCTAGATCTCGCTTCATCATTAAGCTTTCGTAATAGCTTATCAGTCACCAATTCCCTGTTTTCAAAAAATTGAGGAAGGCTTATTTTTTTATCTGGAAACTCCAAGAGATATTTCCTATGCTCCCTTCTTACAAGACCTCCTATTGAAATGCTTTGCCAACCAAGCAACTCGATCAGTTTTTGTACGAGAGTTGTTTTTCCTGAATTCGGTGTTCCTGCAATAGCTATAGCATCATACATAATTTTTATTTTTCCGACGGGTATTTAAGAATTTGCATTTTTAGAAAGCTTTTTAAACCCTCTATAAGATATAATCCAGAAGACGGCCAAAGTAACGGGGCCACACCTGTTCCCTTTTCGAACACAGAAGTTAAGCCTGTTACGTCCGATGCGTTAGTCTCCGACAAGAGGCGAATCAAGGATGCTGTCTTCGTTTATTTTTTATATAAATGTTTTCTAATAAAAGCATGAATTACTCAAAGATCTATATTCTTGGAACAGTCGGCAGCGGCAAGACTACATTAGCTAGTAAACTGAGCAGGAGATTAGGTAAGAAAGTACATGAGATCGATGAAGTATACTGGAAAGAGAAATATTCCAAACGAAGGAGCGTCAAAGACAGGGACAAATTATTGAGGGATATATTGAAGGAAAAAGATTGGATAGTTGAAGGCGTTTACGGGACATGGATCGAGCCTGTCCTGAAAAAAAGCTCTGTGGTGATCTTGCTTGACCTTCCGTTCAGGATTCTTGCTTACCGAATATTAAAAAGATATTGGAGCAAGAAGGATAAAGATTACATTAAATTCAGCAATACATTGAAACTGATAAAGTACGCATGGGATTACAAAAAGAACAGGAGAAGCAAATATGGATACAATTGGCATATGAATCTAGTTGAGAGGGATGACCTTAATTGCATACTGATTAGAAACAATAGGGAACTTGACTCCTTCCTGGAAAAATTAAATGAGGCCAAGTAAAAAGCTAGCGCAGGGAAAAATAGAAGACTTTTTTCGGCAAGACGAATTAGATAGTGAAGGCGTCAAAAAAATAAAGATTCTAGCAATGCAATATAATATCAAACTAGGAAAACACAGAAAAAGATTCTGCAAGAATTGCTATTATGACCTGAAAAGGGGAAAAATAAGGATAACAAAAAATTACAAAATAATCGAATGCCAAAAATGTGGAAATAAAAATAAATTCAAAATCTGAAGGAATTACCTTCTTCTACGAGCACTAGACCTCGTAGTTTTAACAGCTCTTCGTGCAGAAGCCCTAGAGGTTTTTCTAGCAGAAGTTTTTCTCGAAACTTTTCTTGTGGCAGCCCTTGTAGTTCTCCTAGTATTAGCAGCTTTAGCTCCTCTAGTATTCACCCTGATTGCCTTAGGTGCCTGTGCCATTACTGTTCCTCTTAAAGCGCTCAGTAAAGTGTTTGACCTTGTTAAATGAAGTCTTATCTCCTTGTCAAGCCTCTGCAGCTCCTTATTGGTCTTCTGCGCAGTTGTAGCAAGAGCACTCTGAGATATATTTCCTTGTCTGAACCTTGTTCTCTCAGCCTCGAAATCAGCTAAGAGCACCCTTTTTTCGTCCTGCCTGCTCCTGATAGATTCGCCGACAGCATGGAATTCCCTGACTCGATCAGAAAAAGCTTCTGGATTCAATTGTTTTTCAGTTACCATTTATCCACCTCCTTTTAAATTAAAATAAAACAAAGTATATAAGATTTTGTAAAATCAGGATTTCTTGAACTTGGAAATCTCAGGCAACATATCTGCATATCCTAGAAGGGCTGCCCTGCAGCAATATCTTTCTAATCCTAAATCAGTGAGGACTTTCCCAGCTTCCTCTCCTGCATCAATTCTTTTCTTGTACTCTTCCCACAGGTGCCCTATTGGCTTTCCGCATCCAAAACATCTTACTGGAATTATCATATAGAAGTTTCATAAAATAGGTTTTTAAAGCTTTGCAATAAATAGGGTGTCGCAATCTACTTAAACTAATACTGCTAAGTATGCCAATGGCTAAAGATATAATCAGGCTGAAGAATGTAGCCAAGCACTACAAAATGGGCGAGTCCATAGTAAAGGCTGTGGACGGGGTAGATGTAGTAGTTAATGAGGGGGAATTCGTCGCTATAATGGGCCCTTCTGGAAGCGGCAAATCCACTATGATGAACCTGGTGGGATCGCTGGACTTGGCTACTAAAGGCAATATTTACTTAGATGGGAAAGATATAGCCCATTTAGGAGAGTCGCAGCTGGCTCAAATAAGGGGAAAGAAAATAGGGTTTATATTTCAAAGTTTTAATCTTATACCTAATCTGACAGCAAAGGAGAACGTGATGCTGCCGATGATGTTCCAGGGCATACCTAGCAGTATCAGAGAAAATAAGGCAAGAGAGTTATTGAAATTAGTAGAGCTTTCAGAAAGAATGGACCATTACCCTAACCAGCTTTCTGGCGGACAGCAGCAGAGAGTAGCTATTGCCAGGGCGTTAGCAAATGATCCGGAAGTCATACTTGCAGATGAGCCTACAGGAAACCTGGACACCAAGACAGGAGAAAGGGTCATGAAATTCCTGCAAGACCTTAACAAAGAAGGCAAGACGATAATAATGGTTACACACGAACCTGAACTGGCAGAGCAATATGCAGACATAATCTATTGGCTAAAAGACGGAAAGGTTGAGAAGATAACCAAGAATAAAAGAAGGTAATTTTCATATTTATGATACAGGATTATGTAAATCTGGCAATTAGGAACCTAAGGAGGCGCGGGCTGCGTAGTTATCTTACTCTTTTAGGGATACTTATAGGCATAACAGCAGTTGTAGCACTGATAACCTTAGGAAACGGACTTAGGGAAGCAGTCATATCGCAGTTTGGAATATCCTCTACTGAAGTGATAGGTGTGCAAGCTGGAGGAGTCAATGCGTTCGGACCCCCTGGATCAGGAGTCACTAAACCCTTGCAAGAGGATGATGTTGAAGCTATAGAAAAATTGAGCATAGTAGACCAGGCAGTCAGGAGGAATATCCCGACAGTGAGGATGGAATACGAAGATGAAGTGATCTTTGGAATCGCAATGTCGATACCTGATGGAGATGACAGGGATCTTGTATATAAAGAGCTGAATGTTGATGCTGTCCAGGGGAGATTATTGAAAGACGGGGACACTAACAAAGTAGTGCTGGGAAATAATTTTCTGACAGGAAAAGCAGGGCTTAACAATCCTGTTGAAGCCGGCGACAAAGTGGAGATCCAGGGCAGGACTTTTGAAGTTGTTGGAATAACAGAGAAAAAGGGAAGCTTCATCTTTGATAATGTAATCCATGTCAATGACAAAGACCTTGAGAGCATTGCAGGTTACGGCGATAATGTTGACCTCATAGTTGTGAAGGTAAGGAACAGCGATGACATTGACAGGGCAAAGGAAGAGATAGAAGACCTTATGAGGGAGAGAAGGGATGTAGAGGAGGGAGAAGAAGACTTTGAAGTGTCAACTCCTGAGGCTGAACTTGAGACAGTAAATGAAATACTCTCGGGAATACAGATCTTCATAGTGATGATAGCTTTTATTGCAATAATTGTCGGCGCTATAGGGATAGTCAATACAATGACAACTTCAGTGCTAGAAAGAAAAAAAGAGATAGGTGTAATGAAGGCTATTGGTGCCAAGAACTCTGATGTATTCTTACAGTTCTTCATTGAGTCAGGACTACTAGGCCTTGTCGGAGGCATCATAGGAGTCATTTTAGGATTAACTATAGGAATAAGCGGAATAATCGGAATAAATAATTTCCTTGGTTCTTCAACCAGTCCTAAAGTAGATTTTGTTCTTGTGATACTTACATTATTAGGAAGCTTCCTTATCGGATCTATTTCAGGAATTGCCCCTGCTCTGCGGGCTGCAAACCAAAACCCTGTCGAGGCATTAAGGAGTTAATAAAATATGATCAGCAAAGAAAGCATGCTATATTCACTAAGAAACCTTAAACATAGCAAGGCAAGGAGCTTTTTTACAATATTGTCAATATTTGTAGGCATAACCACTATATTCATATTTATCAGCTTCGGGCTAGGGCTGATCAATTACACAGAGGAGCTCAAGAGTGATTCGACAGTCAATAAGATAAATATCCAGCCTAGGGGAATCGGGCCGCCTGGAACTGACGATACGTTTGCATTGACAGAAGAGGACCTTGATGTTGTTGATAAAACTTCAGGAGTGTTTGAAGCTTCAGGAGTATATTTCAAGGCAGTAGAGACTAAAAGTGAGGATTCCCTTAGATTTGTATGGGCTGTGGCGTATGACCCTAAGAAACCCCTAATACTTGACATGTTTGATGTAGACATTGAAAAGGGAAGGGAGTTAAGATCAGGAGATACAGGGAGAGTAGTATTGGGGCATAATTATCTTATTGACGATGATATTTTCCCGAATGCACTTGATATAAATGATAAAATAGAGATACAAGGAGAAGAGTTTAGAGTAGTAGGTTTTTATGAATCTTTAGGAAATCCTCAAGATGACGCTAATATCTATATGGCTCAGGAAGATTTCGAGAGAATCTATGCAGGTGATTTGTCTGGGTATAATTGGATAATAGCAAATGTCGATGTGGATAACATTGATTCAGTGATTGAGAGAGTTGAAGACAACCTTAGAAGATCCAGGGGGCTTGAGGAAGGAAAAGAGGACTTTTTTGTCCAGTCATTTGAAGACTTATTAGAGCAATTCAACACAGTGCTGTTGTTTATAGTAGTGTTTGTCATAATGATAGCATTAGTCTCTGTATTAGTGTCTGCTGTCAATACCGCGAATACCATGGTGACTTCGACACTTGAGAGGGTCAAAGAGATAGGGGTGATCAAGTCTATTGGCGCCAAGAACTCTGAAGTATTCAAGATATTTCTATTTGAATCTGGATTCCTTGGATTGATAGCAGGAATATTAGGTGTGACGATAGGATTTTTGATAACTTATTTTGCAGCAGGATTCTTAGACAGATTAGGTTTTGGATTCCTATCCCCTAGCTATTCAATGGTGTTGTTTATAGGATTAATACTATTCGCAACTGTAACTGGAGCAATATCCGGTGCGTGGCCTGCCTGGCAAGCGTCAAAGGTAAAACCGGTAGATGCATTAAGATATGAATAAATAATTTACTTTCTTCTTGATTTTCTCGACTTGAATTTCTTCCAAACAAAGAATCCAATCACTGCAAGAAGCAGAATCACAAAAAGATAAAAGTAAACTGACTTTGACCCGCTGCTGTCATTAGGGAAGTACTTAGGGTCAAAATACACTGTCTTTTCGACTGTCCTTCTTACATTTATCTGATCAGTATATAAAATAGACATCTTTATCTCGCCCTCTTTTGGAGTCCCTTCGAAAGTGAAAGAAGTGTCTTCCTGGGAATCCAGGCTTCCTATAATATTCCTATTAGGCCCTCTGACCTGGAAATTATCCTGGTGAGGTACATCAACTGTAAGTGCTTCGACATCTGCCTCCCCTACATTAAGGATATCAAATGTGATCGTATTAGTTGAGGCATCATAGTCGCTCACAGACACCTCAAAATCTGCCTTAACGTTCTCGACAGAGATATTGAATTCCTGAAGGCGTGAACCTTCTGCTTGAAGGTTTCCCCCTATAAACCTGACCTCGATAGGATTATCCCCGTCAACAGCGTCCTCGCTAACCCTTACCTTGAAAGGCACCTGAAGATACGATGGAAAGTCCTGGGTATAAGTTCCTGCCCTTATCTGGACTGAAGATTTGACTCCAGGATCAAAGGAGATAGGATAATCCGGAATCAGTTCAAAATAGACTTCTCCGCACTCAGGGTTCTCTACTCCCTCAACCTGAAAGACTAATTTTACATAATCCCCTGGAACAGCTGGATAAGGATCCTGGCTTATCATCTGAACATCTAGATCACATGACGCTGCACTGGCAAAGCTAAAACCTGCAAATAATATTATTCCAAATGCCAATAATAACAAATATTTTTTCATAAATGTTAGTGGAAAAACTATCTTTTAAATGTTTCTGGAAAGATCTATGTTAAATAACTCATATAAATTTATAAACCCCTAATTCCCAGAATCGGAAGGCAAAAAAGATGGTAAAAAAATGTGTCTATTGTTCAAGAGAGCTTTCTCCTGACGAAGTCGTTGACGTATGCACTCCTTGTGGACATGGGGTTTGGGGTGAAAAGATGTTCAATGTGATCAGGGAGAATATGGAAGGCGCAAGAGAAGCCGGCCATTTACACCAGGGAAGCGTTACTGACAGCCTGGAAAGAGGCAAGTAGGAAAGCTTTTTAAACTGCTATTTTTAGGTTATGTTATGCTTAAAAGAAAAAGAATCAGACAGCGAGGCAAATTAGCTTTGTCCAAATATTTCCAGAAATTCAATAGTGGCGACTCTGTCGCATTAGTGATGGATCTTGGCCAGCAAGGCCCAGGCTTCCCGAAAAAAATGCAGGGCAGGACCGGAAAGGTAATGGAAAAAAGAGGATCAGCATATGTTATAGAGGTCAAGGACCACAACATGACAAAATTCTATTCTGTAAAGCCTGTTCATCTTAAAAGAATAGAGGACGCAAAATGATAATCAGCATGAAACCTATCTCGATAGCAGAAGTAAAAGAATTAGTGAAAGACGTTGAAGAAAAAAAAGAACTAAAGGACTATCTGAAAAAATTCGGCAAGATCGAAAAAGAAGATGCTGAAAAAATGCGGGAAAGCCTGTCCGCACTGAACAATATGAAACTAAAGGAAGAGGATATAGTGAAGATCTTAGACTTTATGCCGAAAAATTCTGAAGAGCTGAACAAGATATTCACAGATGTATCGTTAGATGAAAAGGAGACAAATGAAATACTTGAAATCATCAAGCAGAAGTAAAGATGGAACAGAAAAAGAAAGACAACTACGCTATTGTATTAGATTTTTTACCGCACGGCTATCCGCTGGAGGGAAAAATGCGGCCGATAGTCCAGGCTATAGGGGAGGAATTTTTTTCACTGCTTGAACTAGCTCCGACAAGAGGGGCATCATTTGACCCGAAGGAAAAAGTTTATATAGGCCCGGAAAAGAGAGATAAAATATATTACATCATTGGAAGACTCAGGAAGGAAAAACTTACTGAGGCTGCAAAGATCCAACTTCAGGATTTCGTAAGCCAAGTTGTTGGGGAGCAAGAATCCAGATTTGTTGATTTTTTCAACAAAGCACAGGCAATCAATACAAGATTGCATCAATTGGAACTTCTGCCCGGATTTGGAAAGAAACACACTGAAGAGATATTAGCTGCCCGCCAGGAAAAATCTTTCGAGTCCTTTAACGATATAAAGACCAGAGCAAAGAGCATCCCTGATCCAAAAAAAGCAGTAGAAAAAAGGATCATGGAAGAGCTGCTTGACTCACCAAGACAAAGGTTGTTTGTTTACTAATGGCAGAAAAGAAAAAACCAATTGTGGAAGAAAATACAGAAGTCCTAGTCAGAATTCTCGGCCAGGACGTTTCCGGAAGCAAGAACGTCCATGTAGGGCTTACAAAAGTGAAGGGAGTTTCCTGGAGCATATCCAATATTGCCTGCAAAAAAATGGGCCTTGACAAGAAAACAAAAATTGGTGAGCTAGGAAAAGAAAAAATTGCTGAAATAGAAAAATTCCTTAAAAATCTTGATGCTGCTGATTACCTTAAGAACAGAAGAAAAGATTTTGACAGCGGGGAGTCAACGCATCTTTTTGGAGTAGACCTTGACATGAGGAAAGAGTTTGACATCAAGAGATTGAAGCAGATTAAAAGCTATAAAGGAAACAGGCATGCTCTTGGACTGCCGGTAAGAGGGCAAAGAACAAGAAGCCACTTCAGGAAGAGCGGAGTAGCAGTCGGAGTAAAGAAGCCTAAACAAGGCAAGAAGAGTTAACAATGATAAGAAAAAAGAAAAAATTCGCATGGCCAAAGAAGCTTTATGACAAGCCCAGAATACTCGATGAGAACAGGCTTGTGAAAAAATACGGCCTGAAAAACAAGAAAGAGATCTGGAAGGTTGAAGCTAAAGTAAATTATTTCAGGAGCAGGGCGAAGGCATTAATCACTGCTGAAGCAGAAGAGCAACAGAAGTTCTTCGCAAAACTTAACGAGATAGGATTAAACGTCAAGACAATTGCAGATGTGTTAGCATTGAATAAAGAAGACTTACTGAAAAGAAGGTTGCCTAGCATAATGGTGACAAAGAAAAAGGCGCAGACCCCTCAAGAGGCTAGACAGATGGTGGTGCATAAAAGAGTAATGATAGATGGGAAAGTTGTGAATGTCCCTAGTTATTTTGTGGGAGTGGATGAAGAAGACTCTATAATCTTGAAAGTTAAAACAAGAAAGCCTGCAGCAGTTCCTGTTGAGAATCAATCTGAAACAGAGGAAATAACAAATGAGTGAAGAAGAGAATAAGGTAGTTAGTGAAATGGAAACAGAAAAAGAAGAACAGCCAGAGGCAGAGGGAACAGAAAAGAAAGAGATGAAGAAAAAAGAAGTCAAGGAATCATTAGCAGGAATAGCTTATGTATTCGGTAGCTTCAATAATACTATAGTCCATATCACTGACTTGGCCGGAAACACTATCTCAAGAGTGAGCGGAGGAATGGTGACCAAACATAGCAGATTGAAAGCAAACCCTACAACTGCGATGTTCGTCGCTAAAAGAGCTGCAGAGAGAGCGAAAGACGTGGGAATTGACACTTTGTATATCAAGATGAGAGGAAAGACCAATGCTCCTGGAACAGGGCCTGGAGCACACGCTGCTGTCAAGACGCTTGGAAAAGAAGGGTTCAAGATCGCAAGCGTTGCGGATGCTAACAGAATACCTAGAGGCGGACCTAAGAAGAAAGGAGGCAAGAGAGGAAGAAGAGTTTAAAAGGGCTCTTTTTTTAAAATCACTATGGAAGTCATCATGAAAACTCCGGAGAGAATTGTACTAAGAATGGACGGGAACTATAATTTAGCAAATGCTATAAGGAGAAGCGTTGAAGAGATACCAATATTATCGATAGATGAAGTGGAAATATTCAAGAATGACTCTGCATTATATGATGAATTCCTTGCACATAGAATAGGCTTAATTCCTTTAAAGACTGATGACAAGATGAGTGAGAAGACAAGCATTGATTTAACTCTGAAAAAATCAGGGCCTGGATTAGTTTATGCATCTGATTTCCAGGGGGATGCTAAGGTCATTTACGACAAAATTCCATTGACATTGCTAGAAAAGGGACAAGAGCTTGAAGTTATTGCTACAGCGAGACTTGGCAAGGGAATAGAGCACGCAAAGAACACTCCTGGACTATGCTATTACAGGCACTTACTAGAAGTATCGGCTAATCCTCAGATTGATAATATTGTAAAGGACTCAAAGGGAATGGTAAAGGCAGAAAAAAAAGGAAGCAAGTGGGTATGCGACCTGAATGATGCAGAAATTGATGAGATAAATAAGATAGACCCTAATGCAATCAGCGATGGAAAAGAATTATTGTTCTTCATAGAATCATGGGGTCAGATCGACGCTGAGAAGATCTTAAGGAAAGCTATTGAAGCACTTAATTCAAACTTGAAAGAATTCGAAAAATCTTTTAAGTGATTAGCAGGAAGCGGAGATGCCGGCTGAAAGAATCTCGTGAATGTGGGATTCCTAATACCCCGTCAACTCCAATGCAGGAAGCGGAGATGCCGGAGCGGTCAAACGGGCTGCGTTAAGGCCGCAGTGGCTTAGTGCCTGCGAAGGTTCGAATCCTTCTCTCCGCATGGAAGAAAAATGATAAGCAAAACAAAAATCGGAAGAAGATTAGCAAGGAAGAGCGACAATTACATAGCTGAGACTATGCTGCAAGCAAAAAGGAACAAGGGATGGTTGAAAATTTCACAATCAATATCTGGCGGGAGAAGAAGATATTCCTCTGTAAACCTTAAGCAAATAAATGAAGAAGCTAAAGATGGAGATAGTGTACTAGTGATAGGGAAAGTTCTAGGGACAGGAGATGTAGATAAGAAGATTAGGGTTTGTGCATTGTATTTTTCAGAGAGCGCGAAGGAAAAGCTGAAAAAACAGAAGGGAGAAGTTATCACTATCCTGGAAGAGATCAAAAAGAACCCTAAAGCGGAGGGATTGAAGCTGATAAGATGAGTGAAAAAATAATTATTGATGGGAAAAATGCAATATTAGGAAGGCTGGCAAGCTATGCAGCGAAACAGGCCTTGCTTGGAAAAGAAATAGCAATAGTCAACTGTGAAGAAGTGATAATCTCTGGAAAACAGAGGACAAATATTCTTGAATATAGAGAGAAAAGGCAAAGAGGAGGAGCGAGCATGAGGGGGCCTTTCTTTCCTAAATCCCCGGAAAGAGTTGTCAAGAGGACAATAAGAGGGATGATGTCTTACAAGCAAGGAAGAGGGGAGGCAGCAATGAAAAGGATCAGATGCTATAATGACACCCCAACAGAATTAGCAGAAGTGAAAAAAATAGTCTCTGGGAAAGAGAAGAGTTTAAGAGCAATTAAATTAAAAGATCTTGAGAAGGAAATTTAACATGCAAAATATATTAGTAGTTTCAGGAAAGAGAAAAACATCTATAGCAAAAGTAAAGATAAAAGAAGGAAAAGGAAAAGTCCTGTATAATGGACTGCCTTACACAGAGCTTCAAATGTTCCACAAGTTAGCAATTTCAGAACCTATCGCTATTGCTGAGCAAGTGCTGAGCAATTTCAATTTTGATATTGAAGTTAAAACCAAGGGCGGCGGGAAAGAAGGGCAAATTCAGGCAGCAAGATTAGGGATAGCCAAAGCTTTAGTAAAATTCACTAACAACATGGAATTAAGGGAAGCATTCATTAAATATGATAGGCATTTATTAGTTGCTGACGTAAGAAGAAAGGAAGCTTACAAGCCTGACGATTCCAAAGCAAGAGCCAAGAGACAGACGTCTTATAGATGATTTTATTTAGAAATTTATTTACATAGACTAGTCATTCAACTCGCTATTGGTTCTTGTATCTGTGCAATCAGGATCATAGAAGTCTGTTAAATTATCGTCGTCGTTGTCTATTGAATCGAAACAGGTCGGCATTGTGAAGTCCAGAGGGTGCAAATCTACACTAGAATCGAAAACAACAGGTGTGAAGCCCCACTTAACTAAGTTTTGAATATTTTCATAAGTTGAATCTCCAAATCTTTGCTCCAATTGCACCCATATTTCGGTCTGGGGGTTAAGATATTGCTCTAATAAAGGAGGGCCTTCTGATACCCCATGAGAGCCGCCATTGTAAAAATTACCTATAATTGAAGTCATGAAATCGGGGCCTGCAACTTCGTGTATGAAGGTTACATTTGGAGCTAACCTCTTCAGATCCATTGTCCAACGATATCTATCAGAAGTGTTCATATAGACAAAGGCGTCGAGCCCTATTAAATCAGCGCCTCTTTGTAAGGCAAGAGTAAGCTCTCCTTTAAGGAAATCAATATGATCAGAATTATTATAATCTGCATATGGACATGCAGCAGGATTCCATGTTCCGTCATAAATAATATTTCCGCTGCTATCGACAGGTATCTGTGAGGACCTTCCCCACCAAAATCCAAGATCATAGCCTCGATCTTCAAAGGCAGTTAATGCATCCTGGCTGTTAACCAACTCCGGAAGCCAGCCGGTCATGAATTGTGACGGCATATTACAGCCATGGAAAATATAATCGCTAGGATAATAAGAAGAATTTGGTCTGTTAATTGAGCCAAACGGGCGAGTGCCATCAGGAGAGCATTTAGGCATTTCATCGAAATAATTGGTATCAAGATTAAAATACCATCCGCCAACATTCCAAAATACAATCCGCTCATATCCTTCATTTTCCATATTAGGAAAAATACTATCATTAAGAAAAACTTCCCAACCCTCTTGTATATTTCTATTAGTATAACCTCTAGGATTTCCTTCAGGATAATAATTATCAACACTAGGTGCACAAATAGAAGTTCTTTGGGAAGCTGTCAATCCCAGAATAGGCCTCCTATCCCTTTTCTGAATATCTGAATGAACGCCATAAAGAGCATTGTAATAATCTTTATAAGGCTGTAAGGAAATTATTGCGTTAGTTTCCTGCGGCTGAGAAAAGCGCAGCGAAATGACATAAATCCTCCTCTCTCCAGGGTCAATCTTGTCTCTTGGATGAGCAGTAGCATTTGATGGTAACTCTCCTGAAGCCCAATCAATTAGAGGATTCACATACCTATGCCTCCAGGTTCCTGCTTGTGACCCTGAATGCAATCGTTCGAATCTTGTCTGGATAAAGTGATTTCTCTCCATATAAGGATATAGGAAAGATGTACTTGCGGCAAAGTTATCATCGTAAGAGGAAATCACCGGCGAATATTGCTGGCTTGGATAATAAAGGGCTCCAAATTGGGTGAGACCTAAACTTTGTCCGGTAATGCCATGGAGGGGGTATTGTACAAAACCAACGTGCGTCCGATCGTTTGCCGGAATTATGAATTGACTGCTTGTACTAGTCAAGTCAAGAGCGTTCATCCCTTCAAGGCTTATATAAGAACCCCACTGAGCAGTATTAAGAAGATTAGTCTTATCCATATCTAGCATTATTCCCTCTACTTGGAAATTAGGGATTCTGTTTTCCCCTGAGGGATCGTACTGTAAGGTATAAATTATATCGACCCCTCCACATCTTTTCTTGATTTCATATTCCATGTTCGGCAAATCATTGATTGTTCCGATGTCATAGAATGTTTCACCTCCTGGAACTGTACGGAGAGGAGTGTTATCACTTTTATGCACAGTGAATGTTTGCCTTCCGTCTGGTCTATTGAATATATCTATATCTAGGTCTTTATACAAGTATGCTCTAGGATCAGGGTAATCATAATCACAAGTCGGATCTTCCGGAACAATATTTATTTCCGAGCTTGTTTGTGAAACTGAGAAGTTTGACTCTAATTCTGCTGTAAATTGATAATTCCCTTGCTCAGGTATCCATGCAGCAGTCGCTTCATCCCCATAAAATTCAGCTTTAGCCGGCTGATATTTAGCTCCCGGAACATTGAACAATACAGTTTCGCCATTACAAAATTCATTTCCTTTAGCCAATAAGGTGATAACTCTCCCATCATCTGCACTATTAATTGGATTGCGAACAGATTTGAGACCATCCAGAGTGAAGCTTAGCCACTGTACACTTGTTATCTTACATTCGTTTGTTGGCCCGGGAAGAGATGCAAAATTGTTTTCTGTTAAAGAAACTTCGTCGGCAATATTCCCAATTCTCTGCTTGCCATTAATCAAGAATACCGGAGCTATTGCGATTTTTGCAATATCTGAAAGGCCAGAATTAGCGTAAGAAATGTCTCTAAGAGGTTTTGTCTGGAGCTCATTGATTCCAAATCCTGTATTTGTTGAATAGATCATTCCCGAGGAATCCTCGAGAATAATTTTTATGTCTATTATCTCTCCTCCTCCCGGGTTTCTTCTTACATTTAGGTTTATCAATTCCTGATCCTCATCTATGGAAACGCTTCCATCTACTATTTCAAGATAAACGCTTAATGACTGAACAACAACGCTGTCAGAAGGCTTTTGCAATAAAGGATTTAGCATTACATAAATTATTGAAATAGAAACAATGAATATCAATATTAGAAGCACTGTAGAAACTATCTGGCTCAATCCTCTTCTTTTCATGATAAATCAAATCAAAGGCAATATTAAAAGTTAATTGAAAAATATTATAAGATCAATCACAATAGGAGGGCTTTATTGGCTCCGCACATCCGGAGATGTTTCTTCCATAACTATCCCATCTCTCTTGTTGATTAGGATATGAACTGCACACCCATCGCCTCCATTTTTCCATGTTAGAAGGGTTTCCATTTGCTAATGCGCCGTCAAGAATAGGCTGATAACCCTTAGCTATAATATCATCAATCTGATCTACTGTCAAGACATTATTGATAATACCTCCATAATAGGTGGCGTCTGGGATGAGCCAGAACATTAAAAGGGAAGATTCATCTATGTTTGTAGTGTTACGAAGCAATGGTATTTGTGAAGACTTCAATGCGCTTCTGTCTGTGGAGCCTTCTGTGAAAAGATCCAATCCAGGGAATTCTGTATACAAAGTGTCTATGAATTCCAAATCTCCCGGACAGCCGTTCTGGTCCAGATAAAATCCAGTCACACCCTTGTCGACAAAATAACCCATCATATCAAGATTCATTTGGACATTTGAAGGATTACGAAGATCAACGCCTCTTGTTCCTGAATATGTTCCGCCAGTTATTGTGTAGTCTTCCCCTTCTGTCCAGTCAGAATCGCCATTATCATGATAGGAAATACCCGCCCCATGAACTGCAGTGCATGGTCTAGCAAACCAGAACACTTCAGCATCTACTGCAGTGAAATTATTTACAAATGCCTCTATTAATTCAGGCCTTGAAGCGGCATCTATATTCGGATCCAGTAAATCTATATTCGGGCTGTGCTCGCAACTTCCTCCTGAAATCCCATCTCTTCCGCAGCTACTAGCAAGATGCGTCGTATGTAAAGTTGTCTTCCAAACCCCGTAATGCTTTACTTCCAAATCCTGAAGGATAGTAAATATCGATGGTCTAAATAATGACATCACATTGTCTGAGAAATCAAGAAGCTTTGTTCCTGGGACAAACCTATATTCAGATTGATCCCATAATAAAGGAGGAGCCCTTCCAACAGCAAAATTAACCCCGTGCCCTGTTCCTACCGGTCCTGTCGGACAATATTTTGGAGTGGTTCCATATTCCTGATTGAACCAGACTTTATAAGGCTCTAAGGTTTTTTGCCAATCTAATCCGTCTGCAACGCCTATTGCAAGTTCAAATTCCCTTGTTTTTCCGGCATCTATCTCAGCTTCTATTGAAGATATAAGAGCCGGTGAATGGGCTAACCAGGCCTTTACATTCAGATTGTAAGTGTCAGGGAGATCAATCCTTGTCAAATATTGCCAACCGATAGTCATAGAATCTGCATCGCTGTCCCATATCGCTGATACTGGAGAGAAAGTATCTATGCTTTCAGGATATGCCATGGTATAGCCTGCGCCGTTATTCAGGCCTTCAAAGATTATTCCTCCTCTTGAAGCAGATAGAAAACCTAACCCATTTGTCTTCTCATCTTTTAATATTTGATTATTCGCGTCATAATTTCCCAGATTTATCTGTCCAAGATAAACTGGAATGTTCGCCTTTATCTTCTCATTTAATTTATTCTTTACTGAAACTTTTATTTTTATCGTGTCTTCTTCGAACAACCATGTGTCTGTTATTTCTAATGATGGGCTGTCACCTTTTACCACAACTTGATTATTACTGTCTGAGACCTTGGTGTAAGTAATGTGGTTTGCCTGGGTTCTGTTCCTTGGCGAGTAAATTGGGATGAAATTATCGCTAGAATCTGTGTATCCTAATTGTCCAGTAGATGAGCTGACAGAATTCCATGCATAAGTAGTATGGAGGTAGAAGATATCGGGATCAGCAGAATCAAACCTGTCTCTTTCGCTCCAAACTACCCTCTTTGCGTATCCAGAAGAGTTGGTCCAATTCAACTCCTTAAGATATCCGTCGTCAGAGAACAGAAAATCAAAATGCGCAGGAGAATTAGGATTCGGATTTGGAAGTGTTCCGAGATTGCTTTCACTTGTCACAGTGGTATCGGCAATTTCCCCTAAACTCTCCTGGCCGTTCACTAAAAATACCGGTGCGATTGCGACACTAGAAATGTCTATGAGATTAGATCCTGTATAAGAGATATTAAGAGGCCTTGTCTCTAGTTCATTCATACTAACTCCGCTATTTATTGAATATAGCTGCCCGGTAGAATCCTCCAGGATAACTTTTATATCTGCTATTTCTCCGCCTCCTGGATTTCTTTTTACATTAAGGCTTACTAATTTTTGATTTCCATCTATCACAACACTTCCGTCAACAATTTCTAAATAAACGCTTAATGATTGCACTACGACGCTGTTAGAAGGCTCCTGCAGCAAAGGAGAAAGCATCACAAATATTATCGAGATGGCAATGATGAATATCAACATGAGCAAGACTGTCGAGACTATTTGGCTCAATCCTCTTCTTTCCATGATAAATCGAATCAAAGGCAATATTAAAAGTTAATTGATAGGATCAAGATTGTCAAATGGATTTTGGATCTTTTTTATCTGTTCGGAAGAAACATGAGTATAGAGTTGTGTGGTATTTAGTGAGGAATGACCTAGTAAAGTCTGGATCATCCTGATGTCATTTCCTGACTCAAGAAGATGGGTAGCGAAACTATGCCTTAATGTATGAGGGGTCACTTTCTTGTTTATATTGGCTTTCTCCCTGGCGTTCTTGATTATTTTCTGTATATTCCTCGTCGTGAGAGGTTTTTCCCTGGAAAAAACATAAGCATTTTCCCTTTTCTTAAGATAACCCTGTATCTGCAGGCATAGGGGCCTTGATAAAATAAACATCCTGTCTTTTGACCCTTTGCCTTTTCTGACCCACCCAGTATTTTCCTCGAAATTAATATGCTCTGGCTTAAGATTAACAATCTCTGAAACCCTCAATCCTGAGGAGTATAATAAGGACATTATCAATTTCGATTTCTTTGTCTCGGCTACATCTATCAATCTTTTCACTTCGTCTTTTGTCAACACCTCAGGCAACTTCTTATCTTTCTTAGGGACTTTTATCTGGCTGACTTCCTTGCCTAAAACTTCCTGGAAAAAGAACTTCAATGCTGCAGCTGCTAACATTATTGTACTCTTAGACTTAGTATCGAACATTGATGCCAGAAATGACTTGATATCGTCCTGGTCTAGTTCTTCAGCAGGCTTGTTTGTCCGTTCAAGAAACTTGGAGACAAAAAAAGTATAATTACGGACTGTTAAAGGAGCGAGGCCGCGAAGCTTTAATTCGGTCTGTAATTTATTTATCTCCTTATTCATGTGCCCTCTTTGTATGCAAAATTAAAACGAACCTATATATAAAATGTTTGGCAAGATTTATATAAATGTTTCGAGAAGGTTAATCATGAATCAGAGAGGGTTATTCAAATTGATACTGCTTGCATTGCTTGCTTTCTTAGTCCTGTCTGGTTTTATTGTATATAATAATATCAAGAAAAAAGTGACAGATACCTTGAATGGGGATATTGATGTTGAGGAATACAAGGAAGCTGTAAAGGACATAGCAGATAAGGTCGTTGACAAAAAGCCAGAGGCGCCAATCGATGAAGTGATCTCTGTCCAACAGCTTAATGCCAGCATAAACACAACAACAAACAATGCCAGTGAGTATAACATCACTAATTTGACGAATACAAACACTTAAATAAGGTGATTTTTTATAATTTTAGTTAGGCAAGGAAATCTTGTTCTTTCAGATAAATGAGTATTAAGAAAGGAAGCAAAGTAACTGTTGAGTATGAGGGTTCTTTAGAGGACGGGACAATTTTCGATTCATCTAGTCAACATGGCCATTCCCATCCATTAGAGTTTACTGCTGGAGAAGGGGAAGTTATAAAGGGATTTGATGAAGCAATAATAGGCATGAATGAGGGAGAAGAAAAGACAATTGAAATCGAATCAAAAGATGCTTACGGTGAATACAACCCCCAGTTGAAGCAGAAAATACCTAAGAGCTCTCTTAATGCAGAAGGAGAGCCAAAGGCAGGAATGACATTAGTGATAGGAACCCCTGATGGGAAGCAATTTCCTGTGAAAATTCTTGAAGTAGACGAGGAGAACATAACGATAGATTTAAATCACCCTTTAGCTGGTAAGAAGCTAACCTTCAAGGTAAAAGTGGTCAAAATTGAATAAGGAAGTAATGTTATAATTATAAGGGAGGAAATATGGAAAGAAGATTCAACAACAACAGGCCACCAAGAAGATTCGACAATGGTCCTAGAGAAATGCACAAAGCTGTTTGTGACGAATGCAAGCAAGAATGTGAAGTTCCCTTCAAGCCTACACAAGGCAAGCCTGTACTTTGCAGAGATTGTTATAAGAAGAAGAAAGGCTTCTAATGACTAATCAAAATTAATTTTATTTTTTAATTATAATTTCTTTATATAATTCTTCAGAAGCTCAATTACTTGCTTCTGCTTATTAGGAACGAAATTTATTGATCCTGCGTTTTTATGGCCGCCGCCTTCGACAAAGGCATCAGGAATATTTTTCTCAATAAGCTCTATCAGCTCATGGACTGAGAAATTAGCTTCGTCTGTCGCTCTGATGGTTATTGCTGTATCCATTAATCCTACTGTGACCAAAGAGGAAAGCTTCTTGTCTTTCTGTGCGAAATCGTGCAACAATCCTATTGCTTTTCCAGGCTTAGGATAGAAGCCAAATCCTGGGAAAGTATCTCCTATAGACAATGACTGCAGGTTAACTCTGCCTAACTTCTCTATTATCGCTGTTGACTTAGCTATCTCTAAACCTTTAGCCTCTAAATTCTTGATGTATGGATTTAGCAAGCTGACTAATTCTCTTTGCCTATCGCGCGGCTCACCGAAGACAACTTCAATATATTCTCTAGCTTCCATAAACCTTAACTTTGCAGAAACAAAGTCTATGACAGTCGCTATATCGTCTAGCAATTGCCTTGAGTATCCTCTCTTTTCTGCTATCTTCAGATACGCATTCATTACTTCTGGATTATCTATCCTGTCTGCTAAGCCAGCCATTGCAGGAATCTGCTCTATGTTCTCGACAGGATTTATGAATCTCGCAAGTTCTGTGCAGAGCATTCCGGCAGAGAATTTAGCGCCGTCTTCTCCTACTAAAAACGGGCTGATATGCACAAGAACCTCTGGGGAAATCACATCTTTCTCAAAGTAATGGTGGTCAACAACAATAAATTCCATCCCGTGGACTTTTCCCTGCTGTATTGCAAGAAGATCCTGCTCAGTAGAGCCGTTATCTGCTATAATCACTAAAGGCATTTTGTTTGAGAACTTTGCAGCATTCCTTAATGAATTTGCAGTATCCCTGATAGAGTCATCTATTTCATAAAACGGCGCTGCACACGGTGCGCGGGTGTAGAATTCCCAAGCAGCCTTGCCGAATCCGTGCTGTTTCTCTATCAACGGAAGGATAGCTCTTTCTAAAGAAAACCCTGAGCTGTACCCGTCAGCATCGTTATGGTGCCTAATGATTATAGGCCTGTTCTGCATTATTGCCAGACGGATTTCTGTCGCAGCCTTAATGAATGAATCTTTCAGCTTGTCTAGTATTGGGCTTTTTACCAAAAACTCTGTGTCTTTAGGAGCAGCCTTTTTCTTCAGGGTGTCTGCTACTTTCTTGTTGAATTTTTCTGTCTCTGCCTGTGAGAGCGCGTCTATAAAAATTATTTCTCCCTCAAAAGCCCCGTTATATTCATTGAGCTTTACTTTAGTTTTTACAGCCTGTTTCTCTTCTATTTCTGGATGGGCTCTTGCTCCTGCTCCGGCAAATCCTTTCAGGACTAAAGTTCCTGTTCCATCTGTCAAGACAAATAAGGTAGGTCCTGAAGTCTGAGATACCCTGTCTATCACTCCATGCAACAAAAGAGTGTTTCCGACCAGGCTAGGATTTATCTCCTCGAGGATTATTTCTTTTGCCTCTCTTTGGACAAATTTCTGAGGCTTTTTAGCAAAATCCTTCTTAGGAAACTTAGATTTCTTGTTTTTCATTGAAGAGGGAAACTTTAACGGTTTAAAAACCTGAGCATAGCCCCAGATGAAACCTCGATTTTATTATTTCTCGTGCCCGCTATGTTTTGAATCAAAATTGACTATCCATTCGATACCAAACTTATCCCTAAACATTCCAAAATACAAACCCCAAGGGCTGTCGCCCATGGGCGCCTCAATTGTTCCGCCTGCTGAAAGGCCGTTAAATAACTTGTCGGCTTCTTCCTTACTTTCTGCGCTAATAGATATCTTAGACCTGTTTTCATTTTCATTCACTCGCCCCATACTTTCTGGAACGTCATTGGCAATCAGAACATTTTTACCGATTGGCAGACCAATGAATAGTATAGAATCTGCATCTTTTTCTGCGACAGGGAACTCAGGACCAGATATATCCTTGAGGCGGATAATCTTAGTCAATTCACCTCCAAATACTGATTTATAAAAATTGAGTGCCTCTTCGGCATTGCCGTTGAAGTTAATGTGCGGGTTGATAAGTGCCATAATATTGTCAGTTAATAATGTTTAAAGATGTTTGGATGTTTACTAGTTAAGAGCATATTTTAAAAACCTGAAGATAATGATAAATATATGAATTATAAAAGGGCAATAATTTTAGGGATTTTAATCTATATAGCAACTTTCATTATTGGGGCAGGATTATTCTTTTTAGGGTTTGATAATCCTAGTGATTTGTTGACTAACATAATAGGGCTAGCTGTATTGATCATATTGACAGCTATTGGAAGCCTTTATTATTTCAAAGATAAAAAGGCGAAAAAAACAGCTAAAGAGGGCTTCTTTTTAGGCATTATATTCCTGGCAGTCGGTTTTGTTCTGGATTTTTTGACTATTATTCCTTTGATCTTTAGAGGCATAAACCTTTTGCAAGTACTATCTAGTATTTACGTGAGCTATTATTTTGTAATAGGGGCAGTGTTTGTTATCTGCCTGCCGGTAGTGATTGCTGAATATTTAAGAGACAAGAAACGTTAATTCAATGAGGCAGTATCTAACGCAGGCATGTATTCCCCTTTATATAATTTATAATTGAATAATTCCTGGAATTTTTTTGTCATGTGCTCTGAAAGGTTTGAATCCTTAAGGATTCTTTCAACCTTAAAGAAAAAACAATAGGTGCAGATCGACAGATTTTCTTCATTACATAAAAGGCAGGTAGTTTGGCTAAACCCATTATAATTTATGCTATCTATAATCTTTGAGACAATATGGTTTTTGAAAGCTTTAGGCACGTCAGAATAATCATTGAGCCAGACAGCTATTTGATTTGAATAGCATGATTCACAAATAGGATTAGTTAATGCCCTATAGCAGTTCATGCAGATCTCGGTGTCTTTTTGCATACATCTTAAAGGCATGACTTCTATAAATAGGTTTATTGTAACTTGGAAATTACATTAAACGAACTTATTCATCCGAAAGAGGTAACTAGCTCCTTTGAAAACCAAATTCCTGGGGAGAATAATTAAAAATCATTAAAGCATCTTCATCTGATATATATTGCTTTATTATTTCAGACGTCTCTTTCACAAGGCAATAGTTGCAGATGTTATGCATCTGATGTGAACATACTATGCACCTCATGTGAGATCTAGGAAGAAGGGACACTAATTTTATTAGGTTATTGAGCTCTGCATTAATTAAAGAGAACTTTTGAGTGGAAATGATTTGATCGTTAAGCCAAAGATTTACTTCATTCTCAAAACAGGAGATGCATAAAGGCTCAGTCATTATTCCGCCGCATTCAGAACAAATAGTAATATTTTCCATTGTAGAACGCATTAGCTACTGAAAAATATAAAAGAAAGCAGTAGTTAACGATACAACTTATCGACGTAATTCTGGAATATATACAAGCTGTCGAACTTTAAAATTATAATGAAGGGTTAAAAGCTTTCAAAATCTGGACTAATGATGGATGGAATCGATAATATTGTTGAGGAAAGAGTTTATGAGGTTCTTAGGCGATTGACATCTGAAGGAGAAAAAGATGTTTATGTTTCACCTAAGATTATTGCAATAAATATAGGAATAACAGACCAGGAAAGGACTATAGATCTTTTAGACAGGCTGTGTGAAAACGGGAGAGCTATAAGAGAGGTAATAGATGAACAATTGCCTGGGAAAAGGCCAAGCTATGTTTATGGATATCGAGCAAATTTAGATAAAAATTAAACGAACTTATTTAATTGTTGAAATATTTTGGCAAAAATTAAATATTACTGCATTAATTAAACGAACTCTTATTTATGTTAAATATTTTAGTTTTCGCTTAAAAGTTATTGCTTTGTGGACATGCAGAAAGTTTTTAGCGTAAGCAAGAAGATTTAACGAGTAAAGTTTTTAAAAGATCTTCCCAAAAGATTAAGATGGACTGGCTGAGCGAGCACTTAAGTAAACAGGGATTTAGAGAAGAAATTTATGAAGGGCGCACTATTGAAGAGGTGCTTTCAAATTTAGGAAATCGGGCTCTAGATGCTTCAACAACTTACATTACATTAAGCCATTTAATGCCTAAATCAGATGCTTATAGATCTGGCCTTAATTATGTGGTATTTATTAAGGATTAAACGAACTTATCTAGAGTTCAGTTAATGTATCTTGTGCGAAGTTTTTACGCATAAGTGACTTTGAATTGTTCTGTAGCTCCTAAATTTGAGGGTTTGAGATACTTTTTATCAATATCCTGTCAAAGTAGATGATTTTTCTCCAAAAATACCTTCTCTAGACATTATTAATTTAACTGGTTTAACCGAACTTCTTGGTAGCTCTAAAAGTTATTAGAAACGCTAGAAAGTTTTAGCTACAAAGGAGGGGATAAATCTATGTACGCTCCGAAGAATTGCAAGATACCAAAAAGTATTAGATATAGGCCTACTACCCAATTAAGGGATCTTTTCCAGACTATTATGATTATACCTGCTATTATTGCAAGAAGTGCTGAAAGAGTTATTGTTATTGCAATCATTCTATTTTCAAGTTTTTTATGAATTTAATATTTCGCTGTATTTTTTAGGCGAAAGAAGAATGGCACTAGTGGGTGCCAAAAGCCTATTATCTTGAAGCCTTTCTTCTTAATATAGTTTTCTGGTCCTTTGCCTTTTCTCTGATTTTTGCCCTTTCTGAGACCTTTCCTATCCATATTGTAGCTATTACGGCTAAGATCGTGACTAGTATAGCATAGATCCATGGACCTCCTTGCGAAAGGAAATATAACGCCCCTCCTTCTGCGAACAAAGACCTGATGGCTTCGTTCCAGGCTAGAGCAGCAACTAAACCAAAAGCCGCTGTGATAAGGGCTGCTAATTTTTCTATTACTTCTTTCTTCATTGGATTTTAAGGGGTTAGGCGAATTTATATATTTGAGTATTGCCGTGCGCGTTCGGCGCTTCGCGCCTCACATTATTATTGAGGCAAATTTTTTGATTTTTGAGATCCTGAAATTTAAAAAATAAAAAGTTACTTTGGGTTTTTTAGGCTTACTTGAAAAGCTTGACTAATACCCAAATTCCTGAAAGGCCTACCAATAGATAAACTATTGCAGCTAACCAAGGGACACTTCCAAGAATCAAAGCCACGAGATCCCAATCATAGGAAACTCCATTGAAGCTTGAAAGACCTACTAGGCCCCAATTCAGTGCGCCTATAACAACCAGGACATAAGCAATCCAGTCAATAGCACTCCTTCCTTCCTTTGCCATTTTTAACCTCCTTTTTAGCTTTATAGCTAGAAATCATAAGAAACGCCTATTTATATAGATTGTCCTTGAAAAAATAAGGATTTGTTATGCCCTTCTAGATAATCGACGATAAAAACACTTAAACAGGTGTTTAGCCTATTTTGGACAGGTGTTTACTAGTGTTTGGACAGGTGTTTGTTTCAAAAAAAGGGTGTTTAAGTGCTGTTTAAGGGTGTTTAAAACCTGTTTATTTTCACTACTGAAAATAATGATAAAAACGCAATATTTATATATTATACCGCTTAAAAATAAGATATGTTTGGATTGTTCAACAATAAAAAAGTGGATAAACTTGAAAAAGAAACAAAAAGTAGTTTCAAAGAAGTAAAAAAAGATTTTGATGCTGTTGGAAAGTGGATTAAACACCTTGACAGCAGGGACAAACAGCTGTTTGATTTCTTAAACGAGCTGAAAAGAGAAATGTCCTCGTTAAATGATGAGATTGAGGGAGTGAAGGAAGCGCTTTCTTTTATGGATTTGGCTGAGCAAAATAAACAGCTGTCCAAAAAATCGCCTGTTTTAGCTAAACAGACAGCTGTTTATAGTGTTGAGGAAGCTGTCCAAACACCTGTTCAAACAGCTAATTTCTATGATATTTTACAAGGATTGTCAAGTAATGAAAGATTGATAGTTTTTGCATTGATGAACTCAGAAATGAAGCTTAGTTATGAAGATTTAGCTAGATTACTTGGAAAAGAGAGATCCACTATTAGAGGCCAAATAAATGCGATAAAAGCGAAAAGTGAGGGTTTGATACAAGAATTAACCGAACCTTCTGGCAAAAAAAGGGTGTATGTGAGTGATGAAGTGAAGGAAAAACTCGAAAAATATGCAAAAGTGAGAGTTAAAGGCAAGAAAAAATACAAAAAATTGCCAAAAGATTGAGAAAAAAGCGAAAAGTGAGAGTTAAAATCAAAAAAATTGGTGAAAAATGATGAAAAAAGTGAGAGTAAAAAGAGGAAATTTGATTGAAAATGAATAAAAAAGAAATGGTTAACAAAAGTGAGAATAAGAGCATCGAAAAAATAGCAATATTTCAGACAAAAAGTGATAGAAAAACCCAATTTATTGAAGAAAACTTAATTTTTAGACCAAAAGTGAGGGAAGATTGCCTGTGTTGAGAGCAATTTTTCTGAGAAAAAGGGTGAGCAAGGATTAAATTTGAGGCTTATAGAGCCTAAAATGGCCAAATTTGGCTGAATTGCCGAGAAAGAAAAACTTAGTCGTACTTAGAGAAATCTTTTCGGTGTGCCGATTAAGTAATTATAATTCCCTTAGTTGAATAATGGTATTTAGTGAGGCTATTTGCTTCAGATCTAAAGGTATTGAAAGGATGATCTTTTTGTTATTTTCCCTTATTTTATCGAGGGGGATTCCTTTATTTATTATCTTTCTTATGTAATCACGGATTGAGATCTCGGTAAGTCCTAATTTGCCTGCTATTAATGAATAATCTACGCTAAACCCTTCTTCTTCGAGCTGATAGATAGTTGAGTATATTAGCATCTCCTGATTAGTTAATTTCTTGAATTTAATGCGAACTTCTTTTTTAAGCTCATCGAGAGATCCTAGAATCTCTGAAACCCGTTTTAGATGGTCAATTTTGTCACCTCCAGTGGAAATGGAGGGGTGTTGGTTTGTTGGTTGGATTGTTTGTTGGTTTGTTGGAACCCCTTCATTTCCTATGGAAATACTCTTATTTTGGCTTTTAGGAGCTTCTAAAGGGTAATTATGTGTTGGAATATTATTGATTGTTGGATTTGAGTGTTGGAATGATTGATTTTCTTTCATTTGTGTTGTAATATTCTGCAGAGTTCGTTTAATTTCTTCTATCTCTTGATGAAGAAAACTCATATCATCCTTTATTTTTTGAAAAGCTTCCCTTAATCTATATTCATCCATTGATTTTCGAGGATATTTTAGATTTTAAAGATTATTGCAGTAGTGGAATTGCATAAATTTTACCTTCCACTCATCCTTTTGTATACTTCGTAAGCATTGCTAGAAAGCCTCCAACGTTGGCGCCTGGAATATTCTGTGCCTGCCGGACTTTTTCTTATTTGGACTATTAACTTTTTCTTTTCTAAACCCTCGAGAAGGGCTTTAGTGAATTCTTCATCTCTAATTATTTCTTTTGCTACTTCTGAAGTGAACTTAGACTCTGGCGAGACTGAAAATAAGTAAGCCAGGATCTGTTCTGATATTTTTTCTCTTTTTTCTTTTGAGATCTGAGGCATTGAATAAAGAAAGTTATTCGGTTTTTATAGTTGTTGAATTAATAGAACCTTGGATCTGGGCTTATGTAAGTATTCAAATCCTTAGCAATCGATAAATTCTTAAATCAATAAAATCGAATATAAACAATGGCTAATGGTAATATTGAATACCTTGAGCCGTACTCTGCTTTAGAAGTAAAGAAGACTCTACACCCTTTAGTTAATGAATGGTTCTTCGGGAAATTTGATGACTTTTCTAAAACGCAGTTATATGGTGTCAAGACAATATGGGAAAGAAAAAATATACTGGTAAGTGCGCCTACCGGAGGGACTAAGACATTAACAGCTTTCCTTAGCATAATCAATTACTTAGTTGGGCTTGCGTTAAAGAATGAACTTGAAGACAAGATCTATGCAGTCTACACCTCCCCGCTTAAAGCATTATCAAATGATATTTTTGTTAATCTTGAAACACCTCTAAAAGAAATTGAGGAATTAGCAGAAAGCAAGGGTCTCACGATGCAAAAAATACGCGTTGGGCTAAGGACAGGAGATACTACTGCAACTGAAAGAGCAAAGATGGCAAGAAAGGCTCCGCATATTTTTGTTACAACTCCTGAAAGTTTGGCTATAGTACTGACTACAAAAAAGTTTGTTGATAATCTTAATGCACTGGAGTTTTTGGTGGTTGATGAGATTCACGCGATGGCTAATAAGAGGGGTGTGTATATGAGCTTAACTTTGGAAAGACTCTGTGAATTCAGCCTAATCGATCCTGTCAGAATAGGGCTTAGCGCTACAATAGCGCCAATAGAAGAGATAGCTAAATTTTTAGTCGGGGAAGAAAGGGACTGCTTAATCGCAAAAGTCCAATTGGACAAAAAAATAGACATTGGATTAATCAGCCCTAGTAAAGACTTGATAGAAACAGAAAGCCAAGATAACCAGAAAAGGCTTTATCATATATTAGATGGATTGATAGAGGAGCATCGGACAACCTTAATATTCACTAATACAAGGAACGCGACTGAAAAAATAATCCATTATTTAGATATGCACTTTCCCGGAAAATACAGCGGGATAATAGGTGCGCACCATAGCTCTATGAGCAAAGACAAGAGATTTGAAATTGAAGAGAGACTTAGAAAGGGGGAGCTTAAAGTCGTTGTCTCATCCACAAGCCTTGAGCTTGGAATAGACATTGGTAACATTGATTTAGTTATATTATTAAGGTCGCCTAAAGGCGTAGCTAGAGCTTTACAAAGGATAGGAAGAGCTGGACATAAACTTCACTCTAACCCAAAAGGAAGATTCATCGTACAAGACAGAGATGATTTAGTGGAGTGCTCGGTGCTGATGAAAGATATGATTGAAGGCAAAATAGACAGGGTTGATATTCCTAAAAACGCTCTGGATATTTTAGCTCAGCAGATATATGGAATGGCTATAACTAAAATATGGAAAGCTGAAGAGATGCTTAAACTAATAAGAAAGAGCTATTGTTACTCTAATTTGACCAAAGAGGATTTTTATTCTGTTGTCAGCTACTTGGCAGGAGATTATGCTTTAGAGCATAGGCACGTCTATGCTAAAATTTGGTATGATGAAGGCACTGGCGAAATAGGGAAAAAAGGAAAACTTGCTCGAATAATCTATATGACTAATATAGGAACAATACCTGAAGAAGGATTTATTGAGGTTGTTGTTACAGCTCCAGTGGAAAGAAAGGGGCAGACAGTAGGAAAAATAGATGAAGGATTCTTAGAGAGGATGAAGAAAGGCGATGTTTTTGTTTTGGGCGGGCAGAAATACCAATTTATGTATACCAGAGGAATGAAGGCTTATGTAAGAGCAGATGTTTCCAGAAATCCCACTATACCTTCGTGGTTCTCTGAAATGCTGCCTTTGAGTTTTGATGTTGGAACAGATATAGGAAAATTCAGGAGACTAGTAAAGGAAAGAATAAAACTAAAGCAAGTTTGTATAGATTTCATAAAAGAGTATGCTTATTGCTCTGATGAAATAGCTAAACAGATATACTATTATTTCAAAGAGCAAAATGACTTTTCCGAAATACCAGATGACCGGACTATAGTAGTTGAAAAGTTCAAACGAGATAAAGAATTTTTGTTGTTTCACACAGTCTATGGAAGGAGAGTTAATGATGCATTATCGAGAGCTTATGGGTATGCTGCTGCAAGGCTTAGAAGCAGAGATGTAGAAATAGGAATAAACGACAATGGATTTTATATAGCTGGAGAGACATTAGAAGAAAAGAAAATAATAGATTTTGTCAAAAGCAAAGACCTTGAGATTATCTTAAAAGAGGCTATTGAAAGGACTGATGTTCTGCAAAGAAGATTTAGGCATTGCGCTTCAAGAAGCCTTATGATACTTAGAAGCTATAAAGGAAGGACTAAGACAGTGGGAAAGCAGCAGATGCACTCACAATTCTTATTGACAGCTGTAAAAAAAATAAGCAACGAGTTTCCAATATTGCAGGAAGCGAGAAGAGAAGTATTTGAAGATTTGATGGATGTGAATAATGCAAGGCTTATATTAAAAAATATAGAAAACGGAAATATAAAAATAAAGCATATTAGAATACCTTTGGTTTCTCCCTTTGGATTAAATCTGATTATGCAGAGCCATGCCGACCTGATAAAGATGGAAGATAAGCTGCAATTCTTAAAAAGGATGCATCAGTTGCACCTGAAAGCGATAGAAAATAAGAAGAAATAGATTTATAAAAATAAGAATTCTATATTATAATGGTTAAGACTCAGGAAAGACAGGAATTGAAGAAAGAGTATCATAGGCTTATTGCTCTTTTATCCGGACTTGTTATAGTTTTGATCGTTGCTGTGTTTATGCTGTATTATTCAGGCAAGGGTGTATTTTACTCGCCGCCTGATGGAGTTAGCCCTGGAGGAATGGATTTTTCATCAATCTGGAGCTGGATAATATTGATAGATATGTTTGGGATATTAGTAACTTTGGTGACTTATCTTAGGCAGAGAGTCAAGGAAGACGTAAAGAATTAAATAGTTCTTAGATTTAAGTTGATTATGCTTAATTACTTAGGAAGAATATATGTTTTTGTTGCAGGAGAAAAATCGAAAAAGAGCCCAGGCCATATTTCAGGTTATACTAAAGAAGAGGCAAACACTCCATCTAGAATGGCTTATGTTCCTAGAGAACTTGTAGAAGCTGGACAGAAATTGTGTGTGGAGAGAAATAGAGAGGGGCTAGAAAGGGTCCTTTAGAAAGTTCGTAGAGAAGACTTAACTAGTTTATATTTTTCTAATTTTTATGAATAAAATAAAATTTATAAGTAAAAGCTTATTGATTGAGAATAGGAAAAAAATTTTAGTAATTGGAGATTTGCATCTTGGCTATGAAGAAAGCTTGAGAAGAAATGGTGTGCTTTTGCCTTCACAAATCTACCATGAAATTATAAATGATTTTGAGGAAATCTTTTTAGAGACAGGGAAAGTTGACAAAATAATAGTACTTGGTGACTTAAAGCACGAATTCGGCAAAATACTCAAAGATGAATGGAAAGAAATACTTGACTTGATTGACTTTTTGAGAACTAAAACCAGAGAAATAATAATTGTGAAGGGAAATCATGATATTTTTACGGGCTTTGTCACTAATAAAAAAAATATTGAAATAGTTGACTATTATTTATATGAAGAATTTGCATTCTTGCACGGGGATAGAGATTTTGGAGAAATAATCAGAGATAAGAATGTGAAATATTGGATAATTGGACACGCACACCCTGCTATAACTATACAAAGTGAAGTAAGAAAAGAAAAATACAAGTGTTTTTTAGAGGGTAAATATAAATCTAAGAATATTATAATTTTGCCTAGTTTTTTTCCGGTTATAGAAGGAACTGATCCAAGAGATTTTGACTTAGGCTTAGCATGGGATTTTGACTTAAATAAATTTGAGGTAAAAATAATAAATGGAAAAGAAGTTCTTGATTTCGGAAAACTTGGAAAGATTTGATTTTTATCAAAATTCAGAAAAATTACTTCTTCTTTGTTCCTATTTTAGGCAAGGGAATATGGGCAGGCAAACCAACTTCATTTTCTAAAATGATCGCTTTGGCAGTACATTTTTGAAGGATAATGTTAAAGAGAGCTACTTTGAATGTGCCTGGTAGCTCCTTCTTTTTCCATGATTTAGTTATATTTTTAGATTCATCTTCGTTGACAGATAACACTAAAAATCCCTCAAATAAAACCTCTCCTAATGGAACAGATTTTTTATCTTCTCCGTATTTTATAGAATTTTTGAAATATACTTTAACTATTTCTGATTCCTTAAGAAGATTAGATTGTTCTTTTTGAATATCTGTAAACTCTATATTTGTGGTTATATTGCTCCTTTTGAAGCCTTCTTTCTTTTCAGCTATTATTTTTGTAAAGTTAAATCCTATTAGTTGCATATTTATGAGTAAAATATTTAGTTTAAAAAGATTTGTATAATTAAAGAAGGTCTTCTTCTGAAACAACTACAAAATCACCTATTGCAATAATTGCATTATAAGGAACGACTGTTTCTTTTGAAGTGTTTACTTCTAGATTAAGGCTTTTTGTGTAAGTTGTCTGCTCTTTTAGAAGCAATTGAATCAATTCTCCTGTTCGGGTCTCAAAAGTGATATCCTTAACCATGCCTAATCTCTTGCCTTCTTTAGTCACAACCATACGACCGACTATTTCCTTAAGGGGCTTTTTGTCAAGTGTCATAACGACAAGAAAAGCTGTTAGTATATAAAGATTTTGATGATTGAATAATAACCATTAAAATAAGGGAAAAATACATTATTTTTTGTGAAAATATTAATATTATTAAAATAAGATCCCCCTGACCCTTTGATTTCGTGTGGAAAAAGAGATAATTTAAAAAGGAAAATAAAAATTGATTTTTCTTTATTTTTATTTTTAAATATGTATATAGTATAGTATATA